>JAIPFM010000052.1 GCA_021736645.1 Phycisphaerae bacterium | reverse complement strand
GCAATGATGCAGTGGCTGAACGTGACCCTGTGAGACGTGTTTTCACGCCAGTCCTCCACAGTGTCTCCGTCAAAACGAGGACCTGAGGCAGACAGATTTTCATCCGTGGCCCAGGTACAGGAGCAGTGGTCCACGATGATGTTAAAGGAACTCGTGGCCATGCCGTCCACTTCCCATCCGCTTTTTTTGGCGGCTCCGGCCTCGCCCGGACGCACAGAGATGTGCTGTACGATCACGTCGTGCGCAGCAATATTGATCCCGCCCCGGATGAAGGTGATGCCGGGACTCGGCGCGGTCTGGCCGGCAATGGTGACAAACGGCTCTCGGATGGTAATGGATTTCCTTTGAAGGTCGATCACACCGCCCACCTCGAACACGACGATCCTGGGGCCCTTGGCCTGAACCGCCTCTGCAAAGGAACCGGGCCCCCCGGCATTCAGGTTGGTGACACGGAGGATCTGCCCGCCCCTGCCGCCAGGTGTGTGGGCAGCCCATCCCTGGGCGTCAGGGAACGCCTTGACCAGATCTGCGCCAAGAACCGCGGCACACATGAACGGACACAAGAAAAAAACGAACAAACGCAGCCCGCGGCCTGCATGGCCCGAGCCTTTGGATTGACTGTGACTGGCCGTCAGCATCATTGATTTCTCCCACCAGAGACTTCTCCACATGCATCGAATTATTGCCTTGGCTGACACCTTGACCCGGTCGGTACCGGAGAATGGGTGCGCGTCCGGCCACTTGGGGACCATCGTATGATGAATCGTGACGCCGTTCAAGTCCAAATCGTGATCCAAATAACTGTTAATGTCCCAAAATTTTGCCATGACTTCTCAGTGTCACAGGACTATCCTTAACAGACGCGTGTTACCACTGGCACTGGAAGGACCTGGGCATCCCCGTGGGCGGGCCTGAAATGATCCGGCTGCCGGACAGCAGGATCCTGGCGTGTGTACGCCTGGTCGATGATCCGGTGCGAACCTCACTCTGCTGGGTCGATCCGGAGGCCGGGACACTCACCGAGTGTCTGGGTCTGCCCTCCGGAGGGGACACCAGCTATGCGGGCATGGTCTGGTTCAGGAATCGGCTGCTGGTGACCTATTACTCTTCCCACGAAGGGCAGAAGGCCAGGATCTACCTGGCGGAGGTGTCATGCTCCGAGGACGTGTCCGGGCACAGCCCATCCCATGACGCCGGGCAGTTGAAGTAGATACTTCAACCATGACACATGCGTGACCTCATGACACCCGGCCACGATCCCTGGAAGCGATCTGTGTTAACACGGCTCTCAATGCAGCCACGCGTCCGCTCTCCTGGTTGGCCAGGTCGTGCTTCTCATAGGGATCTGTCGCTAGGTTGAACAAGGCTTCATGGCCGTCGTTCTTGAAGACAATTAATTTCCAGTCGCCCTGGCGCACGGCCGAGGCTTTTGCGGTTTTCCAGTACAGGGTCCGCTCAGGCACCTGCGACGCGTCCCCTGTGATGACCGGCCAGATGTCCCGGCCGTCCAGGGGCTGTGCGCCAGTCGGCTCAGCCCCGGCGAGGTGACACAGTGTAGGCATCCAGTCCACAATGTGGACAGGCGAGGCAATGTGCCCTGCCTGGATCTGCCCGGGCCAGTTGACAAATCCCGGCACGCGTATGCCGCCTTCATAGCAATCGCCCTTCCACTCGCGCAGGGGCAGGTTGTTGCCCAGCACGGTGTGCGGCAGGTCAGCATAGCGGCCCCTGTATTCGGTGGTGCTGGCCCAGCGTTGCTGCGCGCCGTTGTCACTGATAAAGACCAGGAGCGTGTCTTTTCTCAGGCCCGTTTCATCCAGGGCCGTGACGATCTTGCCGATCCCGTCATCCATGTGTGTGACACTGGCAGCAAACCACTGGCGCGAGGGGACTCGCATGTCCGGATACTTGGACAACCACGCTGCGGGTTCCTTCAAGGGCGAATGCGGTACACTGTACGCCACATACAGGAAAAAGGGCTGTTCATGTTCGGCCTTGATGACGCGTACCGCGTCCTCTGTAATCAAATCCGTGGCATGGCCTGTTTCATCCACCAGGGTGTCGTTTCGATGCCAGGTCTTTGTGCCTGTCTTGTACAGATGCGTGTACGGATCGATCTGCCCGGCAAAATAACCGTACGAAGAGGTGAAGCCGTATTTCATGGGCGTATACTCGGGAGGGGACCCCATGTGCCATTTACCGGAAATGTGCGTGGCATACCCCTTGCGTTTCAAGGCCTCTGCCAGTGTCACGGTATCGTCGTCAAACACCTTCCCGTAGTCCGGCCCCAGAATGCCGTACCGGCTCGGATACTGACCGCTGAGCAGGCCCACGCGTGTGGGCGTACAGGTGGGCATCACATAGTGTTGGTCGAAGATGCGTCCTCCTTGGGCCAGGCGATCCAGGTTCGGCGTCTTGATCTCTGAGCCATGGTAGCCGATATCCTTCCACCCCATATCGTCTGCAATGATGAACACGATATTGGGCTGATGCGCCGACCCTTTCGCCTTGATGCTGCGACACCCGGTCTGACCAAGTCCCACACCGAGTCCTGCAGCCCCTGCTGCCGCCCATCGTAAAAATTCGCGTCGATTCATGATGCCTGCATTGGACATACGCTTCCTTTCGCTCAGTAGGTTCAGTCACTGATCGAGGGCACGGAGAACTCATCGCCATATTGCCTGCACCAGTCAATCAGATATTGGCGATGCTGTTCGAGTGCCTTCCGGTGTGCGGCATCCTGGGCGAGATTCTTCATTTCGCCGGGATCGTTCTTCATATCCACCAGTGACTCGCGCCGCTGGCCTTCACTGTACACGCAGTATTTGTAGCGATCGCTGCGCACCATGCGCCCGTGGGGTGTGAGCAGCCTGCCGTCCACAGGTTCACACTGAACCATGTGGTTCTGCGACACAATATAGTCCCGCTGCCAGGCCGGTGCCCTGCCCATCGCAGGCGCCTTGAGGCTCTTGCCAGGCAACTCAGCCGGTACGTCCACGCCTGCAAAATCACACAGGGTCGGCATCATGTCAATACCGGTATTGAGCAGGACATCCGATGTCCCCTTGGCAATCTGACCTGGCCAGGACAGGATGAACGGTACGCGAGAGGACTCGTCATAAAAGACGGTCTTCTGGTTCCAGCGATGGGCGCCGTGGCAGTCACCGTGATCGCTGAAAAAGACCACCAGGGTGTTGTCTCGCTCTTCTGATTCGTCCAGGGCCTTCAACACCGTGCCAATCAATCCGTCCACGCGTTCAATCAAACGATAATAGCCCCATATCTGGCGACGCCAGTCGTCTACCGTATAGTCGCCCACAGGAAACAGTCGACTCGCCTGATAGGACTTGCGCATGTGGGTCATGATGTCTGTCTCGTGTTCCGGCGCTTCGAAGTTCGGCCGCAAAGGCGGTCGCTCGTTCAGAGGCGGTGGATCGCCGATCCCGCCTCCGGGCACGGCTTCTTTACGCGCCCACTGACAGATCTCATGAGGCCCGAGAAAAGACACCATGGCAAAGAAGGGACGCAGATGTGACGTCTTGAGGAAATCGGCAGCAGGCTCGGGATTCTGTTGTGCTGTAAAGTCCGTGACATCAAATCCGTGAATGTCCTTGCGATTTTTATTGACGGCCACGTGCCATTTGCCAAAGTAGGCGGTCTCATACCCAGCCTCTTTGAAAACCTTACCCATGAAATGGTGCTTGGCAGGATCGATCTTGCCCGAGTTGCTCTGGATACCGGTCTTATGCGGATACTGCCCTGTCATCAGAGAGGCACGCATGGGCATGCACAGGGGATTCGGGCTGTAGGCCCGGGTAAAGCGCATGCCGCGTTCAGCCAGGGCATCCATGTTCGGTGTGTGAATATACTGACGCCCCATCACACAGCTCATGGCATCTGCGAACTGCTGGTCTGTCATGATCAGCAAGATATTGGGTTTCTGCGCGGCACGACTCGCTTGGGCCCATAGGGATTGTGATGCGGTCAGCACGCCCAGGCCGGAAAGTTTCAAAAATGTCCTTCGCTTCATAAGGTGCTGTTTATTCATGGTCGGCCCTCAATCATATGACATAATGGCCCTGCAACAAGACGACTGGTTCATTGCCTAATTGGGGGCATAACGATTCTTCAGATCCTGGACGAGCCTGGGCACATAGCCATTGGCGCGAGCCACAGCAGACGGGTCCTTGGTGGGCATAGTCCGGATGATGTCCATCAGGGGCACGGCCTTGTCACCCAGTGCATCGACGGCATTGAGCGCCAGCATGGAAACGTACGCCCCGTCCTTGTCCGGCGAGACCAGTGTCCCCAGGACCTCGAGCACCCCTGGCAGGTCTTGGGCATTGCCATACTCTCCCAGGGCCCGGGCCGCAATGATCCGAACCGTGGAGTCGGCATCCTTCAACGCGTCACGAAGTGCGCGGCGCGAGCTGTTGACGGCCTTGTCCCCTCGCATGAGCAGGCCCATGGCCGCCCAGTAGCGAACGGCACTGTCACTGTCTTTGAGTCCGGCCTGGAGTTCGGGCAATGCCTGCGGTTCCATCAGGGAGGCGAGATCTGCCATGGCCAGAATCTTCTCCAGGGGATACTTGGCCGGATCGTGCCCCATCTCGTACTGGGTCGTGCCTGCAGCGCGGCTGTGCTGCTGCGCTTCACTCAGGAATCCCACATCCCGAATGCGCAGAATGTGTTCGCGCAGGGCCTGACTCAGCATCTCACGCACGCCCTGATGGGCAGGTGACTTGGCCAGATTGTTTATTTCATGGGGGTCGGCCTCAAGATCGTACAATTCCTCGGGCGGCTTACGCTGCCAGAAACAGCGCTGCGCAGCATTCAATTTGCCTTCATCGTAGAGCCGCTTCCAGACCTGTGTGGTGGGCGTCTGGAACATGTAGTCCAGATACTGGCCATAGATCAGATGCGGCATGTAATTGCGGATATAGATGTAGCGTTCGTTGCGCACGGAACGGACCAGATCATAACGTTCATCCATACGTCCCCTGAACCCGAACTGGTATGCAGGGGGCGGGGTTTCAAAGGGTCCCATCATGGCAGAGCCCTGCATCCACTCAGGCGGTTTGACCCCGGCAAGACTCAGCAGAGTGGGTGCCAGATCAATGAATCCGACCAGGCGGTCAGACACACCATTGACCTTGTATTCTCTGGGCGCCAGGTCTTTGTATTTGGGTGGCACGTACACCATCATTCCCACGTGCAGCCCGGAGTTGTAGGGCCATCGTTTGTGACGCGGCATACCGGACCCATGGTCACCGTAGAAGAAGACAAGCGTGTCCTCCATGTGGCCTGCGTCAGCCAGTTCCTTGAGACGCTTGCCTGCCTGCGCATCCATCTCAGTGACCTTGTCATAATACTGGGCCCAGTCGTGACGCACCTCGGGCGTATCCGGATGATACGGAGGAATCGGCGCCTCGGCCGGATCATGGGTGAGCGTATGGGGACGCTTGCGAATCTGACTCTCATGTGACACGGTCAGATTGAAGATCGAGAAAAACGGTTTGCCGACCGGGCATTTGTTCCAGTGGGCCTTGTTGGAGGACTCGTCCCACACCTTGCCGCGTTCCGGTACATTGTAGTCTGTCTTGCTGTTGTTGGTGCAGTAGTAACCTGCCTCAGACAAAAACTGAGGGTACAGACGCATGAATGACGGCAGGGCCACTTGACTGCGCATGTGCTCTGCCCCGCTGCTCGGAGGATACACGCCGGATATCAGGGTCGTCCTTGCAGGCGCACACACCGGGGCCGTGGACCAGGCCACCTTGTATCGCATGGCCTGAGTGGCGAACCGGTCGAGATTGGGGGTGTCAGCATAGGCATCCCCGTAACACCCCAGTTCCGGGCCTGTGTCCTCGCACGTAATCCAGAGGATGTTGGGCCGCTTTTGCCCCTGACCGGACTGGGCCCAGGCACTGTTTTGACCGGACAGCAGGCCGAATAGGGCCGTGGCTGCACTCTGTTTGAGAAACTGACGCCTCGATTGCATTGGTTTGTCCTTCATGCTAATCATCTCCTTGATGTGACAATGTCTCTGGCCACACCGTAAATGCTATGGAATTTACCCCATACCTCTCAAACAGCAATGTTCTGTTGTTAATGCATGGCCCCTTTCTTCGTGTACTTCACCATTGTGGGCATATCATAGCAGATTCCCAGTGGCTCGTTAAGTGCAAAAGTCCCCCCTATTGCCAGGGAACAGGGAAAAGTTCTGTTTTTTTGAGGCCATTGATTTCAAGAAAAAACCACAAAAAAAAGTACATTCTGCACAAGATCAGCCTATGGCTTTCGCAAATGTTGTTATAATGACTGCATGTTTGGGCACGGATTGTATCACGATGGCAGGGTCTTCAGTGTTTTGAATTCAAGCCCAAAACATGAGCCAAATTTGCCAAGATCCTGAAAATAAGTTTTCTTGAAGGAGGACTATGATGTATCCAAGATTAATTCTACGCGTGTGTATTGTGTTCTGCCTGGGCCTTGTGTGTGTGCCTGCTGTATTTGCCAACATCATTATCACGGCTGATGTGAGTTGCAGGACCGATATCGAAAACCCGGACATAAACAGGAGCGACAGCAGCAAACTCTCCATCCGGAGTGACTCGAAAAGTGCCAAGTCCTGGATCAAGTTCGATATCAGCGGCCTGGATGTGACCAACCTGGACACTGCAGTCCTGACGCTCTCACTGCATGATCCCAAGAGCGGCAACAGACACTTCGACGTGTCCTACGTGAACGACAACTGCCTCGACAACATTGACTGGGAAGAAAGGAGTCTCACCTGGAACAATGCACCGGGCAACAACCCCGCTGACCTCGAAGGTCTCGACCCGGACAAAACCACGCTGCTCGGCACCATTGAATTCACAGACGGCGAGCCTGGTGACTCGTTCTCCATTGACGTACTGCCAGCCCTCGAATCGGACACGGACGGCATCGTGCAGTTCGTGTGCTACAACAGCAACGGTCTGCTGAACCTGGCCACACACGATCACGCAGAGGAAACATGGCGACCCTTTATCGACGTCAATGAGGGGACCAGGGCCCTGGCAAAAAGACCTGATCCTGCCAAGGGTGCTGCCGATGTGTCTGTCATGCCGATCCTCAGTTGGAAGCCCGGAGAATATGCCAAAGGCATGTCCCCCCAGCACAGGATCTTCTTCAGCACAGACTTCAATGATGTCAGCCAGGGTCTTGGCGGCATCACACAGGACGAAGCGGTCTATGCCGTGTCTGACAGTCCCCTTGATTTCAGTACTACCTATTACTGGCGTGTGGACGAGGCCAACAGTGTATCCGCGTGGGACGTCGGGGAGATCTGGGCATTTACAACCGAGCCAGTGGCGTATCCGGTGGCCGGAGATAATATCACGGTCACGGCCTCCAGCGCGGAGAGCGGCGATGTGGGCCCTGACAATACCATCAACGGCTCGGGACTCAACCCTGACACAGGCACGCATTCCACGACAAACACGGACATGTGGGTCAGTGCGGTTGTCACAGACCCCGGTGAAGCGGTCTCGATCACGTTTGAATTCGACAATACACTCAGGCTTTACGACATGAGGATCTGGAATTCAAACCTGACCCTGGAGAATACCCTGGGCTATGGCTTCAAGGATGTGATCATCACCCTTTCCACGGATGGCACGGAATGGACGCGACTGGGCGGTGACCAGGGTGTGATTCAATTTGCCCAGGCCCCTGGGAATGATACGTACTCAGGCCAATCCATTGCGCTGGACAATGTGGCGGCCCGGTATGTAAAACTGACGGCCTTGAGTAATTGGAGTCAGTACTTCCAGCAGTACAGTCTCGGTGAAGTGCAGTTTTCTGCCATTCCCATGGCAGCCAGGATGCCGAGCCCGGACTCCGGAGCCCAGAACGTGGATCCTAGAACCGCGGTCCTGTCCTGGCGTGCAGGACGGGGTGCTGTTCAGCATGAGGTATTGATCGGTACAGATGCCGATGCACTGGAATCAGCAGGCCCTGTCACAGAAAGCCGGCTTGCACTGGATGCCTTGAATCTGTCTCTGGACACCTCATACACCTGGCAGGTGAATGAAGTGAACGAAGCGGCTGAGCCAAGTACATGGGCAGGTGACCTGTGGACCTTTGGCACACTGGGTTCCCTGGTGGTGGATGACTTTGAGAGCTACAACAATCTGTCACCGGACAGACCCTTCCAGGCCTGGTACGACGGCTTCGGCTATTCCGCCGATGACTTCTTCCCTGTGGCCTATGGCGGCAACAACACAGGCGCAGGAGTCGGTCATGACATCTGGAATGTGACAAGCCCCCATTTTGACGGCACGCTCATGGAAACAGACAGTACCCTGCCGGGCAGCAGCCAGGCCATGCCCGTGTATTATGACAACTCCGGTGCCAATGGCAAGCTGACCTACTCGCAGGTCGATTATACAGTGAACGGTCAGGACTGGACGGCCCACGGTATCCGGACACTGTCCATTGCAGTACGCGGCACAGCCGGCAACACAGGCACGCTGTATGCCAAGATCAATAACACACTGATGCCTAATGATCTTGCCGCAGATATTGCCTTGGAGGAATGGCAGATCTGGCACATTGACCTGACCTCCGTAAACACCAATCTTACGAATGTCCAGACACTGTCCATTGGGATTGAAGGTGCGGGTGCAACCGGTGTGATTTATCTGGATGATATTGAGTTGACTGCCAACGCAGCGAACTGAAGTCTACCTATGGATCTGAAGTACTGATGGTTGTGATTCTGCCCATGTTTGGGCAATACGATTTTCTTAAGAAAATTAAGGAGTCCATATCGCTATGCGCAAAATGCACTTCATCGCATTGTATTTGATCTTGTTGGCAGCGACTGACATCCATGCCCAAGGCAGAATCAACCGAGACATTGCCGAGACCCTTCTCCTGTATCAGCGGGACAACGGCGCATGGCCCAAGAACTACAAATGGAGCGTTGTCGACGACGCAACAAAAAAAGAACTGTTGAGCCAGAAGCAGAAGAATGACACGACCATTGACAACAGTGCCACGCGCAAGGAGATTCAGTACCTGGCCCGGGCCTATGCGGCATTTAATGATGACCGCTACAGACAGGCCGCCCTTGAAGGGATTGCCTATCTGCTGGAGGCCCAGTACGCCAATGGCGGGTGGCCGCAGTATTATCCCAGGCCCACGGGCTACCACAAGCACATCACGTTCAATGACAACGCCATGATTGGCGTCATGTCCCTGCTTCAAGACATCGCCCAGGGCAAATCGGAGTATGCATTCGTGGATGACCAAACCCGTGAGCGCGCAGCCAGGGCCGTGCAAAAGGGAATCGACTGCATTCTCAAATGCCAGGTCATTGTGAAGGGTAAGAAAACGGCCTGGTGTGCTCAGCACCACGAGACCACCCTGGAACCGCAGTTGGCACGCAGCTACGAACTGGCGTCTCTCAGTGGTGCCGAGTCTGTGAACATCGTGCGGTTTCTCATGGCCATCGAGCCCCCCACACCGGAGATCACGGACGCCATTGAGAGTGCAGCGGCCTGGTTCGCTCAGGCCAGGATCGAGGGGATCAGAGTAGACCGTGTCAGGGACCCGTCCGCGCCGGGAGGCTGGGACAGGGTCGTGGTTGAAGATGCCTCGGCCCCGCCGCTCTGGGCACGGTTTTACGAGATCGAAACCAACAGGCCCTTCTTCTGCAGCCGCGACGGCATTCCCAGGTATCGGCTGTCCGAGATTTCCCACGAGCGCCGCAACGGCTACTCGTGGCTGGGCAACTATGCCGGGAGCCTGCTCAAGGAAGCGTATCCAGCGTGGCGAAAAAAACACGTGCCTGAATAAACACCTCCCAGGGACACAGGATCAGAAGCAGCCACCGTCAACTAAGTTCAAAAGAAAAGGTGAAGGATCACAAGATGAAGCACAAACTCTCAATCCTCCTGACTCTGCTGTGCACAACAATCGGCCTCCCTTCTCTATGCATGGCACAACAAGGGGCCCCATCCCACAGGACCATGCTGGCGTTTCCCGGGGCCGAAGGCTACGGACGTTTTACCCGGGGCGGCCGGGGCGGGGACGTGTATCACGTCACCACCCTGAACGACAGCGGACCCGGTTCAATTCGCGAGGGCATAGAGTCTGCCCAGGGACCGCGCACCATCGTGTTTGACCTGTCCGGGACCATCGCCTTGAAGTCCAAGCTCGTCATCAACAAATCGGGCATCACCATTGCAGGACAAACCGCACCGGGTGACGGCATCACACTGAGAGATCAATGCCTGAATCTCAACAATGCCTCTGACATCATCATACGGTATATTCGGGTCCGCCTGGGCGACAAGAACAAACCTGCTGGAGATTCCCCTGACTGCATCACCATGGACGACTGCAATCACGTGATTCTTGACCATGTGTCCTCGAGCTGGGGCATTGACGGCAACCAGGATACGCGCAGGTGCGCCAACTACACATTACAGTGGTCCGTCATGAGCGAGGCCCTCAATGACAGTGTGCACTCCAAAGGCACGCACGCCATGTGCGGCTCCTTCAGGGCCCCCCAAAGCAGCATCAGCATTCACCACAACATCTTCGCCACCAGCCGCGACCGCCATCCCACCCTTGGCTCAGGCGGCAAGACCGATGATTCTCTTGGCCACATTGTGGATTTCCGGAATAACGTGATCTACAACTGGACCAAGGGCGGCACCACCAATTTTTGCGACAACACAGTGGTGGCTGTCAACAACGTGTGGCGTCCTGGCCCTGAGTCCGATCCCACGGTGCAGCCCATCTCGATCAAGGGCGACTACCCGGCTGCAGCCAACGGCATCATGCGCGGCAACGTGTTTGAGGGCAATGCCGAATGGACGCGCGACAATTACGCGGCCCTGAATTTTGAGCGATGGCGGAAAAGCTACGCGTATCGCGGCACGCTGGCCGACTGGAAGAGACCCATGCCGGACCAGGGCGAGAATACGCCGTTGACCCAGCCTGCCATGGAGGCCCTGACGCTCGTACTCAAACAGGCCGGTGCGTCACTGTCACGTGATGCTGTAGACAAGCGTCTGGTCAAAAATGTCCGCCAACAAACAGGCAAGCTGATCGACTCGCAGGACGAGGTCGGCGGGTGGCCTGAGCTCAAGAGCAAGCCCGCCCCGCAAGACACGGACCGGGACGGTATGCCGGATGCCTGGGAACAGGCCATGCGCCTTGACCCGAAGGATCCGGCGGACAGAAACGGTGATGCAGACAACGACGGTTACACCAACCTCGAAGAATACCTGAACAGTCTATGTCCCCAAAAAGACGCGTTGACCGACAATCTGGCATTATTGAACCAATGGGGTGAACAGCCGGCAGATATCCAGCGTCTCTACGCAGCAGCATTCAAGGTGTTGAGTGCCAGACCCGATGCCACGTTCTCGCATGTGGCGGCCGACAGCGACGTTCAACGGCTCTGCGCGGATCAGGGAATCGTACATCTCGGCGGCCCCATGCTGGGCTGCGTGAGTTCCCACGGGGCGAGTGTGTGGATCCGCACGCTGCAACCAGCCAGGGTCGAGGTGCAGGTCACGGTGGATGGGACAGTGCGGTCATTCGGTCCTGTCCACAGCACACCCAACACAGACCTGTGTGCCGTGGTCCCTGTCACGGGCCTCGCACCCTCCACGCGCTACCCGTACCGAGTGCTGGTGGACGGCAAGGCCATCCACATCCCGGATCATGCGGCCATCACCACAGCGCCCAGTGAAGCGATCCCCGGGAAGGTTCGAATCGCCTTTGGCACCTGCACCCACCGGTGGGGATTGGGCAACCAGAAACAGTGGACCCTCATTCGGGAACGCAAACCCACGGCCATGCTCCTGGGTGGTGACATCGCAGTGCAGGATCGAATGAGCCACTGCGGTCTGCACCGCGCAGATTACCTGGTGCGTGACTTCTTTCCGGCCTGGAAGGAGTTCAGCGCCAGCATACCGGTCTGTGTGACCTGGGACGACCACGATTACTTCAACAACGACCTGTGGGGTATCCCCAAGGGCCATACCCAGAAAGACAAGGAGAACGTCTGCGATGTCTTTTGTCAGGCCTGGAACAATCCCTCAAACGGATTCGGCGACACACGCAGAGGCGTTTTTCTGCGCACCCGGATCGGACCCTGCGATGCCATCATGCTGGATGAGCGGTATTTCCGGACAGGGGTGAAGGGATCGTTTCTCGGTGACGAACAGATGGCCTGGCTCGAAACACAACTGCTTGACTGTCAGGGACCGTTCATCATCCTCTCCTGCGGTACCATGTGGAGCGATTATGTGTCCAACGGCAAGGACTCGTGGGGCGTGTGGGATCCCCAGGGGCGTGAGAGGATATTCGCATTCATCGAGACACACCGGATCCCCGGTGTGCTGCTGATTTCAGGGGACCGTCATGGGGCACGCGGCTTTCGTATTCCCAGACCCGGCGGATTCCAGTTCTACGAATTCGAGGCCGGGAGCCTGGGAGGCAGGAAAGGCCCTGCTGTGACCAGGCCGCAGTGGGATACCCAGTTTTACGGCATCGCCGACAAATACGCCTTTGGTGAGTTCACCGTGGATGCCACGCTGTCCGATCCGGAAGTCACCTTCCGCCTGATCCAGGACAACGGCACCGTGATTCATACACTGACACTGAGGCGCAGTCAATTGACTCCTCCCCTGAGGTGAGGGTCAATCATGTGACAGTCCAAGGATTTTCGTGTGCTGACACTGGCCACTCCGGCGTTGCAGATCCAGTGCCATGCCACGACCGGGTGGCCGGGAGCTGTTTTCTATTGATCTGCCTCTGACTCGGAGGTAGAATCGGTGCCACGGTTAAAACATCGTAAGGCCACTCAGTCAAGGAGACAACATGAGCAGATTCAAGACGCCATTCGCCGTATTCATCATTTTTCTGGCCATTCAGGTGGCTCGCGCAGAGGCGACAAAACCGAACATCGTTTTTTTCTTCAGTGACGACCTGACCACGCAGGCAATCTCAGCCTACCAGTACGGCATGGACCTGCCGCCGACCCCGAACATCGACCGACTGGCCAGAGAAGGCATGCTCTTCGAAAACAGCTTCTGCGGCAACAGCATCTGCACGCCCTCACGCGCCAGCGTCATGACGGGCCTGCACAGCCACAAGAACGGTATCGTGAACCTGGGCGGCGCACTGGATCCGGACATGGGGTCCTGGCCCAAGGCGCTCCACAACAACGGCTACACCACGGCCGTGTTCGGCAAATGGCACATGAAGACAAAGCCCAATGGTTTTGATGCCTGGGAGGTCTTCAGCGGCCAGGGCAATTACTACAATCCCGAACTCTTCGGCGCCAAGGGCGGGAGTCGCAGGATCCAGGGACACTCCACGGATATTGTCACGGACCTGGCGCTCGATTGGCTCGAACACCGTGACACCTCCAAGCCCTTTGCCCTGCTGATCCAGCACAAAGCGCCCCACCGGAACTGGAAACCGAGTATTCAGGATCTTCAGAAGTACCGAGATATCACGTTCCCGGAACCGCCAACCCTGTTCGACAACTACGAGGGACGCGTGGCCGCGGCCAATCACAAGATGGGCATTGACCAGCACATGGTGATGGGAAGCGACCTGATGATGTTCAGCGGGAATCAGGAACAGCAAGTCCTGAGCCGCCTGACCCCCGACCAGCGAAAGGCCTACGTGGCGGCCTTTGCCGAAGAAAACGCCGCGTTCAAGGCCAATCCCCCCACAGGCAAGGACCTGGTGCGCTGGAAATACCAGCGATACATGAGGAATTACCTGCGATGCGTGGCCGGTGTCGACCGCAATGTGGGGCGCGTCCTGGAACAGCTCGACGCCCTCAACCTGGCCGGAGACACGGTGGTCGTGTACTGCGCAGACCAGGGCTTCTACCTGGGAGAACACGGCTGGTTCGACAAGCGATGGGCCTATGAGGAATCCATGCGCATGCCGCTCATCGTGCGCTGGCCGGGCAAGGTCAAGGCCAACACCCGATGCAAAGCCATGGTGCAAAACATTGACTACGCGCCCACGCTGCTCGCTGCAGCCGGACTGGAACCCGACTGGACCGTCCACGGCATCAGCCTCATGCCGCTGCTGACCGGCGGCGGTGTCACACCGGACAACTGGCGTGACACGCTCTACTATCGCTACATAGACGGCGGACACGGCGTGGCCAGGCACAGCGCCGTCCGCACGAACGAATTCAAGCTGCTCTACTTTGACGCCCCGCGCAATGCAGCGGAGCAGGCGAGTCGATGGGAGCTCTTCAGCCTGGACAAGGATCCCCAGGAAATGACCAACCTGGCAACAGATCCCGAGTACGCATCACAGCTTGCGGCCATGAAAGCACGTTTCTGGCAGACACGCGCCTTCTATGATGATACGGATGAAACCGTGTGGCAGGGCAAGACAAAACGCTTTCGTCAAGAAGACTATATCCGGCAGCCCAGGTAGACGTTCGCAGCCACGGCTGCCATTCACACGAGTGCTACAGCGCAGCATACGACGGGTTGTTGTGTGTTGCTCGTGCTCGTGCTCAGCGCAGCGGTGCTCGTCATCGTAATCGAAAGCGTGAATATAGTCATTTCGATGACGATTATGAGCACCATCTCGATAAATCGAGATTGAGCACGAGCACGAGAATAAGCGAACGGACATAGACTGATGCAGAACAAGAAGTTGCCTCTATCTTGCGCTGTAGCACTAGGCTCTGCCTGAAAAACCCCTCTGGCTTCAAGCCGTCCTTTCGTGAGACCCGCTATGATTTTTTTTCAAGCCCGTGATCCAGATACTTGTCTGGAAAAACAGCCCGAGCACGATCAGTCCCGAGCCGAACCAGTAGGGCCAGAACAGGCCGCCGTATTTCACCAGATACCCGCCGGCCGCTGAGCCTATGACCATACTCACGGCAATCGTCAGCTCGTGGATCACCATGGGCATGGACCGTTTCTCCTTGCCTGCAGTGCCATAGTAGAGATGGGCGGAATACGCAAACCCCAAGCTGGCGCCGTGCATGCCTGCCGCCAGATAGAACGCCGGAAGCGTGCGGCCTGTCCCGTACAGAAGGAGGCTCAGGCACGCCGGGATCTGTGCCAGCAGGATGGGCAGGGCCCGGCCGTGCCAGCCCGTGTGTTTCCCGATCAGAGACAGGACCCCAAAATTACACAGGGCAAAGACAGTCAAGACACCCCCGTACTGGGTCTCGGAAAAACCGTGGTGTTCGGTCATCAACAGCGCAAACTGTGATCTCAAAACGGCCATCGATCCCCAGCAGGTAAACAGAGAGAGCCGCGCCATCCAGCAGAGCATCCTGTAGTCCACAGGCTCGACTCCGACCTCATCGACCGGGGGCGCAGGTGCCACATATCCCTGTGCATTGGGGGACGGCTTCCTGATCGTGACCAGGACCAGGGTGCAGACGAACAGGGCCAGCACCGGGAGCCCCATGGAGGCCAGCAGACTGCTGTGCGCCAGCTTGGCGCCGAGAAATGGCCCGATGATGACCGAACTCGACCAGGCGCGGTTGTAGTACCCCAACTGCCGATTCAAGGCCTTACCCTCATACCCGTACGAGGCCCACCCCATGGCATAGGGCCAGAAAAAGGCCAGGGCCGCACCGGCCATGCCGCTGGCAGAGATCACAATCCAGATGCGAACCATATGGGGATTTTCGGCCGGCTTGATCCGGCAAATCAGCACTGCGATGATCACCGTGGCCAGCCATATGACCCCGGACGAGACACACAACGCCTTTTTATAGTTGAGGCCATGCAGGCGATAGGCAATCAGCAATGCAAACAGGTATCCCCCCATATGCACCGCCGGGGCCAGGCCCACATGAGCCTCGGTTCCACCCAGTAAACGGATGATAAACGGCATGACTGTCCACCATGAGGACAGGCACAAGGCCATTAGGAACGCACTGGCAAACAGGGACAAACCTGAATGTTTTCGGGTTAACGGACTTATCTTGAACACCTTTCTTGTGGTCGTTGTTGACAGACTGACATAGTAATCATGTTGGGAGAGTAGAGGAAACAGAATATTGGCAGATTTAGACACTCTAACAAAACCAGGGTCGTGACGAGGTCGAGCGAAAAGACCGAGGCCAAGGCGGCACGCAGAAAAGGCCCGGAAGCGTGCTGAGGCACGTTGAGGACGTTTTTTGTGTGCCAACGCAGGCATCGGTTTTTGCAGCCGACCGCAGTGGACCATGGTTTTGTTAGAGTGTCTTAGCTGATTGGACTCAACCGAATCCCATTCAGATGCCGGACAAGACGCTTCATGCTGTCGCCTTGGGGCTCGCTCAAGAATGGCACAAGAACAATGTTCCGGGTATGGATATATATATGGACAAAACATCCATATAGAACAATAATTGGCTAGGCTCTGTCTGAAAAGTCCATCGTCGGCTTGAGAGCGAGCCATTTTTTCGCCTGGCAAAGACGGCGAAGCAGGCGATATTGGTTGTATCGTCGATGCAGCCGGATGCAGTCAGGCGGGAAAAGGGCCGCTCGAAGCCAGAGCGACTTTTCAGACAGAGCCTAATATAAATGCGCAGGAGCCCGTCATGAAGAAACGTCGAACCGGTTTTACCTTGATCGAGCTGCTGGTGGTCATTGCCATCATTGCCGTGCTCATGGGCATCCTCATGCCCGTGTTGGGACGTGTCCGGGAAGCGGCCAAGCGTTCGGTCTGCGCCAATCAGATGAGACAGATGGGCATCGCCCTGTCCACCTATGCGCAGGCCTATGATTTGCGACTTCCCTATTATGACGATATTGCCCACCCCTATGCCGTGTATCGGGGTGACAAGGCCCCGTACCAGACCGAAAGCGGCAAGCTCATCCCCATGAAAATGGCCGTCCTGTACGAGACCCATTACATCGCTGATCCCCGAGTCTTCTATTGCCCCTCGAATATTGACCCGTGGCTCAAGTTCGAATCCTATACGAATCCCGGCCCCTGGGGGACACTGCCCCAAGTCTACAATGAGGAAAGCGGCAGCAACCAGTGGGTGCGCATGGGGTACACCTACCTGCCCATTGATCCGCGGGCAAGGACAGAGCCTGACACAGGGGCGCCTGCTGAGACAGCCAGACAACTGGATCGCCTTGATCCCTATGTGCCCTACATGGTGGACATCATCAACCACCTCGATGTGATCAGCCACATGCGCCAGGGCCACGCAGCCGTAAATGCGCTGTACAAAGACGGTCATGTCACCCTGTGCAACGAAACCAGGGTGTTTGATGATCCTTCGTGGGCACTGCACAGCGATGACCGGATGGACCACGTGTCCTTCTATCACCGCATTCTGCAGCTCATTGGCGGCAAGCGTGTCCCGGAACTCTAAAACGTAAACACGTCCCGTGAATGTAGATCAATACAAACACTAAGTACCCGGTGTGCGATGGAACGGTGAATATGAAACTCAGGATCGTATCAGCAGCGCCGTGTTCAACAGAAACATACGGACCCTGTGCAGGTTCCTGGAGCGTCTTTCAAAATAAACGTCTATACGCAGCAGGTACAGATGACTGGGCTGCACGCCGGACGTTCAATCAACGTCCATCCATTGCATCTCTCATGGAATCCCCTTCATGCCTGTTCCTATCCTCAACCCTGATGAGGCACCCCGACGGTCGATGTCCTTGAGCGAATACACAGTCAACCCTGTCAGGTCCTTGTGGTCGCCCGGCATGACCAGGCTGGCCGCATACCCGATGACAAAACAGGTGACCATGCCCGTGACCGCAAACAGGACGCCATGCACTGTGTCATTCACATTGAGCCCATATTGAATAACAGCACTGGCCAGGAATCCCGCCATGGCTCCCCGGCTGTTGGCCCTGCGCGTAAAGATGGCAAGCATGAACAGGCCGCCCAGGCCGCCGCCAAACAAACCGATGTATTTGGCAAATTGCGCCCACAGAGAATTGATGTCCCAGGTCGCCATGGTGAGTGCAAAGGCCGTACCGGACAATCCGACCAGGCCCGTGACGAGGCGCGCCACCGTCAGACACGTGCGGTCCTGGACCGAGGGATTGAACCGCTGGTAAAAATCCGTGGTAAATGCCGTGGCCACGCTGTTCATACTGCTGTCCAGACTCGACATGGCCGCAGCGAACACACCGGCAATCAGCAGGCCGGCCACACCGGCCGGGAGCTGCGTGACAATAAACCATGGAAAGATGGCATCTGTATTCTCCAGGGTTGCGCTGAGTGTTTCCGGGTGTGACTTGAAGAAGACAAAGAGCGCAGTGCCCAGGCCAAAAAAAATGAGACTGGCGGGCAGGGTCAGCAGCGCGTTCGTCCAGATACTGCGTGCAGCCCCTGTCTCGTCCCGGGTGGTCAGGTATCGCTGAATCACGGTCTGATCGCTTCCGTAAGAGATCAGACTGGCGCCGCTTCCGCCCAGCAGCAGAACCCAGAATGTCGGGTGCCTGACACTGAAATGAAAGTCAAACAGACGCAGCTTGTCCGCGGCCTCAGCCAGGGCCATCATGCCGCCGACTCCGCCTTGCACACGGCCCGGGATCATGACCAGCACCAGAACGGCCCCGCCCAACAGGACAAACACCTGGATCACATCGGTCCAGATCACGGCTTCGATACCGCCCATGACCGTGTACACAATGGAAAGCACACCCATGATCCCAATACACAGTCTGATATCCACACCTGTGACCACGGAAATGGCAATGGAAGGCAGGTACAGGACAATGCCGATGCGCGCGAACTGAAAGACCATGAACATGGCACTGGCCGTGACGCGCACCACAACGTTGAACCGTTTCTCTATGTACTCATACGCAGTGGTGACATTCAGGCGACGGTAAAAGGGAAGAAAGAACAGCACGATCAATGGCGCCACGCCAATTATGGATGCATTGATCATGAGCCAGGTCCAGTCCGTGGCAAAACTCTTGGCCGGGATGGCCATGAAGGTGATGGCGCTGAGTTGTGTGCCGAAGATACTGAGACCTGCGGCCCACCAAGGGACACGGCCGCCCGCCTTGAAGAAATCGTCGGTGCTGCGTTCACGTGTCGAGAAATAGACACCCATGGCCACCAGGGCCCCGAGGTAGAGGGCCACCACAAGGGTGTTGAGGGTTCCGAAACTGTGTCGAGGTGCCGGTGAAGCCATCCAGATTTTGGGCGTCCTCACACCCGGCCGGACTTCACCGCTGGGTATGACAAGATCCCCACCCCACGACACGGCATTGGTCGTCACCTGTGAGCCGACGGGCAGCCCGCGGACCTCTGATTCCGGGAAGGTCCCCAGGGCGGTCCAGGTATCTGTAATGGTGTGATACACAAGGATGTCCCTGCTGAATCCGGGATGCCGGGTATAGAGGTCCCATCGCTTGCTCTGGAGGACATCGGCCTCTTGCTGCCTGCCGGCAGCCCGGAGCGTCTCGATTTCCCTGGGCAGGGTTTGTTCCACCTCGACCAAAAGATCGCCCGGTGCACCGCCGAAGACCGCGATGTGATTGGCCCCGACCTTGATCCCCGGCGCAGCCATCACACAGACCGGCTGATGATCCGACACATTTGTCCCCACATCAGCCACCTTTGTCCAGGTCCCGGCTTGAGGATCGTACTTGTAACTGTCTGTCAGACACTGCCAGCCTGTTTCCGAATCATGATACCGGCCGCTGAAAATGTAGAGACACTCGGCAGCGCCGTCATGCTGCGCGCCCGCAACGAGATGGCTGCGCTGCGGTCCGGGCCAGGGATTCAGAGCTTCCCACGTTTCCTTTTTCGACAGGTCCAGACGCCAGAAAATCCTGGTCTCGGCTTGACCATCGTGGCCGCCTGCCACGTACACATGGTCCCCCACCCTGGCCCCAGCCATGGCAGACACGCCGGTGGGCAGATTGGGAAATGCCGTGTCATTGATTTCGATCTAACCGCGACCCACATGCCGGATCATGAAGACCCTGTCGGACTTGGTCATGTGAGCGCCCTGCGCATCGTACTCACACCATTCACCTCCGATACAGAGCAGTCCCTCTTTGAGCGGAATCGACACGCCGTAGCTATAGCCCTTTGGCAGCGTGACATCCGAGAGGGCCCAGGCACTGTCTTTCTGGAGCACGTAGATCTCACGGTTGTACATCTTCCTGGGGCTCGATCCGTCAGGGCGCGTGGTCCAGGGCAGACCGTCCGGGAAGTTCGCGCCGCCGGCGAGAATTAACGCGTTGTTGTGCACGCCGGAAAAGGCCCCGGCCAGGCCCGGCTGGGTCGTCTTGCCTGGCAGCGGCGGCAGCTCGGGCAGCTCTTTCCATGTGAATGCTTCATCTGCGCATACTGCACCTGACAGCAGTATGATACTCAGAATTGCCAGTAGACTCTTAATGGCTCATCCCCTGTTTAGGTATTCAAACGTACCTGCTGCTTGAAGATCCGACTCCAAATGCCCGATCGTGTCACACGAAAGATTCAACTGCGGACGACGCATACCGCCCAGGTCAAAGCCCATCTTTCTCATGACGGCCTTGAGCCCGGACCCGAAGCCGCCCGTGTCATGCAGTATCCTGCAGGTCGCCGCCGAAATCTCCTGCAATTGCTGAGCGTGCTCAAGATCGCCTGCATGAAAGGACTCGACCAGTTCATGGTAGAGTGAGACCATGATGTTGTAGGTGCTCCCCACCGCACCTCGCACGCCTGTCTTGAGTCCCTGTAAAAGGCATTCATCCCGTCCGAACAGGATATCATACTTGCGGTCATGGTATGCCATGCATGCTTCACAGTCATGGATATCATCATGTGTATACTTGATGCCCGCCAGATTGGGAATCACGGTGTCAGCGAGTTCAAGGAATCTGACCATGGGAAACAGGACTTGATTAAGAGACGGCATGTGGTAGTAGTAATAGGGCAGATCCGGCACGCATGAAGCAGTGGCAGCCGTGTACTCGACAAGGGCCTCGAGGCTGGCCGGCCTGAAGAACACAGGACCAATCTCTGCCACACCGTACGCACCGATTTTTGCCGCATGGACGGCCAGCCGCTGGCTGTCCCTTTGGCAGGTGTGACCCACATGGACAATGACACGCAGACCGTCCGGCGCCGCATTGACCCACTGAGCTGCAAGCGATTTGCGCTCCTCGAGTGTCAGGGACAGGCCTTCGCCGGTGGTCCCATTGACAAACACACCGGCCACGCCTGCTGCATGCAGCATGTCAGCGTAACGCGGCACGATGTCCAGGTTGATTGAACCATCCGTATGGTATCCGGTAAGCGGTGCTGCAATGAATCCCTCAATCTTCGTGTCTCTGTCCATATTTTTCTCTATACACATCCTGTTTCTTGAGCCACAGCACAGGCGTGGCTGGATTATATCCTTATTTTATCCCTTTGTTTTCTTGCCACCACTGTTCCCAGTCCTGTTTCATGCTGGCCACTCTTTCAGGAAACACAGCGGCAAGGTCGTTGGTTTCAGTCCTGTCCTTGGAGAAGTCGTAGAGTTCCCATGCAGATGCCTTGCCCAACTTCACGAGTTTGAAGTTGCCCTTGCGAATGGCAAAGCCCTGGCCATACTGCCAGTAGATGGCGTCATGAGGTTGTCGAATTTTGCCTTGAAAAACCGGGACGAGCGATTTGCCTGCCAGCGGTTTAATTTGCCTGCCGTCCAATTCGTCCGGATAGGATGCGCCAGCCAGTTCCATGAAGGTCGGCATGATATCGATGATGTGACCGGTCTGGTCCGTGACCTGTCCGGGCTTGATTGCCCTGGGCCAGTGTACAATGAACGGTGTACAGTTGCCGCCTTCAAAGTCCGTGGACTTGAATTTGCGATACGGCGTGTTGCTGGCATTGGCCCAGGGCGGCCCCACAGTCCTGTAGCTCTCTACAGGGCCCGGAGCAATGTTCGGTGTGGTATTGACATTTTCTGCGCACCCGCCATTGTCTGCGAGAAAGAGAATGAGTGTGTTGTCGAACTTGCCCAGTGCCTTGAGCTTGGCAATCACCCTGCCGATGTTCTGGTCCAGGCGGTCGATCATGGCAGCGTACACGGCCATGTTGAGGTCCTCAGCCTCCTTCTGCGCGTCTGTGAGCGTGTCCCAGGCAGTGACTGATTTATCTCGTTTGGAGAGCGCCGCGATTTTCGGGTCGAGGATGCCCATCTCACACATGCGTTTGTATCTCGTTTCGCGAAGCCGGTCCCAGCCCATCCTGTATTTGCCGCGGTATTTGGCGATATCCTCGGGCCAGGCGTGCAGCGGGTAATGCGGTGCAGTATACGGCATGTAGAGCAGGAAGGGTTTGTCTTCGTCTTTGTATTCTTCGAGACGGTCAATGGCATAATTCGTGAAAGCATCGGTGGTGTAGAACGTCTTGTCCGGATTGGTGTAGCCCATGATGGCCTGGCCTTCGATGGCCCAGCGGCGCGCACCATTCTTTAATTTGCGGCCTGGTTTGCCCTCACCCGGTCTGGCCTCGATCCCGGGATTGAAGTAGTTACAGCAGCCGTCCGCTAGGCCAAAGTACCGGTCAAAACCTCGCGTGGTGGGCAAAGGATTTTGATGCCACTTGCCTGCAATCAACGTACGGTAACCGGCCGGGCGCAGGACCTCCGCGAAGGTCGCTCCAAACTGCATGTTCGCGGTTCCCACAGCCTGATTGTATTGGCCGGTCAGCAACGTGGCCCGTGTGGGGTTGCATTTGGCACAGTTATAGAACTGAGTAAACCGCATGCCGTTTGCTGCAAGTTGATCCAGGTTCGGGGTCTGAATTTCCCCGCCGAAACAGCCGATATCCGAATACCCCATGTCATCGGCCATGATCAGGAGGATGTTTGGGCGTGGGTCTCTCTCTTCCACCACTGGTTCGCCGTTGATCATCACGTGATTATATGTCAAGTCACCTTCCTGTGCCTGTCCTGTGCCCAAGACCGCAAGACACAGGACACAAACAAGCATGACTGATCCGGGTCGTTTTATGGTGCCGTTCATTTGTGCGAATCTCCAGTAAAAAGTGTCAGTCTCTGCGTGTGATCACGCGAATCATAAATATCTGCCGGGTCTTGTTTGACGCAATGCCCGGTACGAGTATCGCATCGCTGGTCCGGTTCCAGCGCGGGGCAGGGTCTATGCGGATGTCACCGTTATACGCCCCCTTGTCCAGACCCTCGCTTCGGACAAAGGCGCCGTCGCTTCGCCGATACACCGCATAATAATTCTGACTGCCTTTTTTGTACCCATTGACAAACCAGCGGCCGTCCGGGGACAGTGAAATGTCGCCCTCCGGATTGGGAAAGATCTCGGGCGTACCCAGTTGGCCGACCACCTGCTGCGTGTCCACATCATAGAGAATCTGGTTCTTGCCCTGCCTGCCGATCAGCAGACTGCCCTCAGCCCATTCCGGATGCCCGCCAATATGCTGTTTGTGCAGGATCAGGCCAGTCCCGTCCACGTGGATGGAACAGGGGACATTGTTTCTATCTCCGGGCTTGTTGTCCCAACCGGATCGCACAAAGAAGTAGACCCGATCGGAGTCCCTGTTCCACAGGGTATGGTTGATGAACAGGCCGCTGTGTGACATATTCGGTTGACGCGACTTGAGCGCTTCATCCAGTTGCCTGTACGACACAAGCAACCGCTTCTTGCCTGTCTTGATATCCACGATGAACATGCCGTCATGGTCCGGCGCCATATCATCGCTTGACCAATCCAAGGCCCCGGGATACCCGGTCACCAGACGCAGTCTGGCCAGACGCCCGTAATTCAGCCCAAGAAACGAGGTGCCGTCTGCGCTCACGCCGCCATTGCCAATGGGCGTGTCCTCATATCGGTATTCGCGCACACGCTGCTTCTCTGCAATATCGTACAGGACCGTGAAGACCTTGCCCGTGTCCAGGTCCCGGTCGTTAAAGAAAAACTGCGTGTCAGGCGCCAGCGGATTCCAATAGAACATGGTGCCCTGCTGCGGATTCCACGCGTGTGTTTTGTCCACAGGCACCAGGGTGTCCTGATGCGTGTCCACGAGCATGATGGCGGCTGCCTCTTCGGGCCTGGGCATGCGATCGATGGTCTCGATTTCGAGTGCCAGGATGTAGCGGCCGTTGGCGTTCCACGGGATGGTTTGACACTGGCCGATATATCCGAAGAAATGATGTTTCGTGCCGGACGTGACCTGTTCGATGGTCAGATCGAATGGCGGTGATTCGGCCAGGAGGCCGGGTGAAAACGCCAGGCAGAACACACCACACAGGACCAGGCCGGATCGAAAGACCCTGCCCCTAATTTTTAAGTTTGTTGTCTGTGACATAGTTCTCCCGGATTTGACAACGGCCGAAACAGGATTCGTCATGGTGTCTCCCAGCCTGGAAGAGACACTGTGGCCTGGTAATTGGAATAGTTGTACAGGGGATTGCCCCTGGGTTTATACATTTTTCCGGATTTGGGATTGTCGTCCTGTGTGTATACCCATATTTCGCCTGCATCCCACACCACGATCTCGTCGCGTGCATCGCCCGTGATATCCATGACCGCATTGCACAAAGTGGGATGACCGTCCGCAGGGAAGCGCACGACGCGCCTGCCCCATCCGTCCAGCATGCCGCCTTCGACCACGTCCGCGCTGAGCAGGATCAGCGACTCGCCCTGGCCGTTCCAGTTCACAGGCAGCATCATGCTGCCGTACTGCACGGGCTCTATCTGCAGGGTCATCTCGCCCTGGGCATCGAAATAACTGACAATGCCCTGGTTGCCCCAGAAATTGATAGACACGGTTTCCAGGCCGGGCAGATCGTCCCGGAAATTCGCCACCGCAGGATTCTGCACGTGTCCGATCCAGTGGCGTTTCACGATATGGCCGTGAATGTCCATGAAGATCATGCCTTCATCGCTGGCCGCGTTCATCAACCACAGGGCACCGTCCGGCGCCTGGGAAAAGTTGACAATGGCCACACCGTCGGCGTGGTCTGACAGCACCTCTTCGCGGCTCCACAACAGGGTTCCATCCTGGTCGCACAGATTGTACCCCATGGCCAGCTCGTCCTTGCCGTCATGGTCGATGTCACGGGCAAAGGGGTAATGGCCGGTGTTGCAGGTTGTCTGCCACAGGGGCTCCAGCCTGTCGGTCATCACGAACACCTGCTCGTATCGATCCTTGAGCACGATGTCACCTGCATGCCCCTGGCCCCGGAAATCCGCAAAGAACAGGCTGTCGCCCAGTAGACGGGAGAATTTGTCATACGGTTTTTTGCGGGTCTTGTTCACGGGCGTGGGCACCTCGCGTATGACCCTGCCGGTCGCACCGTCAGCCACGGTCAGCCTGAAGTCCCTCGCATAGATCACCTCGGTCTTGCCGTCATTGTCTATGTCGTGGATCTGTACGGCCACGTCATTGGTCAGCAGATCGTTCCATGAATCGGCCTCACCTGTCTGCCACAGTGCCTGCCCGTCGAAGGTCATGGCCGTCATGCATCCGACCTCGCAGTTGCGGTCCTTGGGCCCGTGCCTGAGCACCTGGGCCACGAGCACGTCGATCTGACCATCGTTGTTGAGGTCGCCGAATCGAAGGTTACGGCGGGTGCCAAAGCCGTGGGTCTCAATCTGCTTCCAGAGCTTCAGCTTCGGATTGACTGCCTGCAGCCGGGCCTCTTCCTGGTCGCGGGTCCGGATCGCCAATCGAGTCGTTTCATGGGCAGTCGGTGGGGCAGTGACCTTCACGCGATGATACACAGTGGGTACGTCGGCGGTCAGTGCCACACGTCCCTTGAGCCAGGTTGTGTCACGCACATCGAACAGGGGCTTGGTATTCAAGCAGGCCACGATGCGGTCTCCCTCCACAGTCACCTTCGCGCTCAGGGTCTCGCGCACCTGCCAGTCAAAAGGCACGCGCCCCAATTCCGTGATGGCTGCTGTGTGAAAACCGGTGGCATGATTCACGACCTTGAGCACGGCCTGTGCACGTTCCACGCCAAAGAAGTAGTAGCACCGGTCATTCTGATAACGAAAGATCACACCACTCTGCATCACGTCGGATTCCGGAGTGAAGGTCACCTCCAGCGTATACTCCCCCCACAGCGGGTCCCCTGCCACGATCATGGGGTGCATGTATTTGGCGTCCGAGGGCTTGGACGTCATGGCCTGATACATGGCCTGGCCCTTGTCATCGCCGATCACTCGCCAGGCACGCTGCGATTCGTCACTGCGAAAACAGGAGACCTGCCAGTTCCCCTGTTTGGCCACAGCCGGGAGAAAATGGTACTCAGCCTGCGCACCGATCACACCGCTTGAAAACATGCGAGGCGCCAACCCACTGAAATCATCCTCCAGCAGGACGCCGGCTGGGGCGTTGCCCCAGAACACCCACATGATCAGACACCATGAAGAAAAACCTATCCTTTTCATATCTTCGAGATCCTTTAATTGAGGCATTCAGACAAAGCCATTGTCCGTTCCAATCTACTAATCATATAGGGTTATACGCTTGAGTTGTAGAGGAATTTTTCACTATTTCGGTCAGGCGACTCTTTGACCCTGGACCCAGTGAAGAATTGTCCATATACTGCTTCATACGGTGAGTTTTTCGTGTTTCTTTCTAGGAAAGAAGGATATTGAACATCTCGTATCAGACGGGGTGTAACCCAGAGTAGGAGTCCATGAAGATGGTATCTATTCCACCCAAACCAATAAGCAGACGCGACTTTCTCAGGGCCGCGTCGGCTGCCGTGGGAGGCCTTGTTTTTTCCAATCTCTTGTCAGCACAGACGTCACGTGATCACAGACCCAATATCGTGTTTGTGTTGGCGGATGATCTGGGATATGGAGACGTGCACGCATTCAACCCTGACTCACAAATACCCACACCCAATCTCGACAGGCTCTCGCAGCAGGGTATGATCTTTACAGATGCCCATTCCGGATCTGCCGTGTGTACGCCCACGCGATACGGACTCTTGACAGGACAGTACTGCTGGCGATCCCGGCTCAAAAGCGGGGTTTTGAACGGGTATTCACCACATCTCATTGACCCCAAACGACAGACCGTGGCCGGCCTTCTCAAACAACAGGGATACCACACGGCCTGCATAGGCAAATGGCATCTCGGCATGGACTTTCCCAAGGGGCAGGGCCAGTCCAAAGTCGACTACAGCGGCCTCATTGAAAACAGTCCCAATGGGTATGGATTCGACTACTTTTATGGTATCTCTGCCTCCCTGGACTTCCCCCCCTATGTGTATATTGAAAACAATCGGTTTACTGAACCGGCCACAGAGCAGGTCAAGGCCAGCAGGTTCCCTGCCTACAGCAGAGCAGGCGAACAGGGGCCGACCTTCAAGCACATAGAGGCCCTGGACCATCTCACTGCCAAGGCCACAGCGTATCTGACCACGCGGTCCAAAGAAGCGACCCCCTTCTTCCTGTATTTCCCCATGACATCACCGCACAAGCCCGTACTGCCGGCCCCTCGCTTCAGAGGCAAGTCAGGCCTGGGAGACTATGGCGATTTTGTCATGCATGCGGACTGGGTCGTGGGTGAGATCCAAAAGACGCTGGCAGCCACGGGCCTGGCAGACAACACACTGTTGATGGTCACTAGTGACAATGGCTCGTACATGTATCGCCTGGATGCGCCCGAGTGCCCTGCCAATCTGACCAGCCAGAGCCAAAAGCCGGAGGGAGACATGGACCATGTGTCTGATTCGACTATCCAGGGATTCGCATCCAAGCATCACAGGGCCAACGGTCCCTGGCGCGGCACCAAGGCCGACGTCTGGGAAGGCGGCCATCATATCCCCTTTTTGGCCCGCTGGCCGGGCAAGGTCGCACCAGGGAGCCGCTGCGACCGCACCATCTGCCTGGTCGATCTGATGGCCACAGCCGCGCATATGCTCGACATACCGCTTTCGATGGATATGGGAGAAGACAGCTTCAGTTTGATACCGCTGCTGCTGGGTCATGAAGAAACGTGGACAAGGCCCCCTGTGGTCCACCATTCCAGCAACGGAACCTTTGCCCTGCGCGAGGGCAAGTGGAAACTGATTGCCGGCAAGGGATCAGGAGGACGCGGAAAACCAGGCAGCAAGCCCTGGAGTACACCGTATCAACTGTACGATATGCGCAGCGATCCAGGAGAAACCACCGACCTGGCCGAGCAGTATCCCAATGAAGTGACAAGATTGACCGGGACGCTCAACAGCATGATACAGTCCGGACGAAGCAGACCAGACTCCCGCGAACAGACACAATAAATATTGACACGACAAGACCAACCAGAGTGTTATAAGGAGACCTCACAATGAAAAATCAAACTCGCCGCCAGTTTCTGGAGGATTCACTGTTTGCCACGGCTGCTGCGGCTGCCGCTGCAGCGACGCCTCTGTTCAGCGCCATGGCCACAGCCCAGTCTTCCAGTCCCAACGAAAAACTGCTGTGCGCAGTGATCGGCGTGAATGGCCGGGGCGGCAGTCACATCGGCGCCATGGAAAAACGCAAGGACGTGGACATTGCCTACATCGTGGACGTGGATGAAAAAGTGGGCCAGAAACGGTGTGACAGCATAGAGAAGAACACGGGGAAACGCCCCAAATGGGTCAAGGACATGAGAGTCGCATTTGACGACAAGTCCCTGGATTTCATCACCACAGCCACACCGAATCACTGGCACGCCCTGGCCGGAGTCTGGGCCATGCAGGCCGGGCTGGATGCCTACATTGAAAAACCCATCTGCCACAATATCAAGGAAGGTGCCGCACTGGTGGCGGCTGCCAAAAAATACAAGAGGATGTGTCAGGTGGGCACCCAGTGTCGATCCAATCCTGCGATCCAGAATGCCATGAAATTCATTGAACAGGGCGGCATTGGCGAGGTCAATTTTTCACGTGGTTTGTGTTACAAACGCAGGAAATCCATTGGCGCCCTGGGCGACTATCCCATTCCGGAAAACATCGATTTCAGCCTGTGGAGCGGACCGGTTCAGTTCACCTCGCCCAAGCTCACCAGACAAAAACTCCACTACGACTGGCACTGGCAGCGTGCCTACGGCAACGGCGATTCCGGCAACCAGGGACCGCATCAGACGGACATTGCACGCTGGGGACTGGGGATCAACCGCCATCCAAACTCGATCATCACGTACGGCGGGCGTCTGGGATATCAGGCTGAACGCAATGACCCGAATTACGTGGATGCAGGTGACACGGCCAACACGGAAGTGGCTGTGTACGATTACGGCGACAAGTGCATGGTCTTCGAAACACGCGGCCTGTCTGTAGACAATTCCGCGGACATGGAAATCACCACCCTCTTCAACAACCAGACCAAGGGCAACAAGATCGGTGTCATTTTTTATGGCACTGACGGCTACCTGGTTCAAACCTCGTACACCCACTGTACGGCATTCGATCTCAAGGGAAAGATCATCAAGGAATTCAAGGGCGGCGGCGACCACTACGGCAACTTCCTGGACGCGGTACGGAGCCGCAAGAGCCAAGACCTCAATGCCGACGCATTCCAGGGTCACCTGTCCGCGGGCCTGGCAGATTTGGCCAACATCAGCTATTATCTGGACGAAGACAACAGGGTTTCCGTGTCTGAAGCCAGGGCCATACTTGAAAACGTCAAGAGCCACGACCAGAATATTGAAACCCTGTACAGAACGGCCCGCCACCTGACAGACAATGGCGTGGATCTGGACAAATACCCGATGTCCATGGGGCCCATGCTGCACTTCGACCCCAAGAAGGAAGTCTTCACCAACAATGAAGCGGCCAACAGGATGCTGACTGCCGACTATCGCAAACCGTTTGTATGTCCCACAGCAGATAAGGTTTAAGACATGACATGTTAGTTAGGAAAAAAACCAGGGAAACAGGGTCTCAACAAACCTGTTTCCCTGGTTGTTTTTGATCAGACCCTCAAGGGATCAGTCCCTGGGGTGTCCCGTGGTGTGGGTTCTAGCCCGCATTTCTCACAGCCCTTTGGCTGCAACCGCGACTCTCACGCCATCTCCTGGACTTGCCTTGATCGCCGACTTCGATCCCCAGGGGACCTTCAGCCGACTCACTGCACCAAGCCCAGGATCTGTCACGACCTACGCGGTTTCGCTAAAAAGTTTGTGAGAAATCCGGGCTAGACCGAGTCGCCAATGACAAAGGGGCTTCGATAAGTACATTTGAGGTATTCATTCGCCCTGGCCGCGTTCGGGCCTGTAAACCGTTCAGCCTTGGGATCGTACGTCAGTTCCGGTCCCAGGACAAAGTGCTTTTTGATGAGATCCACGTTGTTGCCGCCCAGCTGCTGGAGCATGTCGGTCAGTGTATACAGGGCATCCGGATGGGATTTCATGGCCTCATACACCTCATCCACTGTGGCGGACTGGCCCACGCGCCAGGCAATGTTGGCCTGGTGACACACGGTCGTGCTGAGGTGACCCACCTCGATCTCTGCGGCAAGATCCTCACGACGTCTGGAACGGATGGCATCAATAAAATTCTGGGCATGGGCTGCGCCACCGTCCCCCTTGTATTGATAAATACGTCTGTCGGCCCGGTCATAGGCCCCGCCGCCGCCGCGAGACAGGCGAATAGCAGCCCCTTCGCACTGGATGTGGTTGCTGCCGCGAGATTTGAGATAAATGGCGCCGCTCTTGCCGCCACCGCGCAAGGGATCAGGCAGGTTGCGGATATCAATGACCACAGGCACGTCATCGAGCATGGCCAGGGACATGTGCATATTGGGGGTTTCGCCGTTGTCGTCCCACCCGAAGCGATTGCCTGCAGCCTGGATTTTGGTGGGCACGCTCTTTGTGCCCAGGAGGTGACGCACGTCATCCAGGTAGTGTATGCCCCAGTTGGCCATTTCGCCGTCTCCCCAGTTCCACTGCCAGTGCCAGTCATAATGGAACTGCTGACGCATCACAGGTGTCATGGGTGCAGGTCCGGCCCAGAGGTTGTAGTCAATGTACTCGGGCACCGGCTGCGGACTCAAGACCTTGCCGATGGGCTCACGTGAACCGAGCTTGGAACAATGAATCCAAAGGACCTTGCCGTATTTACCGGCCTGAATATCCCGAGCTGCCTCCTGCACAGCAGGACATGAACGCTGCTGCGTACCGGCCTGCACGATTCGTTTGTACTTGCGTGCCGCCTCCACCATCTTGCGCCCTTCCCAGATGCAGTGGCTCACGGGTTTTTCCACGTACACATCCTTGCCTGCCTGACAGGCCCAGATGGTCATGAGCGAATGCCAGTGATTGGGTGTGGCAATAATCAGGGCGTCGACATCCTGGCGATCCAACACGTGCCGCACATCCGCATAGCCCTGAATGGATTTTCCGTGCTTTTCCTCGAATGCCTTGACACGCTGGGCCAGGAGTTGTGAATCAGGATCGCAGATAGCCACCACCTGCACACCTTTGAGTGACTGAAAATTGTCGATATGTCCGCCGCCCCGAATGCGAACGCCGGCTACAGCCACACGTATTTCATCATTGGCCCCCATGGCGCTGGCCCGGCTGGCTGCACTGAGCCCCAAGACCCCAGTGGCTGCGGAAACGCTCTGACCCAAAAAACGACGGCGTGTGATGTCACTCATATCAATGCTCCTTTTCTTGTCATCAGTTACGCCGATTGTATCCCAACTTCCCGTTTTTGTATACCTTTTTGAAGGAATTGAGCGTCTCAAGCC
>JAIPFM010000051.1 GCA_021736645.1 Phycisphaerae bacterium | reverse complement strand
TATAGATACAAGGCCCTGCATGTGGGCACAACCCGGGACACGCAGCGACTGGGCTTTGACACGCAGGCCTATGGCCCGATCGACGACAACCTCAGTGCCGGGGGCCTGACCTGGCGCATCAACTGCTTTGCAGGCGACTGGCATGGGCCGGCCGCGCAGTACCGCCAATGGCTGCGTCGAGCCTATGACCTCGAGCAGGCACAACAGCGCAGGGCCGCGTGGGTCAACGACGTGCGCTTCGCTGTGAGCTGGTGTCCCACCAATAACGACATCCTCGATGCCCTAGCCAAAAACCTGGATCCCAAGACCGTGCTGCTGCACATTCCCAACTGGCGCACCGACCCGTACGATGAAAACTATCCTGCGTACGACCCGAGTGACATGGCCAGGGCCTTCATTCAAAAGGGCCTGGCCATGGGCTTTCGCATGATGCCGCACTGCAATGCCATTGACATGGACCCGTCCCATCCGGCCTATGCGTACGTGCGTGATTTTCAATACCGCGGCATTGAGAACCACGACCTGCGCGGCTGGAGCTGGTACCAGGGACGGGGCCTGGGTGTGCCTGAATCCAATGCCACGCGCCTGGCCAATCGTGACAAGAAGGTCATGATCAAGGTCCATCCGGGCCTGAGTATGTGGCGTTCCATCCTGGGCCGTGCCATTCTTCAAGCCACGCAGGCGTTGGCGGTGGACACGGTTTTCATTGATGTCACCCTGGTCTCCCACAACCTGCACAACTGTTTTGTGGAGGGCGCCACATCCACAGAGGGCATGCACACACTGATCCGTCACGTGGCCGACCTGGATCAGGGCCTGGTGGTGGGCGGTGAAGGGCTCAATGAAATCACCATGCAGGGCCAGTCTTTCGGTCAGGTCCACCTGTTCAAGAGCTGGCATGATTCGATCGAGGGCCTGGAGCGTACAGGGGGCTGCGATCTCAATGCGTTCCTGTTTGACGGCCTCTGCCGCACGATCGGCTATGCCAATCTGGGTGGACGCGATGACAACCAGACGCTGCGTATGAACCTGCACCTGGAACACGGGGCCATCCCCACAGTCACCCTGGGCTCGGCCCGGGAGATCCTCAGTCCCAATGCCTCAGTCAAGGACATGATGGACCGGGCAAAGACCTAGGCTTTGTCTGAAAAGTCCATCGTCGGCACGAGAGCGAGCCATTTTTTCGCCTGGCAAAGACGGCGAAGCAGGCGATATTGGTTGTATCGTCGATGCAGCCGGATGCAGCCAGGCGGGAAAAGGGCCGCTCAAAGCCAGAGCGACTTTTCAGACAGAGCCTAGCCCAGCCACGGCCGGATGCGTTGGAGATCTCCGGCCAGCACACGGTTGGCGATATTGGCATCGGGCACGACCTGGAAATCGAACATGCCCACGCACACAAAGTCAGCGCCGTTTTCAAAGGCGTACTGGAACCCGTCCTTGGGGTGAATGGCGCCTGCCCCCAGGACCTTGTACGCGATCCAGGGCTTCTTGACCTGTTTCATGAACTCGATGGTCTGCCGAGGGGTGACAGACCATATATTGTCATGTTCGTCCTTGCCGTACTCCGGTTCGACCACCTCCAGCGCATCAGGCGTCCAGTCGGGGGCCTGCGGCAGACGGGGTCCGGCAGTCCAGTAGTTGCCGCTGTTGAGGGTCTTCATGTAGAAATCGGGATCCAGGTTCGCCTTTTCACTGGCCATGATGACCTTGAGGTCATGCCCGGCAAGGCCGGCCAGCACCTGTCGCTGCTTGATGTGATCCAGGGCCTTGCCCAACAGGTCGATCTTGCCCTGGGCCACAAAGCTGTCGGCCACGCCGCCGTGGATGTAGGCCCCCGCAGCCCCGCTGTCCACGGCCGCATCGATGTCCGATCGAAGGTCCTGGTCCGTGATCTTGCACTGGGCGATCCACTGAATGCGGCCCCCGCGTTTTCGATACTTCTCCATAATGCGCAGGGTATTCGTGTCCACCCTCAGGACCGCAGTGTTGATACCAGTGGACTCGCAGAGGTGCAGTGTCTCCAGCACCTTTTCATCACTGAAATAACTCTGCACGAGTGAGGACACATAGATGAGATCGCGGGAATGGGCATAGCCGCTGATCAGATTGCCTCCGCAGATCAAACGGCTGATCGTCAGATCCCCAATCTTGCCAGCAGATACCGGGGCTGCGAGGTCGCGCAGGTCGGCCAGACTCCTGCCCATGGGGCTGGCCCCTGTGGTGGCGTCCGTGCGACTGGGCTGGCTGATCAGGTGCCGCTCTTCAAAACTCTCCCACTGCTTCTTTTTATAGACTGCGTAGGCCAGCCCTCCAAATATTGGTACTGTGGCCACGTCCCTGACAAACTCACGCCGGGTTTCACTTGGTGTAGATGCGGATTCACCCTGGGTGTGTCTCCGGTTGGCCCAGCAGCGAACCACCCATCTGTCCACTCCATACAGGAGGTGACGCGGTACAAACACGAAGCCCAGGAGCACGCCCATCTCGATGAGATTCTTGTTGACGATGAGATAGTGACCTTCGCCGGTGGTTTCACTCAGAAAGCCGACCAGAGGGGGATTGGCCACATAATACAACAGGATCAGGCTCGCGCCGGCCAGGGCTGCAATGCGTGTGAACGCGCCGAAGAACAGGGCCAATCCAATGAGCACGAGCCCCCACTGATTCACCAGGTCCACCACCCTGAGCGCATCGGGGTTTTGCGCGATTGCGTGAAACCAGTCAGACAGGACCCAGTGTGACTGCAGCAGATAGCCTGCTGATGTCCAGTGCGGGGTCATGAGTTTGGCAAGGCCTTCGTAGAGAAAGTGCCAGCCGATCAGGATGCGCGTGACAGTCAGGAAAAACTGAAAGATGCGATGCAAAAATGGTGTGGACGAACTGACCTGTGTGACCTGGTTCATGCGTGGATCTCCCCGGGCAGTCTACAATGAGTTACGGTTCAGGGGTCACGGCTTGCGCTTGCGCGTAACCCACAGTCTGCCCCATCACGATGGTCTGGTTATCACGCAGTTTCAGGGCCTTGTGCAGGGCCTCCCGATCCACGCTGTCCCTGACGACCGAGCCCAACCCTGCGGAAGCACAGTACAGATACACATTCTGGCTGATGGCCCCTGCATGGAACGCCGAGTAGATCGGCTTCTTGGCACCGAAGCTGTCATTCATTTTACCGTAGTCCGACACATACACCAGTTGGATTGCCGCCTTCTGCGCATAGTCCTGAGTGGCGGCCAGGGATCGGACATCACGATCCAGGACCGGCACGAGGCGGTGTTCCCTGGCCTGGTATACATACACACCCTGGGCAAACACCACATAGATGTCAATGTCCTGACAGTTGACTGCCGTGGCCACCGTGCGCTTGCCGGCCTCCGGACGGTTGATGCCAAAGGCCGCCCACAGCAGATTGGAGAGCGTGTCTACGGGAATAGACCGAGTGTCATAGGTCTTGGTGGACTGCCGTTCCTGAAGCACCTGAAGCAGCGGTTTGCTGTGACTCAAGTCCGGAGGCGTCAACTGGATGGGCTCCAGGGCTCTGACCTGAGGTGCGGCCAGGCCAAGCAGACAGAGGATCAGGGTACCAAGTGACAACGGGTTGGCAATCGCTCTCATAAGACAATCTCCTAGTCCGGTGCAACCGAACATCCTGTTGTGTGTCAGCATGGTACTACACCGGTTGGCTGCAGCTTGACACACAGCGTTTTCTTTATGTGTTCCATGTTCAGGCCAACGCGCCTTGATTGCATTCTACCCAGTCATGCATGATTCTGCCATCACTAAACAGATGCCCAGGCTGCCTGGGAGAACAGGCATGAGTCAGTCAACCCTCTGGCTGCCTTGGTTTTGTGGTATCTTTGCGATGGCATCAGGTGCGGTCTCGGCCATCAATTCCAGACCGCAGATCAGAGGCTGCGCAGTCTGCCCGGCCGGACTGACCAGGGTGACCTGCAGCGTGTCCTTGATAAGAATATGCTTGAATTCTTTTATGAGGCAGTGACCGCTTTCCCGGGTTTCGGCCGCAATGTCGAATGCCTCGAGCACCTTTTCGCCCTGCAATGCCACATCAAAAATGCGCTGGCCCTGGGCCACGTTGTCGTGCTCTGCAAAATACAGCTTGACTGTGTAGAGTCTGGGATTGTCGAAACTGCCGCTGGCATTGGGCAGCATCTCCTCGAGGGTCTGGTTGAGCGCGTTCTTCTTAAAGGCCTGTACCTGTCCCTTGGTGTTCAGGTCAGGATTTTTGGGCTGCACAAAGGGCCTGATCGTGATGCGATTGACACCTTCCAGTCCTGAGGCCCCGACCCAGTTGAACGCACCGGGATTGTCATCGTTCGCGATGGCCACATAAGAGGGATGCCGACGAAACAGCCTGGGCTGGTCCGTCTCCACGTGGATGGGGAGATCCGGGGAGGGTCCGCCGACGCTCGGGTATTCCAGCCATAATGTTCCGTCCGGACCTGTACGATTGCCTGCTGCGCCGAAATTGATGCCCACACGCTTGACGGGCTGCGGTGATTGGGGTGCAGGCAGATAGTCAAAGCTCCAGCTCTCCACGTCAGGATACCAGGGATCGTTCGCAGGAAAATGTACCATGGCCAGGGAGGTCTGATTCTGATAGGAACAGGTACAGGTACGCGTATAATCCGGGGCATTGAGCACGCCGTCGGCAGCCACGAGATTGGACGTGCAGCCTGACTTGAATCCGCCGATTGAGGTCGTGCCCAGGCCGGAGGACAGATCCACATACGCAGCAGAGGCCGATCGGAAGGTCAGCAGGTGCTCGCTGGCAATGGCCGTGTTGCAGCCCTTGAATCTCACCCACTCCCAGGGGATGGTGTCGCCGGTCAGCGGATGCGCCGCAGTCACGGGCTCGCCGGTCAGCAGGTGAAAAGTCTTGGCAGGCTTGGCGTCCTGGTTGCTGCCCCCGGTCTGGGTGATGATCCGGTCGTGATACAGGATGGGCGGACCCTCGTACGACGCACTGGAATGCCACAAGGGCGCGCCCGTGGCGCCGCGATACGCGGCCATGCCCCGACGGACCTCGTCCGGCGCCCTGTCCCCTGCGCTGGCACCGGCCTGAAGCAGCACGTCATGCGCCTCAGAATAGCCCAGCCAGGTCCCGAAAACATTGTCTTCTACAGCCCAGCGTTCCTCACCGGTACGCGCATCCAGTGCCAGGAGTCGAGGCTTGCCCTCAAAGCCGAGGCCACGGCGCTTCATAAAATTCATTTTGTCCGGAGACAGCCCGTCAATACAGAAGATTTTGTCCGCGCCGGCAATGAGGGTGTTGTGCCTGAAGTTGTAGACAGCGTCACGTTCCCAGAGGACTTCACCTGTATACCGGTTCATAACCGTGATCGTACGGCTGCCCGTGGCAAAACGATTATTGAATCGTACCATCCACTGGCTATCCTCTTTGGCAATATGGATGGGCGCAGTGCCTGCGATCAGCAGGTCCTTGACCACACCGATGTAGCCCCAGTTCGGCACGCCGATATCGGGCTTCTCCTTGAGTTTCCATTCGTGCAGTGTGTCACCCGTGGCCGGGTCCATGACCTGGCAAGTCTCCCCAGTGATCAGATAGAGCCGATCGTCAGTCACCACAAAATTGCTGCCCCAGGCATTGGCCCCTGGGATGTGTTCCTGATTGTAGCTGCGGTCATAGATGTCTAGCTTGAAAGTATCGTCGTAATACATGTCAAAGGTGTCCAGCTCCGGTATGTCTTTGCGCCAGATCACGCGTCCGGTATACACGTCCCGGGCGCTGAGCAGTTTGATGCCCTGCAGGAACAGGCGGCCGCCAATGACCTGCTGCGGGGGGCCGTGGCCGTGACGCGGCAATGCGTCCACATTCGACGATCCGCCAAACCAGAGCAGCCCCAGAGGTCCCTTGACCCGTTTGTCCCTTGAAAAGATTGAATTCGACACGTCCCCATATTGATGGGTCCACGGGGCCGAATCAGCCAAGGGTCCGACACGCTGCAGCAGGGTCAAATCGCCCAGAGTCCTCACGCTGGCCTGGGGCAGTGTTTGGGCCTGGGCCAATGCCGAAAATGCCTCGCGCTGCGACTCGCCCAGGGCCAGGCAGGCTGACCCGCCGTAGGGACGCAGCACATGGAAGACACGCGACTGAAAGTCTTCTGCACGGTCCTCAGTGTACCCTGCGGCCTTGAGGTCTTCGCACACCACCAGGCTGGCCAGGTACGGTGAGATGGGCGTGCTCAAAATCGAGCCCTGCAGGATTGCCACGCGCCCGCCATACAGACCGGCCTGATCGAACCGGCGCCGCAGCCTGTCTACATTGGCAGGATCCGGGTCCAGACCGATGACGCGCAGATCTGACTGACGAACGATCTCCTCCAGCAATTGTCCAGTGCCCGCGCCCAGCACCAGCGCGTATCCCTCACGCGCACCCGTGCCCGTGAGAACCTGCTGAGCCCGTTCAATCCATTGCCTGCCATTTTTATTCCGCGCCGCGACCTCGTGCGTATAAATGCGTGCTGAGGCCCGCTCTCCAAAACAGTACAGGCTGCCTTCTGCAGTGACCACAAAAAGCTTGCGGTCAGCAGCCACCATGGTCCAGGGTTCCCCTTTGATCTGCATGCGCCACGAGATTTCTGCTTTGGGAGATTTAAGACCGCGTCCAGGCGATTCCTCGTCTGCGATGGGCATCTCTATGGCCGCAATCAGACCGTCTTTATTGCCCGCATACAATCGTGAGCCAGCCTTGAGAAAGATGTGATCCAACATGGGTTCGGTCTGCCGGGTCCACAGGGTTTTAAACTCAGCCTGTTTCTTTTTGGCCCCTCTTCGATCCACAACCTCCTTGAAAGTCAAGGTCAGTGACTCGGCCCGGATCAGGCCCTGCTCGTCTGCGCCGTACATGGCCCGGCCATCCAGGACCGTGGCTTCTGTGGGCCATACATAGGCCCCGTCCGACACCTGGCACAATCGACCGTCATTGAGAAACCACCCCTGACTGACAAACACGGCGTGGCCGCCTCTCTTGGTGTCCGCATGAAAATAGAGGCATTGACCTGTGTGGCGATCGTACACGGCCGGCACGGATCGGCCGCTGGCCACGAGCAGTTTGTCACCGGAAACGGACATGTAGCCCTGTGGCGCCACGCCGGCAAAGGCCGGGCTGGCGTGCGGCTGTAAAATAAAATCGCTGGCACTGGCGCTGTTGGTCCACACGACCTTTCCCGTGACAGCGTCCAGGGCGTGGATAAACGTGCCCATGAAGGGCCAGATGCTCGCAGCAAAATAGACCGTGCCATCCTCCAGGACCGGGGCCCCCCGTGCCGGCCACATGGAGATCAGACGCTCGTTCCCCAGTACCCTGTACTCAGAAGGGCCGCCGCGAAACTGCCACAGCAGGGTGCCCTTCTCAGCATCGAGGCAGTAGAGATACCCATCGTCGGACACCACATACAGTCTTCCCTGCCAGCCCACTGGCGCGAATCGTACGGGCCCGCCCGTATAGAACCGCCAGGACTCCTGTCCGGTTTCCGTATCAAAGGCAGTCACGTTATCGCTGACCATGGAGGGCACAAAAATCAGCTTGCCCATGACCATGGGTTCATAGCTTCGATCAAACTGCAGTTTGTGCTGGCTGATCGGCCAGGCTGCGTGCGGGCGCGGCAGCTGCCTCACCCACTGCAGCTGCAACTCCTGTGACAAAGCTTCCGGGGTGCTGGCCCCGTGCCCCACATCGTATCGCCATTGGGGCCAATCGCCAGCCCCGGCAGACAAGGCAGAAAACAAGAGTAAAGTGCTGGCAAAGACCGCGGTTCTGATGGAGGGAGTCACCGGATGGATCATAGTTATCTCGTACCTTTTGTTTAGGCTCCAGGGTTAGTGTCATCGTGCCCAATGCATGTAATCATAGCATATCCTGCGACCCATTTCAACGGCTCTTTTAAGACGCTATTCAATTTAGTCATTGCATAAGTATTAATATTATATCAACTTAGCACCTCCTATGAGCCGTCGCTGAGAAAGCCCGTGAAACATCGCGCGTAGTTTGTTTGCGATTCTCGTGATGTGAAGTTATGATATCGACATGAGTCAAAAGGACAAGACAACCAGGGTCGTGACGCACCAAGCGTGTTTGAGCTCAAGCGGGCATCATCGCGTGACCGCTCTGGTTTGCCTGGGGTTTCAGGTGTCGCTGCTGGCCTGTTCGGTGCCTGTGTTTCGTTATGCCTTGGAAAGATGGCCTGCTGACACCTATCGGTTTGTGGTGTTTCATGAGGGCCCCCTGTCTTCTCAGGAGGAAGGTCTCACTGAACAGTTGGACCGTCTCAGACAGATAGGCCACGGCAGACCGCCGCTGCAGGGACACGCTGTGGATGTCACCGGGGACATCCCGGACGAGCTCCTCGGCCTGTGGCAGGCGCATCTGGAAAGTCCCCTGCCCATATTGATGCTGCTGCCTCCCGGATCCGACCCCAAGGACAGAGGGCAGGTCTTGTGGCAAGCCCCTCTGAACCAGGCCTCAGTGCAGACGCTGCTGGACTCCCCGGTGCGTCGAGAGATCGTGGACAGACTGACCAGTGGTCACACCGCGGTCTGGCTCCTCCTGCTCAGCGGTGACCCTGATCTGGATGCACGGATCAAGGCAGATCTTCAGGAGCAGCTCGAGACCCTGCCGGATGTGCTGGCACTGCCCCACGAGCTCAGTGAAGAGGACACTCTCTATGACACGCCCATGAGTGATGTGGATCTGAGAATTGAGTTTTCAATGATCCCCCTGGACCTCAACGATCCCAATGAGATTGTCTTGACCACGATCATCCGTGAGGCCATGCTCGACAGTCTGGATCAATATCTCCCTGCGGCCATTCCCATCTTTGGCAAGGGGCGGGCCCTGGTGCTCCTGGACAAGGCGTCACTGGTGCCCGAGGTCGTGACCGATGTGTGCCGTTTTCTGGTGGGGCCCTGCTCCTGCCAGGCCAATCAGCAAAATCCCGGCGTGGATCTCTTGATGCCGGTGGACTGGGATGGACTGATCACAGGGATGATTGGCTTGGATGACACCGTACCAGCCCTGATAGTCCCGGTGGCCGGGCATGTGGACACCTCTCAAGAGGTCAATACGATGGGAGAGCCGGAGGTCGAGATCCCCCTGCCGGTGGCCACGTCCACTGGACTCAGACGCAACCTGGGCATCATGGCGATGCTGGGATTGGCGGCCTTGGTGGCTGCGACAGTCATTTTGAGAAAGGATGCATCACGATAAATCACCCTGTATGAAACGCCCCGGTAACATAGTCTGGATTGCGGTGATCTCTGTGGCAGCTGCCGCATTCATGGTGTATGTGTTTGTCAAGCCACTGGGATTCGACACACCGCTCGAGCCGCCGGCACACGCGCGAACAAAAGAACTGATTCTCTATTGCGGCGCAGGCATTCAGCCCGTGGCCGAAGCCCTTTCCCAGGCATTTTCAAAGACATCCGGCATTGTGGTGAATACCACCTATGCCGGCAGCGGGCGTCTGCTGGGCCAGTTGGCGGCCAGCCAAGTGGGTGACCTTTTTATGCCGGGATCCGCCTTTTATGTGGACAGCGCCATTGAACGGAAGCTAGCCTACGCAAACACCCTGAAAAAGGTTGCCTACTTTGTGCCTGTGATTGCCGTGCCCAAGGGAAATCCGGACCAGGTGACCTCGTTGAGGGATCTTGCAGAAAAGCCATTGCGCGTGGGCTTGGGCGATGAACGGGCCGTGGCAGTCGGCAAGCATGCGACCAAGCTGTTTGAAAAAAATCAGATTCCCTATGCCGACGTGGTGAAACACGTGGTCATGCGCAGCGGGACGGTCAATGAACTCGGTGTGGCCCTGCAGATGAAGCACATTGATGCGGCCATCATGTGGGATGCCAATGCACGTCAGTTCGCCAGCGCAGTGGATAGGGTCGACATCCCAACAGAACAGAATCTGGTGTCCACCATTCCTGTGGTGGTGTTGACCTGTACCCAGTCTTTTGACGACGCCAAAGCCTTTGTTGATTTTATCACGTCCCCTGTGGGACAAGACATTTTGAGAGCCTATCATTATACCGTCGAATTGGCACACTGACATGGTGCCGGGAAGGATGACACATGAACGCAAAGATGCTGGGATGCATAGGACTTCTGGTGTTGGTCGCCGCGGCCCTGGGGCTGGTGATGGTCAGACAGAATGCGGCACGTCCGGAGAACGAAGTCCTGGTGTTGTGCGGGGGGTCCATGCGTGCCGCCCTGGAGGCAGCCAAGGCAGCGTATGAAAAGAACTCTCAGGATACGATTGTCACCACCTACGGCGGATCAGGGGAACTGTGCGCTCAAATCCAAAATACCGGCAAAGGAGACATCTACATCTGCCATGATCCCTTCATGCCATGGGCATCTGACAAGGGACTGATCTCGCAGTGGTGCACCCTGGCTTCCCTGGAGGTGGTTATCATTGTACCCAAGGGCAATGCCAAGGGGATCGAGGCCCTGCAGGATCTGGCCCGCCCCGGTTTGAGGGTCGGCATTGGCAACCAGATCTACTCCTCCTCCGGCCAGATTGTCAAGTATATGCTGGCGGCCCAGGACTATGGTCAGGACGTGCTCAAGAATGTGCGTGTGGAAACCAAGGGACACCAACAACGGTGCAACGATGTGGTGATGGGCACACTGGATGCCGCCATTGTCTGGAATGCCGTGGCCGTATTGTACCAGGATAAAGTGGATATCCTCCCCATTCCAAAGTCCTATGTGGACACCATCACTTCCGCCACATTTGGTGTGGTGGACCTGACCTACACCAAGGTCACGGCGGGCATGATTGCCTCGGAATCCGAACGACCCGCAGCCAAACGTTTCTATCACTACCTGGCCACCGAAGGCAAGGCCCTGTTTGCAGAGCTGGGATTCTCGCCTGTCAGGGAGCCAGCGCCATGACCGCTCCATCCGGCACCGGCCATCCATACCGAAGCTTTGATCTCATCTTGAGTGTCCCCCTGGTGCTCTATCTTCTGGTGATCCTGGGGTTGACAGCCGGGGTCTTTATTTCAATCACGCCCGCGGCCCTGCGCACGGCCCTGTCAGACAAGGCCCTGGTCGATTCCGTGGCCCTGTCCATTGGCACCTCATTGACCAGTACCCTGCTGGCCGTGTCTGTGGCTGTCCCGGCAGGCTATGTGTTGTCGCGTCGGCGTTTTCCGGGTTACGTGGTGGTCGATACGATTCTGGACATTCCCATTGTCTTGCCGCCGCTGGTCATGGGCCTGAGCGTCTTGATCTTCTTCAGTACGCCGCTGGGCCGCTGGATCGACCGGGGGATCTGGAAAGAGGGGCTGTTCGTGTACCAGCCGCTGGGGATTGTCCTGGTCCAGTTCATTGTAGGGGCGGCATTTGCCATCCGCGTGATCAAATCCGGTTTTGAAAGCCTGGACCCGCGCTACGAACAGGTCGCCATGACACTGGGGGCCTCGCCGTGGCAGGCCTTTTCAAGGGTCGTGCTCCCCAATGTGGTCCCCGCGCTGGTGGCAGGTGCGGTCATCAGTTGGGCCCGCATCTTTGGCCTGTTCGGCCCTGTGCTTCTCGTGTGCGGGACCATGCGCAGCAGAACAGAGATCATGCCCACCACGGTCTTTCTGGAAACCAGCATCGGCCGCATTGAGGTGGCGCTGGTGGTGGGTGCCATGATGATTCTGATTTCCATGACCACATTGATTGTGTTCAAGCGACTGGGCGGGAAAGGATACCTATGGTAAAGGGTCGCTCCATTGACATCAAGGCGCTGTGCTTCCGCATCGGATCGTTTATCATGCAAGATGTGACATTCCAGGTACACGGGGGTGAGTATTTTGTCCTGACCGGACCCAATGGTGCAGGCAAAAGCCTCCTGATGAAGCTCATCTGCGGCCTGCATCACCCCCTGTCCGGCTCGATTTGCATCGATGACCATCCCCTGGACGGGACGCCGCCCTGGAGACGCCAAATCGGCTACGTGCCTCAAGACGGCGTGCTGTTTCCCAACCGGTCGGTGAGCCACAACATCGGCTTCGGCCTTGAGGTGCGCGGCATGCCTCGACGTGAACGAGACACCATAATCCATCGCATGACCGACCTGCTGCATATCACACATTTGCTGGATCGGCTGCCCCATGGCTTGAGTGGTGGGGAACGGCAGAAGGTCAGTCTGGCCAGGGCCCTGGTGTTTGAACCGGATGTGCTCTTGCTGGATGAACCTGTGAGTGCCATCGATGAACAGGCCCGGGACGAGGTCTGTCAGGAGTTGTATCGCATTCAACGGACCCTGGGTGTGACCACCCTGCACATCAGCCACAATCCCCTGGAGACGAATCTGCTGGCGGATCGTGTGGGCGTCCTGGACCAGGGGCGTCTACTTCAAGTGACATCAGGAAACAAGGGGACTGTATGAATGTCTGGCATTTAATCCTGAAAGAGATGGTCCATCGCTGGGTCAACTTTGTCCTGGCCGGTATGGCCGTCGTACTGGCCGTGTCCAGTGTGGTGGGCTCCACACTCTTCCTGCAGCAGTTCAACCACGTGAGTGAAGCCATGATCGCAGCCAAGCAGTCGGCCGTGGAGCAGCAGATTGCCGAGATGGAGGATGAGTTCCGTGTGATCACCAAACGCATGGGATTCAACATCCTCATCCTGCCCAAGGCACAGAGCCTGGCAGATTTTTATGCTGAGAGTTATGCAGACGAAACCATGCCGGAATCCTATGCCCCCTTGCTGGCTGCGGCACCGGATATTGTCACGATCCGCCATCTCCTGCCCATGCTGCAGGCCAAGGTCGAGTGGTCTGAAAAGAAACGTAAGGTCCTGCTGATCGGCGTGAAGGGGGAAATGCCCTGGGCGCACCGAAGCAACTTGAAGCCCATCATGGAACCGGTCGAATCAGGGAAGATTGCCGTGGGGTATGAATTGCACAGGAGCCTGTCCCTGAACCAGGGGGACATCATACAGGTCCAGGGCAAGGCCTTTGAGATCTCTATACTGCATCCGGAGCGTGGTACGATCGACGACATCACACTGTGGACCAGTCTGGAGGATGCGCAGCAGATGCTGGGCAAGGCCGGTCTGATCAGTGCCATGATGGCACTGGAGTGCGAATGTGCCTGGGCCAACCTGCCCAAGGTTCGTCAGGAGATCCAGGCCATTCTGCCTGAGACCCAGGTGATCGAACTGTCCGGCAAGGCCCTGGCCAGAGCAGAGGCGCGCCGCTCGGCCGCGGACAATGCCCAGGCCCTGTTGGACAGAGAAAAGGCCAATCGAATGGCCATGGGCAGGCAAAGGGAGCGCATGATTGCGAGTATTGTACCCTTGGTCCTGACCGCCTGCGCACTCGTGGTCGGTGTGCTGGCCTGGGTCAATGTGCGTGAGCGGCGCATTGAAATCGGCATTCTCCGGGCCATGGGATTACGGACCCGATCCATTGCAGTCGTGTTCATGGGCAAAGCCGCCCTGCTCGGCCTGCTTGGAGGAAGCCTGGGCGTCCTGCTTGGGGCCGGACTGTTCCTGGCCCTGGGACCGGGACAGGGTGCGTCCCAGAGGCTTCAGGTGGCAGTCTCTCTGCCCTGGTTGATCGCGGTTCTCTGCCTGACGCCTGTGGTCACGCTGGGGGCCAGTTGGGTACCGATCCTGTGGGCAATCCAGCAGGATCCGGCTGCGGTATTATGTGAGGAGTAGACATGTTAGGTTGTCACAATATCAGCAAACGCTATACACAGAAGGGTGGCCCTCAGATCGAAGCGCTTCGGGAGGTGACGTTTGCGCTGTCCCCAGGAGACTTCGCCTCTGTGCAGGGCCCCAGCGGATGCGGCAAGTCCACCCTGCTGCTGGTGTGCGGTGGTCTCCTGTCTCCTGATGGCGGACAGGTTCTGCTGGCTGAGACCGATGTCTATGCTCAAAGTCCGAATGACCGCGCGCGCCTGCGCGGCCGTCATGTGGGATTCGTATTTCAACAGTTTCATCTGATTCCCTACTTGAGTCTCAGAGACAATATTCTGTCTGGCTCACTGGCTCACGAGCGCGGGTGTGCAGAAACCTCTGCGGAAACGCTCATGACCCGTCTTGATCTGCATGACAGGGCCCATCACCTGGTGTCGGCATTGAGTATTGGGGAGCGTCAGCGTACGGCCCTGGCCAGGGCCCTGGTGTGCGAACCCCAACTGATCCTGGCAGACGAACCCACGGGCAATCTGGACCCGGACAACAGTCACATTGTGCTTCAATCCCTGGCTGAGTATGCCCAGGCAGGAGGCGCCGTACTCCTGGTCACCCACGACCCAAGCAGCACAGGCTATGCCAACCGTCATTTCGTGATGAACCGGGGTGTATTGCGTGAGTCATAAAGCGGGCGCAGCTTTGACTCCGGTCATCTTCTTTACATAGACCGCCTGATGGGGTAGCATGATTCGGCAGTGGCGAATCGGTCTTCAACAGAATGGATGGACTCATAGGAAAGGGGATTCACATGACCTGCAGATTGAACCCTGTCATACTTGCCTTTTTGACCTCCCTGTTTGTTCTGAGCTTGAGCACTGCGCAGGAGGATACGGACACACTCTGCGAAGCGTTGGGATCCAGCCAGGGTATTTGCGTGGTGCTGGGTGATCCAAGTTGTGACTACGCCTTTGAGGTGGTGCGCAAGAGCCAGATGCTGGTGTATATCCAACTCCCGGATGCCAAGGACGTGAATCAGGCCCGTCAACGGGCTCGTCAAGCGGGATTCAGCCCCACGCGCGTACAGATCGACCAGGGTGATTTAACGCATCTGCATCTTGCAGACAATACCGCAGACTGCCTTGTGCTGCTTGATCCGTCCACGGGATTGTCCGATGCCGAGGCCCTGCGCGTACTGCGCCCCGGCGGTCGAGCCCGGCTCGGTCAGCGCGAGCGGATCAAGCCCATACCCGACGGACTGGATGACTGGAGTCATCCCTATCACGGACCTGACAACAATCCCGTGTCTCTGGACCGTGTGGCCCGTGCCCCCTATCTCACGCAGTTTCTGGCCGATCCTCGGTATGGTCCTGCACCTCAACTGGCCCTGGCCTCAGCAGGGCGCATCTTCAAGGCCTTTGGGCATGTGGCCTGGCACGAGCGCGAAGAGGCCTTCCTCAATACACTGGCCGCATTCAATGGATTCAACGGAACCCTGCTCTGGAGACGCCCTCTTCCTGAGGGTCTCATGGTCCACCGCAACACCATGATTGCCACGCCAGACACGCTGTATCTGGGGGATGACCGTTCCTGCAAGCTCATTGACACGCAAACCGGACAGATTAAAGATGAGATCATCCCCCCTTTGAATCTGGCTGGCGGTACATTCTGGAAGTGGATGGCCCTGGAAGGCGACACCCTGTATGCGCTCATGGGCCAGGCAGAACCCGCGGACGCCACCATGCGGTGGAAACGCCTGGAACACGGGTGGCCCTGGGACGGCATTTCCAAGGGCTATAACACACCGGAGAATGAATGGGGCTTTGGCTGCAGCCTCCTGGCCATTGACGTCAAGACCCAGAGCGTCTTGTGGCATTACCACGAGGATCAACCCATGGATTCGCGAGCCGTGTGTATGAAAAGCGGGCGGCTGTTTGCCTTTCGATTTGGAGGCTATCTGACCTGTCTGGATGCGAAAACAGGTCAGGTGCTCTGGCGCAAAACACCGGGCAGTGCACCGGCCCTGTTCGAGTCGCTCGGTGAGGCCCTCACGCGTCAGAGTTGGGAGACCAATTGGCGTACGACCGCCTATCTCAAATGTGATGAGGATGCCCTGTTTTTTGCAGGACCCCAGGTACGGAAACTGCTGGCCGTGTCCACACGGGACGGCAGTATACTCTGGGAGAATCCCTACGATAACTTTCAGTTGATCCGCCAGGAGGACGGGCTGTATGCGATCAGCGGCCCCTGGGGCAACAATGTCAGCCAGAAACTCGATCCCTTGACAGGCAAGGTGCTGGCCGAGTTTTCCATGGGACGTCGAGCCTGCACACGACCCGTGGCCACCCTGGACAGCATCCTGTTTCGGGCCATGGGAGGCACGGTACGCTTCGATTTCGACAGTGCACGCGCCAACTGGATCTCCCCCATGCGTCCTTCCTGTCACGACGGCGTGACCATCGGCAATGGCCTCCTCTACTGGTGGCCCTTTGCCTGTGACTGCCAACTCACCCTCTGCGGATTGACCGCCCTGGGACCGGCCGGTGATTTTGATTTTACCCCTGACAAGATCACGACCGATCGACTGGAAAACGGGCCCTCCGGATCTGAGGTGCAGGAGAGGCTGCGAGAGTCCGTGGCGGACTGGCCGACCTTCCGGGCCAATAATCAGAGGACCACAGTGACCCAGGCGGTGGTGCCTCAAACCGCTCAACTGCTGTGGCAGACCAAGCCCTCGGAGCTTGAAGGCGTACGTCTCACAGCCCCTGTGACCCTGGGGCACCTCTGCCTGGTGGCCGGTTCGGACGGCGTGGTTCGGGCCCTGGACACGCAGCACAGCGGACGCGAACAATGGAGCGCGGCAACGGGTGGTGACATCCGCATCCCCCCGACGCTCTGGCAGGGCCGGGCCCTGGTGGGTTCCGGCGACGGCTGGGTCTATGCCCTGGAGACTGCCACGGGACGGCGCCTCTGGCGTTTCAGGGCAGCCCCCGTGGAACGCAAGATCCCGGTGTACGGCGAACTCCTGTCCACATGGCCGGCAGCCAGCGGCATTCTTGTCGAGAACAATACGGCCTATGTGGCGGCCGGTCTGGTCAATTACGACGGCACCTACGTCTATGCCCTGGATCCGGCCACAGGCCAGGTTCAGTGGTGCAACAACACATCCGGGCATCTCGATTCAGAGGCAAACACAGGCGTGAGCGTGCAGGGGCATCTCCTGTCCCACGGAAACAAGCTGTACCTGGCAGGGGGCAATGCCGTGTCACCGGCCGTGTACGACCTGCGCAGCGGACAGTGTCTCAATGACCCGGCCCCCCTGGCCCAATGTGAATCCACCAGTGCACGGGGCTGGGAACTGTTTCTCGTGGGCCAGCATGTCATTGCCTGTGGCAAGCCCTACTACTCCCATCCGGACATCCCTGTTTACGATCACACAGTGACCAAGAAAATGCTGCACGCCTCGACCGGAGTCCACGACATTGTCTGGTTGGACAACAGCAGGCTGCAGTGCTATGACCCGATCGAAGAGACAGTATTGAACCAGTGTGTCACGAACGAACGAATTCCCAGGCACATCATACAGGGATGGGGGCAGTTCAGGATATCAAAGACACCTCGCTGGCAGCTGCGCTGCCCTGGCAGCCTGGCCATTGCCGTGTCGAAAAATGCGGTGGTGATGGCAGACCTGTCAAGCGTCCAGGCGGTCGATCTGGGGTCAGGGAAATCCCTATGGCGTCATACGCTTCCAGCGGCGCCAGTACCCTGGGGGCTGGCAGTCAATCGCGAGGGCTCCGTACTCCTCACGCTGATCAATGGTCAGGTACTCTGTTTTGGAAGCCCGGGTCTTCGGTTTGCATTTGATGAGACGCCGGACTGACTTCATCCCGGCAGACCCATAGTCCCCTGGTAGGTGCATTCAACTCAATCAACTCAATACTGGTGTCAGTCCTGCTGATACCCACCCGGTAGGCATGATCCCTATAACAAACCACGTCCCCGACTCTCATTTCTGGCCTTCCATCCATCATAAACGAATCCTCAATCTCATCTTGTTAATAAACAGATGATTGATATGGCTCAACGTCTCAGCAGAATACGCAGGGCCCCCTGCTGATGCATGGGCCAAAATCGCGTCAGGTATGAGATTTCTCCATGTCATGAAGCCTGACTCTGATTTGTGAGTTCTTCAAGTTGCCCCAATACATTCGATAGCGCATCATAGGCATAGCCAAACTGGCAATGGACATCAAACACAGGCAATGAATTCTCAGGACCGAATTGACAGGTGTCACACGTCCTGAAGCCTGATCCTGAATCGCCCTCTTCCAGCTCTCTGACCAGGTTTTTTACTGCATCAATGAGCTTTTCGTTTTCTAACATACAGAGTTTTCTTGGGTTCATAGTTGTTTACTCCATTACCAAGATGCTGCATATTATGGACTGTTCCACCTCTTCTCACACAACCCAAGTCTCCCACTTTACCCATGCCACAGGCCGCGTCCTGAAACACTGTGGACAATACGTATATCTACTTCTTATGTTGTCCTTCGCCTCTATATGGTTACATAAATAACCTTGAATTTGATTATTTTGGAGGGGCAAAACCCACGAATCCGATAGTCTCAATTCAGATTGATTGAACCAGACCGTCTCATTTGGTATAGTTGTAAGTTCGTCCATATGGTGTGTTTTACCTGGTTTTAACCTGATTGACCCGGAATTCTATGCGATTGTTGTTCTTATGAGAAAACTTCCTGTACCAGCCTTTATTTTTACTATTTCCTGTCTGCTTTGCCCCTGGATCAGTCTCTCGGCACAGGATGGGCCCAGGATCAATGAGTTTCTGGCAGTGAATGACACCGGGCTCGATGACGCAGATCGTGGGGAAGAGGACTGGATTGAACTCTACAATGCCGAGGCAGAGACCGTCAACCTGGAGGGTTGGTGTCTGACAGACAAGGCGGATGATCTTACAAAATGGCGATTCCCCTCAATCCTGCTGCCGACTAATGCCTATCTGGTTGTGTTTGCGTCTCAAAAGGATCGGCGAGAACCAGGCAGCGAGCTCCACACCAATTTCAAATTAAGCAGCGAGGGCGAATATCTGGCCCTGGTTCATCCGGATGGATACACCGTGGCATCTCAATTTGCCCCAGCGTACCCCATTCAGGTTCCGGATGTCTCCTATGGATTGGCAGAAGGCCGATTGGAACCCTTTTTGAGCTATTTCCCCCTGCCCACGCCAGGCAAGGCCAATCAGGGCGGACTCCTGCGTCTGGGCCCGGCCATCAGCGGCGTCAGTCACGTTCCGGTCATGCCTGGGGCGAGTGATGACCTGCTCATTAGCGCACGCATTGACCGGACCTTTGATCCGGTTGACTCTGCCGAATTGCATTATCGTATAGACTTTGATCCGGAGATCACCATTCCGCTGCCTCATGCAAACAGGGTGAATGCCACTGAGTATGGCGCGATCATTCCCTCGTCAGCCCTGTCAGCGGGTCAGATGGTACGCTGGTATATCACGGCAAAGGATTCCATGAATCGGGAAACACGATATCCAAGGTTTGCCGACCCGGCCAATTCTCCTCAGTATTGTGGGACCGTGGTGGAAGATCCCGGCCTGACCAATCCCCTGCCCGTGTTCTACTGGTTCATCCAGAATCCAACAGCCGCCAACTCGGACACAGGAACCCGATGCAGCCTGTTTTACGATGGCGAATTTTACGATAATGTGTTGATCAACCTGCATGGCCAATCGAGCCGTGGATTTCCAAAGAAAAGCTATGACATTGATTTTCATCCTGGCCATAACTTCAAGTGGGAACAGGATGCGCCCCGTGCGGATGACATCAATCTGATGACGACCTACCCGGATAAGGCACTGATGCGAAATATCCTGGCCTATGATACCTATCGAGAGGCTGGCTGTCCCTATCATTGGGTCTTTCCTGTACGTGTACAGCAGAATGGCGTATTCTGGGGCACTGCCCATGTGATGGAGAATGGGGACGAGGACTGGCTCATTCGCATGGGTATCAATGCGGATGGAGCCCTGTACAAGATGTACAACACCTTTACCAGTGCCTCCGATGCGACCAGTGGTGCGGAAAAGAAAACAAGAGTCTATGAAAATAATGCCGACCTTCAGGCCCTCCGTACTGGCCTGAGCCTTTCGGGTGATGCAAAACATCAGTACCTGTATGATCATGTGGATATCGCTCAAGTCGTCAATTTTCTTGCAGCCATGACCCTGACCGGAGATGTGGACTGCTGTCACAAGAACTACTATCTCTATCGAGACACCGGCATCAGTGATGAGTGGCAGATGTGGCCCTGGGACGTGGATCTCAGCTTTGGACGCAGATGGATCAGTTCCATGACCTACTGGGATCAGACCTTGATCTTCAACACCCCCCTGTTTGTGGGCAACAACAATGGGCTGCCCCAGGCCATCTTCGCGACACCCGAGATGCGGCAGATGTATCTGCGTCGACTGCGTACCCTCATGGATGACCTGCTCAAGCCGCCGGGTACACCTGACAAGGATCTGTATTACGAACCTCGCATGGATGAACTCGGTCTTCAGATTGCCCCGGATGCAGCTCTGGATGCAGCCAAATGGAATTCACACGCGTGGGGTAATGGTTCCACTGCCCCCTGCTGCCCTCAATCCTTGTGGGAGGCAGTCAATGAAATGAGGTACGAGTATTTCCCTGAGCGACGCCATCAGTTGTATGATGGTCTGGCATCCGGTGCCCGGGAAATCCCTGAGGCCCAGCCTGTGGATGCAACCATTGACTTTGGTATGCTTGAACTGAGCCCGGCCATTGACAATCCGGACGAAGAATACATCCAACTTCAGAATCCCAATGAGTATGCAGTGGATATTTCGGGCTGGACATTGAGCGGTCATGCCAACTTCACATTTCGCGGCGGCACTGTGCTGCCCGCCCGGACATTTCTCTATGTGACAGCCAGTCGGCCGGCCTTTCGCAAGCGTACTGTGTATCCCAGGGGCGGCTATGCACTGTTTGTGGTGGGTGATTACGCGCGCAGTCAGACACTGGATATGAACACCCTGACCCTGACGAACCGGCACAATGAGACCGTGGCCCGGATCGATGACATCGAATCATATGTCCCGCCAGAATTCACGGGCACCACGCAACCCGGTCGATGACATGACGCCATCACTGAAAAGGGCTGCAAGCCGAAGCCTGCAGCCCCTGATTAGGTCAATAAATGCGCACGAAACTCAGGCTGGTCTCAAGGCAGAGGCGTAAGACGTTTTCCCGTCCACATGAACGGATAAGAGAGAACTGGCGACTCCCCTTCATCCGGGAAACCGTCCTGGTCTGCATCCTGCGCGGCCATATAGTAGGAAGCGGTGCCATGGCCCTGAAGCAGATTCGCATCCAGGAGTTCAAATTGAGCGTCCACAGTGTGTAAACCCGCGATCTCCATAACGCCCGTACTGGCATCCAGTGTCCTGTCGTACCCCAGGTAGATTGCCTCGTACTTGTTACGACCGACTGTGACCGCGTGCCCGCCTGCATACACCCTCAATGACGGATCTGCATCCGGGTACAGTCCGGAAGCCCCAAACGAATTGAGAAACTCCAGCGTCCCGGTGTACCGTGTCTTGGCCGCGTCCTGGGCCGTATAGATGGTCGTTGAGATCAAATTGCCCGCGGCCGTCGGATAGGTCGTGATCCAGATGCCGTCCAGAGGATAGGGTGCGGTTGTCATCTGAGTCATGAGTGTCAGGTTGTCATAATAGAATGCGCCGTCTATGACCAGCCCCTGTGCATATCTCGTTAGCCATACGGCCCTGATCTCTGTCGGATATCCCGCCGCTGGAATGCCCATGAAGGCGTCCTGGTGTGTGGCCTGTGATAAGAGTTCAGTCAAGACCCAACCATCCCCCAGATCAATGGCTCGCACGACTTCAAGCGCCACATCCGGGAATGCTGAAAAATACATCTCATTCATGGCAGTCAAAGCGACACGGTCCAATGGCGCACCCAGAGGACCCGCAAATAGATGGGTATCGGTATCATAGATCTTTGCCATCAAGGCAGCGTCATGGCTGTTCCAACGGTCAATTTGGTCCATATTGGCTTCCATGGGTGACAAGCCTGTTGGCTCAGGATCGGGAACCGTGATGGACGGAGTAAAATCAGGCATCTCGGGCATGGGGGCAAAGCCGAGCTGAACCAGAATGCCGGCATAATCTCCATAGGTCGTGAGCCGTTTAATCTTGTCGCCTTCAAATTCATAGATGTCCAGATGCGGGAGAGTCCATGGTTTTCCCGTGATTGGAAGTGTTGAAGGGCCTGTATTTGTGCCGAGCGCGGCGTGATCCACAACCACAATGTCGCCATCCGTAAGAACACGACCCTCTGAGGTATGCCAATCTGGATTGCCACTGAATTGATTCATATAGAACGCACGTATCTCTTCCTCAGAATCCATTGGGGTATTGCCCAAGACGATGAATTCCTGGACACCATCCTCTGTAAAATAGGACAGTATTTCGTCCAGGTCATGGTTGTCCAGGGCCTGGGCAAAGCCTGCCCGAATAGCTAATATGTCGGGTTGTTCCTGGCTTATGGCCTGACTGCTGACCGTCAATACAAATAAACACAATAGAACTAGGGTTCCCCTTAACTTCATGACATTCCTCCTTCTTAAGACTTAGAATTAATACAATCAGGTGGTTGATGAAAGATCCATTGTGCTACTTACGAATTCACCAAAAGGGTTGATTTGAGCCTGCCTTCATTTGCATTCTCCTCCGAAATTGTGTGATATTACCATTCCTTCTAGTCTTAAACCGGCGTTGAAGTAAGCCAGCCTTTGCTCACAGTGCCGTTATCTGCAGGAGACACGGCATGCACCTCATCACGACTCACCCAGAGGCCAATCAATGGACGTCTGAGTTCAACAAGTTCGATGCTCACGTGGGTCATGTTTGAACCCACGCGGTAACATTGACCCCTGAATTGTACAATGTCGCCGGTTTTCATTTCAGGCCCGTTTGAGCTGCTCACTGTTCGTCAAATCACGACCATAACCATTTTCCCAGGGTAAACAGGTATTTGGACCGTAGATATGCCCGTCCTGGACATAAAATTTGGAGTAGCCGTCCGGGCCGTAGATATGTTTGACATCAAGCGACAGACCATCCTCCAGATAATAACCAGTTGGCTGGCCAGAGGCGCAGTAAATATGATTGCCATTCAAGTCAAACAGAGTCTTTGTCTTTGCCTTATATATCCGGTTATGTCGTATTTGGTGCCCAGTGTACATTCGCATGACCCATTATATTCATCCTTTCCAGTCTTCACTCGCTGCAGTATCCTGCCAATACCTCAATCACGAGGACTCCCGCAGTCCTCGCCTCTCCCTCCATATACACATGCGTCATCTGAGCTGCATTTATGCCAAAAATATTCAGAGATAAATTAAAACATTGTGACTTTCACAGGCAAGCCAATGACACGAAAAACCTAACCTTTACCCTGGCAACCCTTATGGCCTTTAAACCCCAGGAAAGAGGCATCCAGACCACTGTCATAGAAAAACAAAGGGCTGCAAGCCGAAGCCAGCAGCCCTTGGGCAAAAAGAAGGTATTGAGGGAGACCATGGGGTCTTGCCTGTTCCAGCAAAACTGACATGACTGTTGGGTATCACTTCGCCAATTCTGCGATTTCGCTGGGTTCGAGTGCCACGTTGTAGATGCGTATATCGTCCATCATACCAGTGAAGAAGCTGTCCGGATCCAATTCTTTTCCAACCCCAATATGCAGACTGCCGTTGGAAGGTAAAATTGGAAGTGCCTTATCCGTGGCTGCTTCAACACCGTCTATGTAGAGGCATTTGCCTGAGTCATCACTCACCAGGCCGATGTGGTGCCAGGTGTCATCTGAAATGCCGGATGTCGAAGTCAGAATTGATGAGGGATAGGATAAACCTGTTGTGAGCCTTCCGGACGAGTCGATGGACAGCCAATCATTCATAGCCCCGGCCTGCGACACAATCACTTGCCCCACTTCGCTGGTTTTGACCCATGCACAGAAGCTCAACGGCCCCTTGGTGGGATCCAGGACAAAGGGCCCTGCAATATAATCGTCCATCCCGTCAAATTGGAGCGCGCCGCCTGATATGCCATCAGCAGGCATCCACATGGGATTCCCGTTGAGTATACCATCATACTCCAAAGCGCTGTCATTCGTGACATCGCCACATGCCTCATCCAACCTTAAACGCATGATGAGCCGTGTATCCACAGGTTCCATGAATTCGGCCAATGCCATCATGTCCTGAATATCCACGATACCGTCACCCGAAGGTGCGGGCGCAATATCACAGGCTGAGTCATCCCGACCCCAGTGGTCCACCATGATGTGCATGTCCAAAGTGTCCACGATGCCGTCACCATTCAAGTCAGGACCTACTGTCATCCTTAATATCGCTTCAGCCACCATGTCTGCCATAATCTTCGCGCCGGCTGCTGTGACATGCATCTGATCGGCCTTGTAAAGGTGTCGCAAGTCCTGGAATGCCGTGTAGAAATCCACGACCGGCGCATGCCACGCGGCTGCAACCTCTGTCACCAGCGGTACGATCTGTTCCTTGAGGATGGTAGCGCATGGTGAATACATGGGATCGAACATGGGAGGGGGTTGACAGATCACAATCATCGGCTTACTTGGCAATTCATCAAAGGTTTGAATCAGGGCATTGTAGTCAGCGAGGAAATGCTCATCGATCAATCCTATGTTCTTGAGGTTCATGGTAGCATTACTGCCGAACTGAAAAACCACCACATCCGGTTCATAGGCCAGTGCCAATTCGTACGCATTGGGATCAAGGCACCATTTCCATGGAAACGTATAATCAGCCTGGTGGATGTAGGGCAAATTTCCCTGCTCAAGCACAGTGGCGCCTGACACACCAAAATTTTTTGTCTCCCATTCGGGGTTCAATTGTTTCAGGATCGTTTCCAACTGGGCCGGATAGCTCACATCCGGAACGGAGGTGCCGCCCGAATAGGTATGACTGTCCCCCACACAGGCCACACGCAAGGCCATGGCTGTGTGCATGGGTAGACCAATACATAGGATCAGAATCAAGCCCATTTGCTTTGTTTTAAACAGACATTTCATTTTTACCCTGCCTTTCAAGTTTCTGTTTTCTTTTCTTTCTGTTTTCTCTTTACATTCAACGGTCCGGACTGAATTGCCAGTCAGCCTATAAGCCATCCTCGGTAAACGCGAGTGACGTGGCAAAGTGCCACACAGGTCCCCGCCACACGGATGGAGTCTCTGCCTCATTGACTTCATCCACGCGTCAGTAGTAGGTTTCGCCCTCGTCGAGATCCACATTGTTGCCTCCAGAATCAGTAGCCGTCATCCAGCTGACAATGAGCCCTCTGTCTATCGAGCCACCAGTCTTGGCTATTCAGATGCTGGGGTGTGCAGCGAAATATCGTCGAATAGAAGCAATCCACTGGCACCTTCGCCCTCAATACAAATACTCAGCCTGTTGACACGGGTGACATCCAGAGAACTCAGATCAATATTCCAAGTACTCCATTCTGGTTTTCCCAGATTCGAGGCATCACCGTCATATGGAATCTTGATGTCATTGATCTCGGCATACAACTGACCGGTATTGCCTGCAGCACCATAGAAATACAGCACCAGGGTTTGAATACCATGACCACTCCAATCCTGAGGCATCGACCACACACGATCGATTTGAGACGCCACGCCGCCAGTATTTGTGTAATAGAAAGGCAACGACTGATTACTACCCATAATCGTGCGGGTTGTTTCCATAATCTGTCGATTGAAGTACGGACTACTCGGATTCCAGATGTCATGGCCCAGGCTAGCGCCAGTGCCATTCCCACCATACGCCACAGTCAAGAACTGATCGGCGGAATAGCCAAGTCCGTCCAGCCAGGTCTGGAACGGCCGGTCCGGACTGAATTTGCTGTACCTCTCAAAATCATCCACGATCAATGTGAGTGACGTACTGAAACTCCACACAGGGCCAGACCACAAAGACGGGGTTTCTGTCTCATTGACTTCATCCACTCGCCAGTAATAGGTCTCATCCAATTGGAGATTCAGGGATGTCAGATCCAGACTGTTTGTATTGGTTGTTACGCAAGGCGCCAGACCATCGGCCACAGCATTGGCATCAGCACTGACATAGATTGTATGTTGACTCGCTTCACGACCTGCACGCCACGTCACCACCGAGTTCGGCAGGACATCCTTTGAACCGGAGGCAGGTACCGGTGTATGTGCATACACAGGAAGCCCATAAAATTGGACTTCCGCCACACCATATTGCTTCACCCAACCACCCCAGTTATTCAAGATGTCCATTCTGACATATTTGGCCTGCACCAAACCGAAGTCAATACCCTGAGGCTCGCTATAGGTCGAAAGACCAGGGGCCTTGCTGATGGTGAATGTCCCAAGGCCTGTCCAATCCACGCCATTGACTGAGTATTCAATGTTCACGTCCTTGAGACCCCAACCCATTAATCCTTCAGAAATGGTGTTAGAGTTCCAAATCAGCATGTGATCGAGCTTCTGTGCCTGGTTGAATTCACACATCAACCAGGGAGACAGATCAGGCGACGCACTGAGCCACATGTCCAGGCTGTTCGTTGAATGCGTGTCGCCCTCAAGGCCAGACCCATTCATGATCATGTCTGGTGTGCTTGTCGTCATGGCACTTGAAGCGGTCATGGAAATGGTAGCCCCTGGAATCAGAACCGACCGGGATTCAACCGTGAAGCTCCAGAGATCTCCCTTGAACACCGTGAAGTCTGGGGCACCATTTACCTCGTCTACGCGCCAGTAATACGTGGTGCTGAAATGAAGTTGCCCCGGATCAAAACTGCTTGTCTCCTGACGTCCCATATACGGCGAGTCGGCCATCGTGGCATCATTGACATCATCGTAATCAGTGCCAAAGTACACATCGTGCATTTGAGCATAACCGCCGGACTCCCAGCTTAATACGGGATCATGGGGAATGTTGCCTTGACTGTTGATTGGATGGGGATGTATGGCCAGTTCAGGCAACAAGAACTCTCTCAGGACGCGCAAATCCTTGGCATCAACAACACCATCACCAAAGGGAATCGGAGCAATATCATAGAGTGAATTATCTGTGCGGCCTAAATGGTCTTGTAACGTGTTGAGGTCCAATTGGTTAATGGCACTGTCACCATTGAGATCAAGGATGGGAGTCACCTCTACTTGCCAGAGGCTGTAATCATATGTAAACACGTCCGTACCGCGAGTAAAGTAGAGAGTTGAATCCTCTTCTGAGAAGGACATACAAAACTCAGTCTCTCCTGGCGAGACACCCCATACATCATCTTTATTTCCCGAATTAACCGGCTCAAATAGTCTGGCTGTTCCCCATGGCGCAGTGATGGTTGAACGTCTGGAGACCCACACGTGGGCCTTGGAGAATCCCCTTGAGAAGAAGAGGGACAGACCATTGGTGGAGATATACGGCGTATACTCATACTCGTTACTGTTGACATTGGAACTGAGAGTTACCGGTTCGCCCCAAGGGTCAGCTTTGGTCGGACGGGTCGTCACAAGTATTTCACTGTTTCGGGGATCGCCAGGAATATTGGACATGTAGTACAGCTCCAGCCCATTCGCCGAGATACAAGGCGTGTCTTGCGCATCGACAGTGTTGACTATCGGTCCAAGATTCTTCGGAGTGCCCCAAGGAGCGTCTTTGCTTATGCGAGTCGATACCCACAGATCAGTGTGCCCATAACCACCCGGATTTGGTGTGCAGCCGGTGACATTGGGGAAACCATCAGAGAAGTAGAGTTCTAATCCGTCAGCAGAAAGGGACGGTGTACGTTGTGGCCCAGGTGAATTTACAGGCACCCCCAGCTTCATGGGGGTAGACCAGGGATCTTTTGTTGTTGACCTTCTTGACACCCATATGTCGAAAGAACATTCTCCTTCAACAGCACTATAGTTGTAGTACAATTCCAGGCCATCGCGAGATATTTGCGGGGAGCCATCAGAATATGCGCTATTGATGTTGGGTACCATTTCAGGCTCACCAAAGATGAAATCTGCCCTGGCCGCCTGGCCCACAAGGCACAAGCAGACGAAGATGCCTGATATCCATCCACTATAATATACAATTCCTGTCTTCATCAAACCCTACCTCCTTCTTGTACAAAATAAGTCAAACATCTTATCTTCCCTCTCCCTCCATTAATCCATGCGTCGTTTGGATGACTTTTTGTCAGGATTTCTTATATAAAATTGAAAATAAATACCGTGCATGGATTTACTTCTGTGGGACACGACGAAAGCCAAAACAAAGGACTGCAAGCCGAAGCCTGCAGCCCTGGTACTGAAGGAGGTTGTCGTCTTAATTGGAATTTTTGTTAAGCTCTGGAAACCTTTCGGCCAGATGCGCTTTTACAGAGGCCCACAACTGGGCCTCTGTTGTACGGCCTGCCCATTTATACGCACCTGCCCAATAGTCGATCGCGATAATTGCCGGATCATTGGGCTCGGTGATGAGTGTTGCACTTCGGTTGAGATCTTGATCTGCATGCACATAATCTTTGGTGGCCAACAATACAACGGCTCGAGACACATAGTTGTCTGCATACAAAGGATCCGCTTCGATCCTTTGGTTCCAATTTTCGAGCAACTCCCCGAGGAATTCTTCCGTAGTGAAGGCTGGTGCCAGGGCTTCATTCAGGGGCAGGTTGGGATCTATGGGCATGAGCCACAGGTCTTCCTGATCATAGGGATGAATGATGAGCTGTGATCCGTCCGAAGACCACATGGTTTGACACCAGGGACGGGTTACATTCAATGCATGGGTGACTTCACTTTGTTCGATGTTGAAAAGGCAGATACCCATCTGGTTGTACTGGGCATGTGAATTGAGTATGACTGTTTTTCCATCAGGGTGCCACTGTAATTCACTGGCCCAGTTCTGTATTGGCCAAGGTGTTTCCCATTGCCTGATTTCCTTGCCTTGGGGAAACGTGAGTATGTGGATCACGCTGGATTGTTGAATGGCAATCAGGGTTTCATCAGGTGATATGGAAAAAGGTTCAAGAATGTGCCCTGGACGGTTTTCAAATACAGGCACTGGTGTTGAATTCGGCGGGTCTATAGGCATCGAACAGATGGTTCCGTCAGTGGCCCGACAAAAGATATGCTGGGAATCCCGGGACCAATGTGGAAGGTAGCCTGGTGTCAGCATTTGTGGCTGACCACCAGTCACTGGCACGCACCAGATATTGAATTCATCATTCTCCCTTGCCGTAAAGGCAATGTGCCTGCCGTCTGGTGACCACATAGGGTGACCTCCAAATTGGGTAACCAAACGGGCCTTGCCTGAGTCAAGATCCAAGATTTCAATACCAGATCTGGGTCCCTTTACAATGCCCTCCATGGTACCTGACAGCCAACTGAACGCACTGAATTTCCAGTAGGCAATCCGCTTGCCGTCAGGGGACCAGTCCCCCAGCCATGCTCCACCGCGAATGGGAAGAGGTTCTGCTTTTTCCTTTAACAATGCTTGCAATTGAGCGGCCTGTTCCATGTAGAAAAATGGAGATCTGGATATGATGTCTTTGGGGAAAGCGAACGCCAGTTCTGTATTTGGAAGATCGAAAGCCCTTTTTTCTGCCTCTGTCTTTGCAAATCGAGCCGCGCTATCGCTCAGTTTAACCACTCTCTTGAATTCAGCTTCAGCCTTGTCATACTCCTTCATGGCCACCAAGGCGTGAAAGACCGGATAATAGACCTCCTGGCCATTCAAGGTCGCCACCTTTCTTGCATCTTCCAGGGCAGCTTCGTAGTCACCCATTTTCATACAGGTAATTCTTCGTTGATCATAAAGTCTGGATAGTTCATCTGGAATTCTGCATAACTCAATGGTTTGGGCATGGTCTATCAAGGCCTGTTCAAAATGGCCAAGTTCGCGATGGGCGATTGCACGCAGGGCATGGCCCATGTGATCATCTGGACGCATCCCAATGAGGATGCCAGCATCTACAGCCATCTTCTGGTACATCTTCAAATTGTAATAGGCAAATGTCCGGGCTTTTCGAGCCGCATAGTGAGTGTGATCAAGCTCTACTGCCCCTGACAACCATGACAGGGCTTCATCGGCTGAAACAGCAGTCATGCCGCGCAGGTAAAATCCCTCTGCACCCTGAGGGTGCATGGATTCTGCCAGTTGCGTGTGCTTTTCTGACTTGGCAGGATCAACCATGACGTAGATGCGCGCGAGCAGGTAGTGGGCTGGCCCAGCGATCTGGGGTTCGGCTCGGGTGAGTTTCAAAAGCTCGTTTTCAGCGTTTTCATACTGTCCCACCTCATGCAACAATTGAGCCCTCAGCAGAAGGGCTTTGTCACCCAAATCCTGTTTGCCTAGCAGGGCCTCAACTTTTTCCAGAGCAGCCTGATATAGACCGTTTGCGTACAACTGATGCACAGGCGAGAGTTTGGTGTCGACTTCCGTCCGGGCCTCCATTTGAGATATGGTTGCCTGAGTCATGCGTAGACGCATGTATAGCGATGTACTGATAACAAAGCCCGCGATCAATGTCACGATCACTGCTGAAATGGCCATGACCGGTATGCGGTACTTGTGAACTGCTTTACGTAGTCGATACACCGTGGATTCCGGACCAGCCAGTAATGGCCTGTCATTTAGATAGTTCTGGATGTCGTCTCCAAATTCTGCCGCGGATCTGTAGCGACGCACCCGGTCTTTTCGCATGGCCTTCAGAGGAATCCATTCGAGTTCCTGGGTGAGGCGTTTCGAAAGTTCCGCCACATTGGTGCCGCGTCGGGCAGCGATTTCCTGGGCTACGTTTCCCATGGCGGAGATGCGTGTACTGGGACGCAAGGGTTCTTCTTCGCGAATGATGCGATGTATTTCACCCATGGCTGCACGTCGAAGCATGAGGGTATCAAACGGCGATGTCCCGACCAGGAGTTCATACAGGACTACACCGAGGGAATAGATATCCGTGCGTGTGTCAATATCCAGGCCATCCATCCCGGCCTGCTCCGGGCTCATGTACTCGGGTGTGCCAATCAGTTGTGTGTGCAGTGTAAACAAGGTCTTGTCTGTAAATTTCTGGTGGATGGCCTTGGCAATACCGAAGTCAATGATCTTGGGCACTGGCTTGCTGTCACGCAGTGTCACCAGAATGTTCGAGGGCTTCAAATCTCGATGGATGATCCCCTTTTGATGGGCATGATGAGCAGCATGGCACACGTCCCTGAATAATGCCAGGCGCTCTCGTGTATTCAGCTTGTGCTCGTCGCAGTACTTTGTAATTGAAATACCCTGCACCAGTTCCATCACGAAGTAAGGCTTGCCTGACTCAGTCACACCGGCATCCAATACCCTGGCAATGTTGGGATGGTCCATCATGGCCAGTACCTGGCGTTCGGCCTCGAATCGGGCGATCACTTCTCTGGTGTCCATGCCGAGTTTGATGATCTTGATCGCAACCTGGCGATGAAAGGGGTGTGTTTGCTCGGCCCTGTACACCAGGGCCATGCCACCTTCACCGATCTTTTCCCGGAGAGTATAATGTCCGATCACGGTACCGGCCAGTTCGGTGCACACCGGTGGAATCGACACAAAGGCCTCTGGGTCAAGGAATCCCTGGGCCTGATCATGCGCATTGAGGAGCCTGTCTACCTGTCCACGCAGCTCTGAATCATGTCCGCAAACCTCGTCCAGGTACAGTTGACGTGCTTCTTCGGTGTCCTTGTCCAGGGCGGTGAGGAAGATAGATTTGACATTCTTGATCACATCATCTGTCATTTTGTCTGTGGATGAACCCATTGTGATTACTCCTGTAACCTTTCATGCGACAAATGAACCGAGATATGACAGACAAAATAATTTATTTTGCAGGAATTCTAGGCTGAGGCCTCTGCTTTATCCTCTTTGGCCATATGATCATAGAGCCAGGCCCTGGCAAATGCCCAGTAGCGATACGCTGTTCGCAATGAGACGCCAAGGACCTCTGCGCCCTGTTCCAGGGTCAATCCTCCAAAGAAGCAGAGTTGAATGAGTTTTGCAGCCTCTGAGTCGATGTTCGACAGTCGGGTCAAGGCCTCATCCAGAATCAGTAGGGTGTCCGGTGCAGATTCCACGGCAATACAGGCATCATTCAGTTCAATACGACGGTGTCCGCCCCCACGCTTGAGACGTTTTTTACTGCGTGCCCTGTCCACCAGAATGCGTCTCATGGCCTTTGCAGCAGCGCCAAAGAAATGGTTTCTGTTGTTAAAACTCGAGGCCTCCTGTCCCAGGAGACGGAGATAGGCCTCATGCACCAGGGCAGTGGCCTGAAGGGTGTGGTCGGGTCGTTCCTGTGAGAGCTTTTGGGCTGCCAATTGACGCAATTCATCATACACAAGGGGAAGCAGCGTATCTGTCGCTGCCTCATCACCCTGCTCAATGGCATTCAGAATCCGGGTTACATCACTCATACGTAAACTCTCAGCCTGGGGTCCTTCAGAAATCCTTATTATCCCTGATTGGGGCCGGTTTTGCAAGTGTCAAAACCTCCAGTCCCAGGGGAGCACCCTGCCTGCCAGAGCCCCTCAAGCCAATGTTGAGGGGCCGGGTTTTGAAGTTTGCGATGGCTCTGTCTGGACAAAAACGAGGATTGCACGTACCATACAGGCTATGAATCTATACCCCTTAAAATTCAAACCCATTTATAAAGAACGAATCTGGGGCGGGCGGGCCCTGCACACGGTGTTTGGCAAGGATTTGCCCACGGATGCGAAGATTGGTGAGAGCTGGGAACTGGCGGACCTGCCCGAGGACAGGTCTGTGGTCACCAATGGACCGCTGGCCGGTAAAACGCTCAGGCATGTGGCCACAGACCATACTGAAGCCCTGACTGGCAAAGCCGAGTTCCCCCTGCCGTTTCCCCTGTTGATCAAGCTCCTGGATGCGCAGGACGTGCTGAGTGTGCAGGTGCATCCTGATCAGGCCACCTGTGACAGCACGGGTCAGGGTGATCCCAAGACCGAATGCTGGTATGTGGTCCATGCGGAACCCGGGGCCTGCATCTACAAAGGACTGGTGCCCGGTGTGACCAGGGTCCGGTTCAGGGAGGCCATTGAAAACGGCACAGTAGAAGACCTGTTGATCAAGGTACCTGTGACTGTGGGGGAATGTCATTTTCTGCCCACAGGCACTGTCCATGCCATTGGTGCAGGTTTGCTGATTGCCGAAATTCAGCAGCCTTCGGACACCACCTACCGTGTGTTTGACTGGAATCGTGTGGATGACCAGGGCAAGGCCAGAGAACTGCACATTGACCTGGCCATTGAGAGTATTCATTTTGATGCCTCGGGCGATCACCTGACTACCAAAAGCGTGGGACGCCTTGCGGATTGTGACTTTTTCACGGTGGACAAAAAACACCAGATGCCAGGCACGGAAATGCTGATATCCTCAGGGGAACTCGAGGTACACGTCATCCTGTCCGGTCAGGGCCAGTATGTCGCCCAAGATCAACAGGTGGTACCCTACAAGGCAGGCGATACTATTCTAATCCCTGCCTGTTACAACGGTGTGATGCGCACCGAGGCCGAGACAAGCGCCCTGGCAGTCTCCCTTTAAAGGACAGCACGGGCCATCCTGTAAATCGCCCGTGCTGCATTTCCTGTGACCAGGGCTATTCCCGGTCCCAGGCTGGTCAAGCAAGAAACGGACCGCACCTGAGAGACTCGAGACAAACGGAATGTCGGCAACAGTCTTGTACAATGACTTTCAGGCCCTCTTTCAATCACACACAGCCCCGACTCGCTAAATCGCTATTTTCCATTGATCTGGCCCTTTTCCGGGCGTATAATCTTGGCCATGGTTAAACCAAAATGTCTATCAGTCATGCGTCCATGCATGGTGCGATGCCTACCCAAACCTTTCATGCACCGGCCTGTTAGCCGGATTTCGCGGGGCTTGTGCTCACGATCCGCCTCTGCTCTGGCTGGTGCCTGCCTGGCCATGGCCATTGGCCTGCTAACCTCGCCATCGGCCCGGGCCAGTGAACCGCTCATGGCTTATGTGGGTACCTTCAGTTCGCCGCTCCGTGACATGCCGGATACACAGGTGGATTTGCCGCCTGGCAATGGGCGGGGCATTCACCTGTTCCAGGTGGATCGAACCACCGGGGCCATGACACCCTGGGGTGTGTATGAAATGGGTACGAGTCCAAGCTGCCTGGCCTTGAATGCCACAGGAACCCGCCTGTACTCGACCAACGAGACGGATCGGGTGGGCGAGGATCGTGAGGGCACGGTCAGTGCCTTTGCCGTCAACCGCACTGACGGACAGTTGACAGTGCTCAACACGGTCCGTTCCGGCGGCGCAGGGCCTACCTATGCGAGTGTGCATCCGTCCGGGAGGTTTCTGCTGGTGGCCAACTATTTTGGCGGCTCCGTGGCAGTGCTCCCGATTCTGCAGGACGGCAGCCTGGGCGCAGCCACAGACATCAAGACCGATACAGGCACACTGGGGCCGACCCGGTCGACCCACGCCCCGCCAGGAACCTTTGCCTTCAGTGGACACGACCGAACCCATGCGCACATGATTCAGGCCGATCTCTCGGGGCGATTTGTACTGCATGTAGATCTGGGCCTGGATCAGATCTTCATGTGGCAGTTTGATGACCAAAGGGGAGTACTCACACCGAATAATCCTGGCACGATTTCCCTGCCGCCGGGAGACGGGCCCCGGCATTTTTCATTTCATCCGAATGGGCGGTGGGTCTACTCCATTCAGGAGGAAGGCTCGACCGTCGTCTTGTTTGACTACGATTCAGCCAGAGGACGCCTGAGCGCACGTCAGACCATCTCGAGCCTGGCGCCGGGATACGCTGGCAGCAATTTCTGTTCAGAGATCCTGGTGTCGGCAGATGGCCGCTTCCTCTATGCAGGCAACCGTCTGCACGACAGCATCGCCATCTTTGCCATTGGCGCCGCCGGAAGCCTCACCTATGTGAACGAAACATGGACGCGCGGGGATTATCCGCGGAGCTTCAGCTTCGATCCCACAGGTCAGTTTCTTTATGTGTGCAACCAGCGGGCCGACCACCTCGCCGTGTTCCGTGTGGACCGCGCAACAGGGGCCCTGACCTTTACCGGCCATTACGCACCGGTGGGCAATCCTTCGCATATCGTTTTTCTCGATCTGGCAAATACAGAGTAAAAAGCACGGGACCAGGGCTTTCCGCTTTGGTTGGCTGTTCTTTATCAGGTGACCATAAAAACCTTAAAACTGACAAGAAAGAGACGAATCCTATGAGCATTGACAAGAGTACGACACTCACGCGGCGTCAGTTTCTGACACAGGGGGTCATGGCAGCCAGTGCAGTGGCGCTGCCGTATTATGTGCCGGCCTCGGCACTGGGACGCGACGGTGCGGTGGCGCCCAGCGAACGCATTGTCATGGGCGGCATCGGCATGGGCGGTCGCGGTTCTTCAGATTTGGGCTGGATGTTGAACGAGCCGGATGTGCAGTGGGTCGCTGTGTGTGATGTGCGCAAGGGACAGCGTGACGCAGCCAAGAACACGGTGGATAAGAAATACGGCAACAAGGACTGCGCGACGTATATCGATATGCGAGAACTCCTGGCCGAGCGAACCGATGTGGATGCCGTGTTGATTGCCACGGGTGATCGCTGGCACGCGCTCGCCTCGATTTTGGCCATGCGTGCAGGCAAGGACGTGTACTGTGAGAAGCCCGCCTGCCTCACCATGGCGCAGTCACAAAAGGTTGTGGAAACCGCACGCCGATACGGCCGGGTCTATCAGACCGGCGCCCAGCGCCTCAGCGAGGCGAATCACGTATTTGCCATAGAAATGGCCCGGTCCGGCCGGTTGGGAGAGGTTCATACAGCGTATGCTGATATTCGCTGGCGCGACGGATTCCGCCATGACTGGCTGCCCGCACAGCCGCAGCCCGCGAAAGAGGAAGTGGCCTGGGATCTCTGGGTCGGACCCTCTCCGAGTCGCCCCTACAACAGCGGCTATGTGAATGGCGCAGGGTGGTACCATTTTTATGATTTTGCCACCAATGTCGCGATGTGGGGCGCGCACACCATCACTCAGGCCCTGGCGGGACTGGACATGACAGACGTACACAGCATCGAGTTGGAGTATGCGGGTCAGGAAAAGACCATGGTGACACGCCTGTCCAATGGGGTCAAGCTGGTTCTGTACCGGGTCAGCGGTTCTGTATGGGAACCCTGCGAGTACTGGCATGGCGCCTGTGGCGAGCGGTTTGACGGTCCCAAAGGATGGGTCGCAGCAGCCGATGGGTATGCCGGGCCTGACGTATCGTCCCCTGCCATGCTGCGGGACTTCAGGAAGGTGCTGGCCGAATACACGGGACGCACGCAGCGGCCCATGAACCACGCCCGAGATTTCTTTGACTGCGTGCGTTCACGCAGACTCACCGTGGCCAACCCCGAAGTCATGGCCCGGTCCATGAATATCTGTCTGGCGGTCGACATCTGCGAGCAATTGGAGCGGAACCTGACACTCGACCTGCACAAGGCCGAGTTCGTGGGTGATGCCGAAGCCAATCGGATGCGGTCCCGTGCCATGCGTGTCCCGTTTACAATCTAAACTCAATACAAAGGAACTCATACCATGAAACACCTTGTCACCGCCATCATAGGTCTCCTGCTGATCAGCACTGCGTTTGCCCAGGAAGACAAGTGCATCGCCCTGCTCAAATCGAATGCATCCACACAGGAAAAAGCCGCTGCCTGCAGGGAACTGGCGCAGGTGGGCACCGGTCAAGCCGTGCCAGTACTCACGACACTGCTGGGTGACGAGATGCTCTCGCACATGGCCCGGTACGCACTGGAGCCCATCGCGGACCCCTCTGTGGATGCTGCGCTGCGCAGCGCACTTGGCACGCTCAAGGGCTATCAGCTGGTCGGCGTGATTGTCAGTATCGGCGTTCGGAAAGACGTCCAGGCCATTGAACCACTCGCCCAATGCCTGCGTCATGCCAATCCTGCTGTCGCTGAGGCGGCCGCACAGTCCCTGGGCAGTATCGGAGGCCCGGCCGTCCAGGTGCTGGGAAACGCATTGTCCCGTATGTCCGACAGGACGCAGACCTATCAGCGTGCCATCTGCGAAGGATTGTTCCGTTGCGCTGAGGCCATGCCGGACGATCAAGCGAGCGTTCTCTATGACAGGGTGCGCACCGTGTCAAACCTGCCGTATCAGGTTCATGTCGCTGCGGTGCGGGGCGCCATCCTGAGCCGGGGTGCCGGTGGCGTGTCCCTGTGGCGTGACATCCTCCGGGATGAACCATCCATGGCGGCCGATCTCATGGGGATATCCCTGGCCATACCCAGCCAGGCCATGACCAGGGCCATGGTGCGTGAACTTGCGCAGGCAAATCCGCAGACCAAGCTTCGACTCGTCCAGACGCTCGGCCTCAGAGGCGATGTCACGGCAACCCCTGCGTTGACGCCGCTGGCCCATACAGGCCCTGTCAACCTGCGCATCGCAGCCATCGTAAGCCTCGTCCAACTCGGCAGCCCCCCATCAATCCCCGTGCTGCTCGAATTGGTCAAGGATTCGGATCCCGCAGCCTCGAGTGCAGCGCGGACCGGACTGATCGGGTTCCCGGGCAGCGAGGTCGACACGGCGGTGGTCGCGTGGCTGAACGAGCCGGACACCACGGACCGCATGGCTGCCATTGACGTGGCCGGCCAACGGCGCATTACTGCAGCGGTCCAGCCGCTATTGCAGGCCACAGGCGATTCGCGTGCCGAGGTGGTCCATACCAGTTTCAAGACACTCGGCGAACTCGCAGACGCAGCACAGATCCCTGACATGGTGGATGCCATGTTGAAGACCGGGGCCGTGGCACCGGCCGAGGCCGCATTGTCTGCGATCTGTGCCAGACAGCCGGACACGGCCATGTGTACTGACAAACTGCTGCCCGGCCTCCACAGGGCACAAGGCAGGCCGAAGCTCGCATTGCTGCGTGTCCTGCGCACAGTGGGCGATGCCAAGGCCCTGGCTGCAGTGCGTGCAGCAGCGGCCGAGTCAGACCAGACCGTGGCGGAAACAGCCACGCGTGTGCTGTGTGACTGGCCCACAGTCGAGGCCCTGCCGGATCTGGCGAAGCTTGCCAGCACGACTGCAAACCCCACGTTCAGGATACTCGCGCTGCGCGGCCAGCTCCGGTTGATTCCCGTGCAGATAGAGGCCGACGCGCTGAAACTATCTCAACTCAAGACCGTCCTGGCGCAGATCCAGCGCCCCGAGGAGCAGCGTCTTGCCCTGGCCCTACTGGGTCAGCTTCCCAGTGCAGAGTCACTGACGATCGTGATGTCGATCCTGGCCCAGGATGCATTGAACGACGAAGCGAGTGTCACGGCTGTGGGCATTGCCGAGCACATCGCGGCCACACATCCGGCAGAGGTAGCCAGCGCCATGAAACAGGTGCGGACCAGCAACAAGGCACTCACCCAGCGTATCCAACAGGTGCTGGCACGAATCCAGGAACCAACAGACGATGGGTTCATGTCCCTCTTCAACGGCAAAGACCTGACTGGCTGGGACGGCAAGCCGGGTTGGTGGACCGTGGAGGACGGGGCCTTGACTGCAGAGAGCACGCCGGACAGGCCCTGCAAGGTCTGCAATTACCTTGTCTGGCGGGACGGCCAGCCCGGCGACTTCGAGTTGCTGGCAGATTTCAAACTCAGCGGGAGCGGAAACTCAGGCATCCAGATCCGGTCCGAAATACGCCCGGCCTGGGACACGTACGGGTACCAGGCTGACATGACCGGCGACGGTGAGTTGATCGGTTTTGTGTATCACCACAAATACGCGCTCATTGCAGGACGCGGGACCAAAGCGATATTCCAGGCAGACGGCACGCAGACCGTGGAACAGGTCAGTGACCCGGCTGCTTTACTCACACACTACAGGCAAGATGACTGGAATACGTATCGTGTTGTCTGTCTTGGCCCTGACATCACACTCTATATCAACGGTGTACTCATGTGCCAGATCACCGATCATCGTGTGCCTGAAGCGGCCCGGCGTGGCATCATCGCCCTGCAGATGCACCCCGGCCCGCCCATGAAAATCCAGTTCAAGAACCTCCGCCTCAAGGCCCTGAAATGATGACCCTGATGAAGGGAAACTAGCCCCTAACCCCTATTTAGTGAATGCCTTTGCGATCGCCTCAACGCCGCCAACCACCGGCAAGGCCAGAGACGTGGCATCCAGATCCACAGTCAATTCTGTGCCCGGTGTGGGCCAGAGCGTAAAGTCTCTGTCGCTGGAGAAGATCATGAGGCCGATCTGCTGCCCCTTGGGAATGACCTGGTCGTCCGGCTGGAGTTCGAAGGTCATCTCATAGAACCGTCCCGGTATAAGAGGCTCACTCTCTGTGAGCGATGCGTGGTTCTGGGGATCGGCCCAGCCGCGTGTGATGACATTGTCCGTAATCTTGGCACGCCGGCCCTCAGTCCACGGGAGGGACACCAGCCAGACTGACAGGTTGACTGCAGGCTTACTGCTGGCCAGCTGGACTGTCACGGTGGGTGTCCCGGACACATGCACTGCTTCGGTCAGTTTGGGCGTGACATAGAGAAGACGATGGTTTGTCCATTCCGCCTGCGCCAGCGACGCACCGCTGAAGGAAAAGTTGTCGACCAGTGTCTCCGTGCCCTGTGCCGACGGCGTGACTGGAGTCAATTGGCCCTGCCTGGGGGCACCGGCCACAAGATGCATGACCACCGGCTCAGCCGCAGGGTTGGGGTAATCCTCGTACGCAGTCGGTTTGGATTGATCGTCGTTCTCACGCACGATCCAGGCATGAGGTCCGTCTTCCACTCCGTTTTCGATCCCGTACAGATAGCAGGCAAACCAGCGGTTCATCATCTCGGCCGGGGGCTCTCCCCCGTGACCTCCCTGATGATAGTACACCTGGGTGGGTACGCCCTTGGCTCTCAGCGCCTGGTAGATCCGGTTGCTGTGTTCAGGCACCACGTTCCAGTCGTTAAAACCGTGGGCCATCAACACAGCCGCCTTCAGGGGCCCCAGGTCGAGGAGATAGTCTCGATCTGCCCAGAATGCATTGTAATCCCCGGTCACACGATCGATCCCCTCGGCCATCTCCTTGTCCCGCACTTCACAGTCACAGGTGGCGCGTGTTTCCAGGTTCCCGCTGTTCACATATTCATACATGTAGTCGATGTCCTCACCCAGGTAGCCGAAGGGGTGTCGAACCAGCCCGTTGGAGCGGTAATAGTGATACGGTGACGTGTTGGGTGCAATGGGGATGATCACCTCCAGACCGTCGACACCGGTGGTGGCAGCGGCCAGTGCCAGGGTGCCGGGATGCGATGTGCCGGTCATGCCCACCTTGCCTGTGGCCCAATAGGCCACCACCCGTTCATTCCCGTCAGGCGACGTATATCCAGTCGCACGGCCGTTGAGCCAGTCGATCACGGCCTTGGGGGCGAGTGACTCGTTGTCACGTCCAATGGTGGGACATCCCTGTGACAGACCGGTGCCAGGCGACGACGAATGCACGACTGCATAACCGTGAGGCACCCACTGGCTCACGTGTGACTTCGAGATGACCGGGCGGACCCCTCTGGTCGTGATTGGCGGAATCGATTTCCGCTGAGGCGGCACGGCGCCCAGTTCGTGCCGAACATCCCAGAAATATTCCCTGCCTGTTGAGCCGGTGCCGCCAAAGTAGGGACTCGACTCGTAAATCACCGGGACCTTGATGTGGTGGCTGTCGGTTTGGCGAGGGCGTGTCACGTCCACATGCATGCGGTCGAGCCTGCCGTCTCCGTCACTGTCAAATTCGGTTTCGACCCACAGGTCGTGTCGGATCCAGAGGTCAGGATCCTTGAATTCAGGGATGACCTGCGTCTGGCCGTTGACAATCTTGGGGCAGGTCAGTTCCGCAGCGTTGGATGCCGCACCTTGGACGGCACACAGGAGTGTCAAACTCCCGATGAAGACATACACGGATTCACGATACCAGAGTTTTTCGAGCATGTGTCTCACTCCTTAGTCCTTGTTTTTGTTTGTATTTCTGACACAAGGCCTCCCCCCTTTGGCCTGTGTCATGCGGCCCGGGCCTCTCGCTTCCGGGCGTGGGCTCATGCCTATTTCTTGTACAGCGGGAATGTCGCGGATTCGATTCTGGCCTGGGTAAAGAGACGCTTCATCTGCTGCACGACGTCCGGATGCTGGGCTGCAATGTTGGTGGTTTCACCCAGGTCCGCGGCCAGATTGTACAACTCTATCTCTGCATTGGGGTTGGCTGAGACGTTGTTCCTCACGGCCTTCATGTCACCCCTGCGGATCGCCTGTTTGCCGCCCCTTTCTGTAAACTCCCAATACAGATAGTCATGGGGCTTTTGCGGTTTTCCCAGCAGGGTCGGCAGGAGCGAAATGCCGTCAATGTCCTCAGGCGAGTCCACGCCGGCCATGTCGCAGAAGGTGGGCAGCATGTCCCAAAACGCGGAAATGTGGTCTGAAGTCGTGTGTGGTTTGATCTTGCCGGGCCAGCGTGTGAGGAAGGGAACCCGGATGCCGCCTTCATACAAATCTCGCTTTTGTCCCCTGAGAGGACCGTTGCTGTTCCAGAATTCGGGTCGATGCCCGCCTTCACTGTGCGGGCCATTGTCGCTGGTGAATATGACCAGGGTGTTGTTGTCAATGCCCAGTTCCTTCAAAAGATCCAGGACCTCGCCCACGCCCTGGTCAAGATACTCCACCATGGCGGGAAAAGCGGCCACAGGATTCTGCACGTTCGGGCCCGCGTATTTGCCCACAACATTGTCGAACTGAGGAAAGAGTCTGCGGTATTTGTCATGCAATGCCTTGGGGGCATGCATGGATGCGTGGGGAATGGTGACTGGCATGTAGCAGAAAAACGGCGTGTCCTTGTGGACTCTGATGAAATCCTTGGCCGCCTTCATAATGAGGTCATGGGCATAGGTCTTGCCGTCCAGTCCGACCTTGTCTCTGTTGTGCCAGAGATGGGCCGGAAAGTAAGTGTGTGCCTCACGCTGGCAGTTGTACCCATAGAATTCGTCAAAGAAGATCATGGGGTCGCTGTCCGAACCAGGCGCACCCAGGCCCCACTTGCCGAACATACCGGACACGTACCCGGCCTGTCTCAAGAGCGTGGGAATGGCCACCGTGCCCGGTTTCATGGGGGCCTGGCCTTCAGGCTTGACCTCGCGGTTGCCTCGGACCTGCGCATGTCCGATGTGGAATCCAGTCATCAGAGCACATCGCGAGGGTGCGCACACAGTATTGCCTGCATAGTGCTGTGTGAATTTCATGCCCTCCACAGCGAGACGGTCAATATTGGGTGTGACGAATTTCTGTTGACCGTAACAACTCAGATCGCCGTATCCCAGGTCGTCCGCCATGATAAAAATGATATTCGGCTTGGGGCCGGCCTGACCGGCAAAGAGACCCGTTGACAGGGCCGCGAGGATGAGACCCAGGATACAGGTGTTGAAAAGGTGACATCCGGCGGTTTTTGTGTGGTTCATTGGGTATTCCTTACATGGGTTCAGCATTCTGTGTTCTATGTAAAGCATGCTCTCATTTCAAACGGGCCAATCTGATCTGTCAACCCGATGGTATGATGTCTATCATCCTCCCAGACGCTGCGCCTGTCCCTGGAAATAGGCGCGAACCTGCTGCGGCAGAGAGGGATTCCGAGCGCCCTGCCCGTAGACTTGCCTGGCTCTGGCCAGGTCACCGAGGCCTTCCAACAGACTGCCCAGCAGCATATAGGCATCAGCAGAAGCGGTCTGATTGCCTACCACCTTCTGCAGCACCTCAATGGCCTGGGGCACACGGCCCTGCTCTTTCAGATAAAAGGCGTAGGTATAAACATACTTGGGATCGTCCGGACGCAACTCATAGGCCCGTTTGCACCAGGCCAAGGACTCGACAGGCTTCGAATCGGCCAGCAGGACACCCAGATTATAGCTGGCCGTTGCGGAATTGGGATCATGACTCAACACCTGACGAAAAGTCGTCTCCATCTCCCGGGTGCGTCCCATTTCACCGAGCAGCATGGCCAGATTGGTGAGCGTGATCACATTGTTGGGGTCCAGTGACAGGGCCTTTCGAAAACTCTGCTCCGCCTTGACATTGTTCCCCTGGGCATTGTACACAAACGCAGCATTCACATAGGGCGGTACAAAATCCGGCCGGAGCTTGCTCGCCGTTTGGAATGCCGTGACAGCCTGATCGAGCTTGCGCTGGGCCATGTACACATTGCCAAGATTATAGTACGAGCCGTAATTGTCCGAGCGTGCGGTCATGCCATCGATCAATTCCGCAATGGCCCGATCCAGATCCTGCTGCTGAGTGGCAGGGAGCTGCCCCGGCGGTATGGACGCCATACTGCTGCCGGCACGTACACGCACGAGACGATACTTGTCCTTTGTGGCTGCCAACAGGGCCTTCAGGGCATCATCCGTATAATAGCCGTCCAGGGCCTCGGCCGCAGCAGCTCGCACAAAGGGTGACGGATCTTTCTCCAATGCCGCAATCAGTACGGGCCACTTTTTCGGAGAGTCACTGGCACGCACCAGGCGAATCAGTGAGCCTGCGAAGATCTCGTCACGGTCCGGTTGTTGGACATAGGCCAGGATCTGATCCAACTGCTGCCAGTTCTGATGGCGAGCCTGGTCAATGTACCCGGCCAGTTTCATGTACTGCGCCTGGCGCGTCACGCGGCCCCACTCCGTGACCTGGGTCTGGGCCCATGCCGCATCCTTGTCCTGGTGGCAGAAATTACAGGCATTGTTGGACTTGTATTTAAGCGTGGCGGCCGGCACAGGCGGACGCATGGAGTGATCCGTGCGATTCATGTGCGCAAACTGGGTCATGGGCATGTGACACCCAATGCACGCCGGGGCCTCGTCTCCGGGTTTGTGGTGTGAATGGGCCTCGATATTGGCCACCTTGCCTTGATGGCACGGCAGGCAGGCGTCATTGGCCACGGCGGGCTCCTTGAATCGGTAGCGTCCGCTGGAGGTATGGCAGTGCATACAGTCCATTTCACCCTTTTGGACACAGGGACTCATGCGCCAACTGGTCATGGTATAGTTTTCGCCCAGGTCCCGGCCATCCGGATAAAAATCCACATTCTCCAGGGCCACCAGATCATAGTGGTCAAAGTAGTTCTCGCCGGCCATAAAAGAGACGGTGATGGGTGACATCTTGGCGTGGCAGGAATTGCACATGGAATTGGTCTGCTCAGGGGTGAACACATGCGTACTGATCAGCCCCAGCTCGGCGGGCTTGACGCCGGTTTCCTTGGCCTTCTGATAGGTTGTCACATGCTTTTCCGACGGACCGTGACAGGTCTCGCAATTGATGCCCGGCTCGGCCCACTGGGTGTTGTAGGTATCTGTGGTGAGGTCGTAGTTGCTCTTGAGCTGACTGACGTGACAACTGTAGCAGGACGTGTTAAAGGTATACATGGGATCCGTCCAGTGCACGGCCATGTCACGTTCTGTCCCGGGAAAGTGGCGCACGCCGCTGGCCGCGGTATCGAACCAGTGTTTCTTGTTGACATCATACGCCAGCGGCAGGGTCTGCAGGCGGCCTCTGTCATAGGGCGTCAAAAAGTAAAAAACATTCTTGCCGCCCAGCACATGGGCGATCTCATAACGTGTCTCTTTGTCCGCACCCGTTTCCACAATGACACCGGTTTCCCCGGAGATGTCTGCGTGATAGGAGAAGTCCCCGATCTCGAGGACATCGGGGTGGTCCGTGAGACTGGCCCTGGCAAACTCCCGGGTATAGGGCTGCATGGCCAACCCATGATGCGAAGGTGCCCAGAGCTGATAAAACGACTCGTGACACGCGCGGCAGGACGTGGATCCGACATAGTCCGCGGTGGAATCTTCAGCACAGGCAGGCCCTGCAATACCCAAGAGCAAGAGGGTCAAGAGGAGGCCTGTCGTGAACATGGCAGTGTACCGTGTGTCCTGCACACTGCTCTCTGAATGATAGGGTGAGCATTTCATAGTATTGTCTACGCCAGAATGATCTGCCGTCTTTCCTGTGATCTAACTTGTGTCTGTCAAAAACCCATCCAGGACCAGCCCGTTCAAGCTTACCCGCAGCATTCGCGATTGTCAAGACGCTTGACTGACACCCTACGGCCCATGCAGGAATGGCCAGAAATTTATCGTGTGGACCCGGATGTGCTCTCATAGACCAGACTACGATGTTTCCCGTCAGCAGCCGCGGTCATGGCCCTGAACGCATCTCTGGCCTCCACGGTCACTGGCCCCTGGTAGGTAGGTGAGTAGACCGTGGGAAAGGTACCGTCCACCGTGTAATGGACCTGGCCCCCTTCCACGGGATTCTCAACCGTGACAACCCAGGGACTGCCTGGTCCCCGGACCATGACCTTGGGCACCGGGACCCTGAAATTGAACTGGCTGTTTGTATACCGGGTATACTGCCGTCTCATGCGCAGCTGAAAATCTTCCCAGTGACGCTGCCCCCGGGGCGTCCAGACCACTTCGGCCAGGGCAGCCATGCGCGGGAGACTGAAGTATTCCACATACAACTCGGAGCGTCTTTCGCCCAGCACAGGCACGTCAGCAAGCCAGGGCTGGTGCAGAAACATGTCTGTCCACACACAGCCCTGTGCCCCCAGTATATTGCGTGCCTCAATGTCACTCAGCCCCTCCGGCCTGGGTTCCCAGTCATACGCCTTTTCCAGGGTAATCGGTGCCAGCCACCCTGCACCGGGCAGTTCACCGGGCAGCTTGCTTTCCGGTGTGTCAAAGTAGCAGTGGCCCGTCAGTGCCATGACCACGCCATTGCCTCGCTTGGCGCCCTGGACCGAGGTTTCCGGGCGATGCCAGGTCATGATCGCAGCCTGGGGCGTGACACCGCACTTGAGGATCTCGTCCCAGCCAATGATGCGCCGATGGTGCGCCAGCATGAACTTTTCCATGCGCAGGTTCATCCACCCCTGGAGTTCGTATTCGTGCCCAGGTTCAATACCCAATGCCTTCATTTTCGCCAGACAATCCGGGCATTCTTTCCACCGGTCATAGCTGGCCTCGTCACCGCCTATGTGAATATACTCACTGGGAAACAGGGTGATGATCTCTTGAAAGACACCCTCCAGGAAGGTCCAGGTGGTGTCCTTGCCCGGGCAGTAGAGATCCTTGGAAATAAAGTGCTTGGTGGGCATTTCATGGGCTTTGCCTGTACATCCCAGATAGGGGTACGCCACCAGCGCAGCCAGGGCATGGGCAGGCAGCTCAAGCTCAGGGACAATCGTGATGTTTCGCTGGGCCGCGTATCTGACCATCTCGCGAACATCCTCCTGGGAATAGAAACCGCCCACGCGTTCAGCGCCCTTACCACGAAACGCACCCTGAGTGGTGAGCTCCGGGTACGCCTTGATTTCCACACGCCACCCGCAGTCATCGTTCAGGTGTAACTGCAGCACATTCAGCTTGTGCAGGGCCATGATGTCGAGATAACGCAACACAAACTCCTTGTCCAGGAAATAGCGTGACACATCCAGCATCATGCCGCGCCATGGGTAGGCCGGATAGTCCGTGATGTCCACACAGGGGATCAGCCACTGCCGGTCCGCAAGGGGCTGGCTCGCATAAATACCCGGGTCGCACAGTTGTTTGAGTGTCTGACACCCATAAAAGATCCCGGCCTGGGTCTGGGCCCTGATCGAAATTTGCTCTGGTGTCACCTGCAGGTGATAGCCCTCCTTGCCAAGGCGTTGCGACTCTTCCAGATGCAGCTGAATCGTTCGCCCCCCGGCCTCAATGGCATCCTTCACCGGCACCCCGAATCCTGTGGCCCGGGCCAGTTGCGTGGATAGCAGGTGCGCTTGGGACATCAGCGTGGACGGACTGACCACTGCGGTTCCTGCATCGAAGGCAAAGGATCCCTCATTCACCTGCATCTTGACAGGTTTAGGGATCACGGACACAGGCGATGCATGCACGCCCGTCACGCACACCAAACAAGCCGCAATAATTGGCAGAAGCCCAGATTTTTTGATACACATGTGACACCTCATTAGCTCAACATTTAGATTCGTCGACCCAGCAATTATAGCCATTCGTGTCAGAAAGTGCACGGTGCGGGATCTGGTTTTTACAAATTACATCGAATGTTTTAAGGATTTTCCAAGTCATGTACGGTCGCACTGTGTGTTTTCAAAGATATCCAGGCCAGGGCCCAGGCGATGTTTGAGTGGCTCGGTGATCCTGTTCAGGCGGTAAACCAAATCCGGGTCCAGGGGCCGAGCGGCGGCCGTGACATTTTTCTTCAGACTGTCCAGACTGTGTGTGCCAATCAATGCGCAGGTCACGGCCGGGTTGGCAATGACCCATTGCAGGGCCAGGTCCGCCATGGACGATCCGTATTCGCGGGCCAGGTCACGAATGCCCTGCAGTGCCTGGATCAGTTCCGGTTCTGCACCGGATTCACCATGACGGGTCTTGGGATTGCGCTGACAGTTGAAGTGACGGGTGCGCGTATACCAGTCCGGCATGGCGTCCAGCGTCTGATACTTGTCTGTGAGCAGGCCCTGCATGAGTGTCATGTAGGTCATGACCCCGATGTGATGCGCCTGGCAGTACGGCAGGAGTTCATATTCCGCAGCCCGCGTCACGAGATTGTACGCCACCTGGTCCACCACGTACACACCGCCCACCTGCTGAATGTGGTTCAGTCGAGTTGCGCCGTAATTGCTGAGCCCGAGCCAGCGGATCTTGCCCTCGCGCTGCAGCTCCAGCAGTGTCGCGACTGCATCGGCCAGGCTCGGCACAGTCACCGCCCGGCCGGTCTGGCCGCTCACGCCCTGCCTGGACACATCCGTGAACCTGTCAAAGGTGTCCGTCGCCAGTGGCCAGTGAATCATGTACAGATCGATCCTGTCCAGGTCCAGGCGTCTCAGGGATTTTTCGCAACTGCGCCGCAGGGCCTGAGGATCGAGGTGCGTGGGCCACACCTTGGTGCCCACCACGAACCTCTCCCTGGCCATGCCCTTGAGGGCGCGGCCCAGGAATGTCTCGCTGCGTCCCTCGTTGTACATCTCAGCCGTGTCAAAATAATTGATGCCCCAGTCCACGGCCTGATGGACAAGCCGTGAGGCCCCGGCCTGATCGGACGGTCCCCAGTAGTCCCCGCCGCCCAACTGCCAGCAGCCCAGTCCCAGGGCAGACAGTGTCGGCCCGGTATCACCGCATGCATGCTGTTTCAACGTTTCACTCTCGTCTTGATTCATTGTCATGATAAATCTACCGCAGTTTACACGGGTTTCGCCCCCTTGAGAACCGCATCGATGTCCTTGATGCCCACACCCGGGCCCTGCGGCACGGTCAAGGCCCCGTCTCGAATTTCCAGGGCCGGATCAAACCATTTGCCATAACGTTCCACACCGGTTTTGTATTCCTGGTACGGGCCGATGTCCGGTGTAAACGACGCAAAATGCAGCATGTACACAAACCCGAATCCGCCCGAGATATGCACGGTGGTGGGCATGCCGAGCGCCGCGGACATGCGTGCCACGCGCGTCGAACGGATCATGCCGCCATAGTAGTGCAGATCCGGCTGTGTGATGTCCACGCACCGACGCGCGATCATGTCACGAAAACGGGCCTCGCTGAATTCCTGTTCGCCCCCGGCAATGGGGATGGTCAGGGCCTGTGTCACCTGGCGTGTGGCCTCCAGATCATCGAAGGGACAGGGTTCCTCAAAGTGTTCGGCACCGATGGCCTCCAGCATCCTGCCCACCTCAATGGCATGGGAAGCGTCGTAGGAGCTGTTGGCATCTGCGTGAATCGCGATCTGATCGCCCAGGGCCTTTCGGGACAGGGGAATGAGTCCTTCTGTGCGTCCAGGCAGCGAATCTTCATTGCGGCTCATGCGCCCGCCCACCCGGTATTTGACTGCCTTGGCCCCGGTTTCATCGATCAGGGACTGCAGATGCACGACTTCCTGCTCCGGGGTTGTGTCACGACGACTGCTGGCCACATAAAAGGGCACGGCATCTCGGACCGGGTCACCCAGGAGCTGCCCCATGGACCGGCCGTTGATCCGGCCCAGCATGTCCAGGATCGCCATCTCCACCCAGGCCACAGGACACCACAGGGCCAGACCCTGCAGTTTGTAGTTACTCCCGTGGCGATACACCTCGAACAGGTGCGCCTCCAGGTCGCGTGCATCCTTGCCCTTGAAATAGGGGATCACACATTTCCGCAGAATCTCATGCAGATAGGCCCGACCATTGGTCACGGAAAGACCCTGGGCCCCGTCTTTGGAACGCACATGCACAAAGGTGTCTCGTCCGTCGCTGACCAACTGAATGGAATCGATCAGCACTGGAGATTCGAGGTCCACCAGACGCAGCACAGGATCTCGGGCGATCTGATCCAGTGCAGTGCGCGTGGCCTCGTCAGCCTCCCTGATGCGCTGGGCCCTGTTTGCCTTTAACCCGCAGCCCGAAACAAGTGTCCCGCCAATACCCACACCCAATTCCAGAAAATGACGTCGATCCATGGATCCAGTCTCCTTTATGGTTCATCCTAATTATTCGGTTCGATCATGAACGACCCATCCTTTGTCCAGGACGGACCCACACGTATTCCAATATCCGTGACCGCCAACGGCCGATTAATTGTGTCACCCGTACCATTGACCTGGTCTGCACCCACATCCATTGGATTGGCTCGTACCTGTCCGTCCAGGTCAGTCTTGATGTCAATCGTCAAAGACACTGCACGGCCCACCACGCTGCTGTCGGGCCCGGGCCGCAGGACGCCTGTTGCATCTCGGCTCAGTGCCGGATCGCACAGCCTGAACGCAGTTTCCGGCGCAGGAATCTCTATAGGATTATCCCAGGCCATATTACCGACCAGTGCATAACTCTCAGATAACTGTGCCGGTGTCAGACGTGACACAGCGGACACGTTGCCCACCACCAGATTGTTGGCGATCACCATGTGACGCGGGGTCCGTTCATAATCCCTGACATTGATGCCATTGCCGCGGTTGCGCACGATCGTGTTGAACGCGACCAGCACGTCATTGGCTGCCTGGTAGCCTGTGGCCTGGGCAGTGCCTTCACCTTCATAGATCTGAATGCCGATGCCGCGTGTGTTTTCAATGTAGTTGTTCACCACCCGGTGCCCCTCGCCAATGATGCGAATGCCGGCAGAGCCCCGCTTGCCCTCCCCAAAAAAGAAGTTGCCCTCCACCCGATTGTATTTTCCGTGGCGTAGTGTCAGTTCGCCCGCGCAGTTGCGGAAGGTGTTGTACTGATACGTATTGTACGAACTCTTGCTGGAGATGATCTCGTTCTCCCCATCGCACGCATAGAAAAGATTGTGTTCGAACAGATTGTGCGCAGGATTGTTCTGCTGGTGGCTGTACCCGTTGCGGATGGTCTCCCACCCATTGCCTTGGCCGCGTGCCCGAGGGCCGAACACATTGTGGTCAATGCGGTGGTGGTTGAGCTCGCCTGACTCGGACACGTCAATCTGCAGGGTCACGTCCTTTTCTGTCTTGCCGCTAATCATGTTGTGATCCAGGCGGTTTTCCCTGCCCACATACATCCTGATCCATTTTCGCCCGCCATCTTTGTAATTGACCAATGCGCAGTCTGTAATGCGCACAAACGACCCAGTCACCTGCCAGATCTCGCTAGTGGCCTGCCCGTCCTTGAAACAGAGACCGGCAACTGTCACATGATCCCCGCTGATCCTCATGCGCGAGTCACCGGTCAAAATCGCCTGACCCGGTGTTTCTGCACGCACCACAAGACGTCTCTCTGCACTGCCGGAACAGCCGATGTCCAGGACCCAATCCTGATACGTGCCGTTTTGTATCACGATCTCGTCACCAGGCCGTGCCGTCAAAAGTGCGCGCGTCAGCGACTCAGCACTGGACACCAGCGTCTGCGCATTGCCCTGACTTGCCATGAGCAGCAGGAGCGATGAGACATATATAAGGATAGTCAGCGGGTGCTTCACAGATGTATTCATAAATCTCTCATTTCACGGGCTGTGCATGGGTGATCTTGATCACCACAGGATTGGGCCACTGGCTGTTGTTGTAGAGTCGCTGCGCACGCATCACATCGATGTGCAGACCGTTTTCGTCCTGGGTCCATTTGGCCCTGGGGTTGGCCTGAGGGTTGTATTCCAGAACGCGACCGGATTGGCCCAGGATCTCGATGTCACTGGCCTCTGTCACACGCACGCTTTTCAGTGTGAACTGCCTGCGCTGACCCTTTTTCCAGTCCGGGATACCGGTCACAAAGGCATACACAGTGTCAGCGTCTCTGGCCCGGGTGAACCAGATATTCTCTTCCCGGATCACGTGCCAGGGCCGGATGGCATAGATGGCCTCGCCGTTGACAAACAACCACAGGCCCAATTCACGCATGCGGCGCTCCTGCTCAAAGGGAATAACACCTGACGGCTCGGGCCCTACATTGAGCAGGAAGTTGCCGCCCTTGGCGCGGATCTCGATGAGCATCTCGATCAATTGCGTGCCGGATTTGTATTCGTCATTCGTCGGCTTGAACTGCCACTGGGTCCCCAGTGTGTAGCAGGCCTCCCACGGACCCGGCATGGGCCCGTCCGGCGTCTTCTGTTCGGGCGTTTCCATGGCCCCGCGCGTGATGATCACATTGGGGTCCATGTCCCAGGCCAGTGCCTTGAGTCCGTCGGGCTGGCCGTCCAGAAAGAGCGTGTCAATCGGGCCATAGCTGGAGAGCAGTTCTCTGAGTTGGGCCTTGTTGTGGGCCATGAGTTCCGGATTGTTCAGGGGCAGGGCCTCGGCACGGCGGCGGCTGATGTCCTTACCCTGCTGGTACAGGACCCAGAAGTCGTCCGGCGAAAAATAGAAACCCACGGAGATGCCCTGACTGCGAAAGGCATTCACGATCTGTCGCGTGATGTCCCTCGCATACGGCGTATTCATCACATTGAAGGGCGTGGTCTCCGTGTCGAACATGCAGAAGCCGCTGTGATGCTTGGTGGTAAAGACCACATACTTCACGCCCGCGATTCTGGCCAGACGTGCCCACTGTTCGGGATTGAACTGATCCGGGCAGAAGGTCTTGGGCAGCTCGTTCACGAATCGATCCAGATACGCCTGAGACGCCCCTACCATGGAGTGGCTGATCACGGACCCCAACTGGGAATCCACGCTCCAATGGATAAACAGGCCGAGACCCTGGTCCATAAACCAGGCCTCACGGTCGGCCTTGTTCTTCGAGGATGAGGCACTCTGAACCGGTGCCTGGCCGTATGCAGAAATCCCGGCAATCACGGCCAGTACAAGAATCCACTGTGCCGCATGCCGGCCTGTGTGATTCACATTTGTCGAACTCATAGATCGATCTCCTTGTCAAGGTGACAGTGTTTGTATCATCTTACTCTATTGAACCGGTTTCAGATACACTGCAAAACCGCCATTTTGCAGCATGGGCAAGGCCAAGATGTCCTCTCTCGTCACGGTCTTGTCTTCGATCACGAGGTCTGCCTTTGCGGCCCCGTCTTTGTAGATCTTGGCCTGATAGGTGGTATTCGGCTTGAGAAAATCCAGCGGCACACGTGCGTCTCTGGCCTGATCCGTGATGCCGCCCACAAACCAGTCATTGCCCTTGCGCCGTGCAAAGATGGCGTGACTTTCAGGATACCCGTCTACAAAATGAATGTCATCCCAGGCCGCAGGGAGTTTCTTCAAAAAGTCTACGCCGGCAAAGGCGCGCAGCCGGTCATGTCGCTCCGCATAGATCTGGATACCTGCTTCATACACCACAGACTGCCCCATCTGATAGGCCAGGGACCCCAAAGAGCGACTGAAATTGACCACCGTGAAGCTGGCAGGTCCCATGATGTTGCGCACGTACGGAATGGTCATCTCATTGGACGCCTTTGGATTTCGTTTTTCCATGCCTGCAATACCCTCGGCGGTGATGAAGTTGGGATACCTGCGACGCTCGCCTGTGGGCAGCGTGCAGCCATGAAACTCCAGGACAAGATGCAGCTTCGCAGCAATCTCCATGAAAGTGTCGCGCATCTGCAGGCTGGCCTGGGTGTCTTCAAAGTCATTGGTGCGCTTGTTCTCCACAAACGGATGGTGATCAAAGAAATCGAGCTTGGCCCCCCTGAGTCCCCATTGCTTGTAGTGCGTCAGGACCTGCTCGGCCTTTTCCCGTGTATTTAAATCCGGTGTGTACCCCCACCCGATGATTTCGACTCCCTTTTCACGTGCATACTTGGTGGCTGCAGGCACATCGAACCGATTTTCAAAGCGTGCATCCACCAGGTGATATTCCCAGCCCATGTCTGCCACGAAATCGATCCACACCTGGGGATTGTCCCTGTCACCGGCCAGGTAGTCCCAACTGGCACGGCCTGCCTTGAGCCAGTCGGCGTTGATCAGGTCAGGCTCTGTGGGCGGATTGAGATTTTCCAGCATCACAGATTCCACGATCTTTCCAGGATTCTTCGGTGAGAGGATCGCCACACGCCACGGAGACTGAAACGGCAATGTCGTCTTGACAGGCCCATCCTGGTCCATGGGAAAACTGACATTGAATTGGCGGCCGTCCCGTTTGAAATTGGGAATAATATAAGTGCCGTAGGACGCGGCCTGGGCCAGGAACACAAAGTGATCCTGGTCTTCCAGTTCAGCCAGAACCGGAATGGACATGCGGTTTCCATTAATGCGTCCCAGCATGGTTTCATACCCATAGTTGTTGGGATGGTTCTGTCCCCAATAGGTCACAGGGCCTGTGGCAGGCAGTCTGAACGCACTGGTCTCACCGGAAATGGCAATGGGGCCTGTACCATTCACTGCATAACTGAAGGCAATGCCGTCATTGTACACGCGAAAACGAAAGCGCATGTCCGTCCCGTTTTTGCCCAGAAGCAAGGCCAATTCATTGGCCCGGTTCACATAGGTCGATCGCTTGCCCACAGGCAATTGATATGTTTCATCGACGTTCTCAGTGGTGACAGACTTCAGAGACATCCCATGTGTAAAATCAGCCATGTCCGTGATCATGCCCATGGGGCTGGATTCAATGATAGTCACCCAACCGCTCTTGACACTGTAAGTGACTGCACCAGCAGTCTCGTCAAAGACCAGCGCGGCCGTGATGCGCCCGTCCGGAGAAGAGACCCCGGATTCAGCAGCGTACAAGGCATGCCCCAGGAGAATCGCACCCGCCATGGCCCAACAGATTAGTTTTATTCGTGATGTCTTTTGATTCATGTTAACCTCCAATATTTTGCAGGTGACTGATGGCTTTAGTTTCAGTATGATACACTCCTCATATCTGCTTCAGTGAAGGTGTCACTCCCTTGATCGCCACCACAATAGTCTCGTCCACTGAGGTCGAAAATGTCAACAGCGAGCCGGACAGGTCTTCGCCCCTGTCCCCGTTGCGATGCAATGTCACCGTCCTGTCCGGCCAGGGATTACGCAGGCGGCACTCGCCACCCTTTTGCGACTGGATCTGCACGAACTCGATCTGTCCCCCTGTCATGGACGAACTCACCAGAAAGGCGCCTCGCGCCAGCAATGTGTACGCGGCATCCCATTGCTTTGGCCATGCAGGATACACACGAATCACCGGGTTCTGCGCAGGCCCAGGGGGCACGCTCTGCAGCAGGGCATTGTGCAGTGCATCTGCCACGCGACCGAGACGTTGGGCACTGGTGGTTTGGCGTCCCTCTCTCTGGTCCATACGATTGGCCATGATCGGTGCACGATCAGGATTCAGGAGTTGATCCGGCAGGAGCATCTTTACCCAGTCTGCACGGCCCATCATGGCAGCCGTGACACCGATCTTCGAGAGTACACCGATATTGCTCTGCCTGTAGCCGTCCAGCGTGTTGTTGGCCAGTTGCAGGGTGTCGTTGTCCGGATTCTCAAGTGTACACAGGTCAAAGAACCACATGGGCATGGTGTTGCCGTCCGGTCGCCCTGCCCCGCGTCCCCCTGCAGTGTTCGCAGCTCGGACCCAGTGCGGGTCGGTCCCGGTCGCCGACGCATCGCTTTGCGCCAGAGGTGCCAGATGACCGAGAAAGTCCTGCCACGTGTTGCGCAGTTCGGTATCCACGCCGAGGATTTCGGAAGCCCCGATCGCCACAGGGAAGATCCCCTGCATGGCAGCGATCTCCTCGTCCGTGTCCATACCGTCACGCACGGATTCGTTGCTGTTCACACTGTAGATGTGGATCTTGCCGTCCTGGCCCTGCCTGACATTGGGCAGGTTGCGATAGAATTCTGCCACGCCCTTGATCATGGGGTAGGCCCGCTCTGCAAGCCAGGTCCTGTCCAGTGTGTACTCGTACTGCATCCAGAACTGGTACGCGATCTTGGCCCCGCGTGAGAAGATGTGTGTCACTGCCCCAAAGGGCGCTTCTGCGCGTTCTGTGGGCTGCCAGCGGCCGTTGACCCACTGTCCCCCGCTGATCCAGTTCCACCGGCTCGAGTGGGGCTGTTTGTTGGCGGCAAACTCGCGGAATCGCACTGACGCCTGTGCCCAGGGCTGGCGCATCAAATAGAGATCCTGCATCTCGGCCGCGATGTCGCTGGGCATTTCCTCCAGTCCGTCGAACGCAAAGGTCTCGGGCAGAAAGATGCCCTGACTGCCCCACTGCTGTTGTGCAGCCTTTGAACAGGATGTCATCATTCCGGTGTACATGTCGAACATGGGGTCCAGGAGATCCAGACGATTCGCGGCAAACAGGGCATTGTACAGGCAGCTCTGGTTTGCCCCCCAGTACTGGCTGCCCCACTGGCGCTCGTCTCCCCCTGTGATCCAGATCATGCCGTTGAACTTGGCAGGATACGAACCGCGAGACGAAGAGGCCATGATATACAGGTAATACAGATAGTTCTGTGCGATCGTGTCTGCGATGCCGTCTTCACTGTGCAGAGAGATGAATCCCTTGCTCCAGAACGCCTTCCACCAGGCTTTATTCGCTTCATGCAGACCGGTAAATTGTCTCTGCGCAGCGTGACCCAACAGTCCGATTGCGGTGCGTGTGACGTCCTCGTCCGGGTTGAAGGTGGCTGCACTGGAGATCAGGACCGTAAAGGTGCCCTGTCCAGGTGCCACCACCAGGCTCATCTCATCGTCACGGGTCTGCCGAATCTGTGTGTCACGGCCTATGACCTCCACAGCCACCGCGGAACTGCAAAAATACACATCCTCTTCAAAACGCTGAGTCAGGACCAGGCTGTCCCCTTTGGCTTCGAGTCGCGAGGTTGCGGTCTGGCTCAACGTTCGAACCACAGATACAAGCGGCTCGCGCGAGGTGCGTGCAGCCCGGGTCCAGGCAAAACGCAGCATGCGCAGGTCGATGCTGATGGAATCGGGATGCGAGCGTTCATCTGTCACCTCCAGGGCCATCACATCCTGGTCCATCCATGCCAGGGCACGCACGCGTACGCCCAGGCCCTGAATGGTGGCCAGACCATCTATGCACGAAAGGTGCTGTCGGGTACCCTCTTCGGGAAAGATCGCATCCCCATAACCGGGCACACTCACATCCACGAATGCACAACCGCCGCAGTAATCCGAGTATCTTTGAGGAAAGCTGTTGGTATTCTTATTATTGCCGAATACATCTACCCGGTTGATCTGCATGCGCAGGGCCGTGGGCACAGTCCAGAGCAGACTGCCCATGCGACCGTTGCCGATCGGGAGGCCCGCTTCGCTGCGTTCCGCAGGCCCGTTGTCATGTAGATCTGACCGTGCAATCAGTTTGTCATAGTCTACCGCAACCGGATGGCCTTTGGCCAGGGCCTGCGCTGCACCTACCACAAAGACCAGGGCAAGAAAAACCGTGTTTACACACATCGTCATGGTCGGTCGCATTATCACTTGCACTCCCTTCCGTTTCAATTTCCGGGATAATAGTGGCCCACGGGTTGGGCCACCACGCGTGTCAGGCCTTCAAGGGGCAGGCAGGCGGTGAACAGGGCAATGGCCTCGCCCCCGTCATTGGTATGGATATACCCGTCCATGGTAAAACCGCCCTTCTTTTTGGCAGGGCCGATGCAGGACTTCAGATCGCGTGTTTCTACATGCAGAATTCCAGTCATCCATGGCATCAAGGTATCCTGCAACGATTCACCAGGCTCGTTAAGGAATCTTTCATACCCTGTATCCGGATACACGATCGCTGCCTGGGACAGGAGTCTCAACAGTCGTTCCCTGTATGCTGCGATATTCACGATTTGCGTGTGGGGCCATGGCTTGCCGGAAAATGTATGAGGCATCAAATAATCCAGAGCTTTCTGAAGACTACCGTGTTCCTGGTCAGACCAGTGCCACAGGTCAATACCCAGGTCCCGGGCCAATGTCGCCCCTGCGAACAGAGCTTCGAGATTGAACACGCTGTATCCATACGACTTTGTCCGGTCCAGTTCATACGGCTGGCTGCCGTCCGGTTCTATGTGTCGGGCCAGACGTTTTTCAGCGAACCGGCCCAGTACGTCTTGTGCGATTGAGTCACGACCCGTGAACAACGCATAGTAGGCCACCTGCACATCGTACCATGACCCGTGATTGTTTTTTGTGGCTGCCTCGTCCTGGCCATTCTTGCTTTCCAGCATCCAGGTCAGGAAGTCGCTGAACCACTGCTTCAAGGCCCGCGCATCTGCAGCCTGCCACGCGTTGGATCCGGCCAGGAGTGACACGTCCTCGAGAATATCCACGAATCTGCGCGTTTCGATGAGGCCGATCCCGCGTCCCTCTGTGATGCCTGGGATGTGCTGCCCAAAGGTGAGGTTCGGATTCATGCGCGTGGCTTCGTCGAGGAACCAGGTCCGGATCATCGTGGCTGCATGTGCAGCATAGACTTGCTTGTCCGTCAAATAATAGGCCAAAGACAACACATGCACGGAATCTGTCAGGGTTCCCAGGGGGACATAATCGAACTGCTCTCGCTCAGGATTGGCATGGCCGTCTCTTCGAATATAGGGCAGGCCGTCTACGGTGTCCGGATTGGGCCACCAGTACGGCCCCATGCTCATATAGTCGTGCCTGTCACCGCTGGGCGGCACGGCCTGCTTGTCCATGACAGACACGGGACCCTGATTGAGCGCAGCATCCGCCTCGGTGCACAGGCGGTTCAGTGCCGGCTGCAGATCGGCCGCACCTCCTTGAATCCGGGCCTTGACCGCGGCCATGGCCTGGCCGTCAAGCAGGCGAACCGCGGGTATGGGCGGCGTCTGCAGGGCAGTCTCGGCCCCCATGCACAGGGTGCCCCACATGCACATCAAACAAATAAGACATCGACAGTTCCACATCACCATGGCCACTCCTTCGTTCATAGGGTCACCCTGCATCACGACTGTCCGCACATAAGCTCAATGCACCTCGAGCATTGCCGGACCCTAGAAATCATACTCGCTATCTCCCGTAATTCCGAGGGTCGGTTGACAAAAATCTTAAGAATGACCATGGATTCCGTGACGTCTGCAGGGTCGGTGCCGGGCGCCCAGACGCACATGCCTCACGACAAAAGGAACCCATGAAAGAACCAGCCCACACGAAACGAGCGTTTCTTGTGGTCATTTTGGATTTCCCATTCAAATCAATGAGCCACCAAGCCAAGAGGCCATGGCCTGGATTTACCCCTAATAGGGGGTCGCAAGCGTGAGTATCATCATGCCTTTGCCTCCACCCGTCAAGAGGCGTCTGTAATGTGGAGGGTTCAAATCATGCGTCCATCCGATCGTCAATGCCCTCGCTACACAGGGCTTCAAATGACCGAGTTCGCGGTCTGCCCGCCCCTGGTGTACCCAGTAATCGTTCACCCGGTCCCGGCTCGAGGAGGCACCTGGGAGGAAGGCTGAGGCGCTTTGGGCATTCAACTCCGAAGCCTTCATCCATCCACAGATTTGACCACTCATTATTTTTGCTCATTTTCCAAGATTTTAAAACCATAGCCTACCTTTTGGTTCTACAATAGCTTTCACCAGTTCAATCCTGCCCTTGGAGTGGGAGCTGGCAGAGATTCAAGGTTCAACTTTATTTGGAGGTCAGTATTATGAAGAGGTATCTTATTTCAATGGTTGCTGTTTCAATGGTTCTGACAGTGGTCTTTTCTGCATTGGGCCAGCCACAACAAAGAGGCGCCAGAGGACCTCGTTTGACCCAGGAGGACCGCATCAAAGCAATCGAATCAATTGAAGCTCAGCTTGCGAAACTCAAAGAGGCACGCCAGAGACCACGGGCTGCAGGCGGATTTGCTGACATGTCTGAGACAGAGAGAACCGCATTCAGAGAACAGATGACCGCGGCTCGCGAGGCGCAGCAGAAGGTATTCCAATCCATCTTGGCCGATGTTTACAAACTCCAGGGACGCAGGGCGCCTGAGGAAGAAGGCGTGCAGTATGTCATCGTCAGCACCACTGAACTGAAGTCAATGCAGGAAGCGGCCACCACAGAGCAGGCCACAAACACAAGTCAGCTTATCCAGAGGCTGATTGGCCGGGCCAGCGGTCAAGGATTCGGCGCCCGAGGCGGACAAAGAGGCGGACAAAGAGGGGCTGGTCAATAACGGTATCGCTTGGCCCGGCCAGACACCAATCGCGTGACACGACTCGGATAGCGGGCATTTTTGCCTTGTCGTGCAGGCCAATGCCAGGGGTGCCGGGTTGACAGTGAACATGACAGCAGCATGCCACTAGACCTGCGTATGGCTTTGCAGCAGGGCTTTTGGCTTCAATTGACACGACCTGAGGCGACAATGCCGTCTCAGGTCGTGTCTGCATATAAACCGTGCAGCACCGACAATCAACATCAGTGCATGTTCCATGCCTCTGTACTGCTGCTGGCATGCTGGAATCCGATCTCAAAGCATGCTGCTACCCCTGGTAGCTTCTACGTTTCCATGAGTTGCTTTTTTGCAGAAACCATGTACAATAGCCCCTTTAATATGAGCCTCTTTCCCAAGGACAGTATGACTGAGACAAAAAATCCGATTCGAATCTTTGTGAGTGCAGCTGAGCCGAGTGGAGAACGACACTGCGCCAATCTGATCAAGGCATGCCGGAGACTGGATACGTCCATCCAGTTTGTGGGCATTGGCGGGCCCAAGATGGCTGCCGCAGGATGTCAGCTTCTTGAGAATACGTCTGCCAAGGCCAGTATGCTGCACAATGCGTTCAAGGAAGTGGCGTATTTCTGGAAGGTTCTGAAACGCATCAAGACCCTGTTTCGAGAGGAGTCAGTGGACCTGGTGATTGTGTGTGATTCACCCTCATTCAACTTCCATGTGGCCAAGGCTGCAAAAAAGGCAGGCATCCAGACCCTATTCTATGTGGCACCTCAACTGTGGGCCTGGGCTGCATGGCGCATACACAAGCTCAAGCGATGTTGTGACAAGCTGTGCTGCATTCTGCCGTTTGAAGAGGCCTGGTTCAAGGAACGAGGTATGGATGCTGTGTTTGTGTCCAATCCGTTGCTGGATGGCGTGACACAGGATCTCACGCCCCGCATCAGAGACTACGCAGACTTTGATCCCAATCAAGTCAGGATTGCCTTGATGCCTGGATCACGCTCTGCTGAGATCCAGACTCTGTGGCAGCCTATGCAAGAGATAGCACTCAGGATAACTGAAAAACTTCCGCAGGCAACATTTACGGTGGTGGCAGCAGACGAAGACAGACGGCAAACACTCGCAGCCAGTGAGATACCTGGATTCGCATGCGAGTATACAGTGGACTCAGTCAGAGAGACTGCCATGCGCATGGATTTCTGTCTGGTGGCAAGCGGCAGTGCCACTGTGGAGGTGGCCACAGCAGGATGCCCCATGTGTGTGATGTATCAGGCCAGTCGCCTGGGTTGGCACCTGGTGGCACGTTGGATGATCAAGACACGACACATGTCTCTTGTCAATATTCTCGCAAATCGAGAACTGGTGCCAGAATTCATGCCGTACTTTACGAGTATTGACCCGATTGTGGACAGGTCACTGGCCCTGATTCAAGATCCCGTACAACTGGCACAGACCAGCCGCGACCTGATCAGCATCACACAACCTCTGGCCCGGCAAAACACGGCTGACACAGTGGCCCGCATTGCACTGGACATGATCTCATGACAAAACCCGAACTCCTTGCCCCAGCAGGTACCCTGGAAAAACTCAAGTGGGCCGTGGCCTATGGCGCGGACGCCGTGTATTTTGGCACGGAGTTCGGCTCCCTGCGGAGCTTTGCAGGCAACTTGACCCTGGACGAGGCGGCCCAGGGGCTGGCCTATCTGCATGAACAGGATCGCAAGGGCTATGTCACGCTCAATATCTACCCCTTTTCAGAAGAGTATGATCAGGTTCAAGCCACTGCCGGTGCCCTGGATGACATGGGAGTAGACGCCCTGATCGTGGCCGATCTGGGTGTGCTGACCATGGTGGCCAACATGGGACTCAAGGCAGCGATACATATCAGCACCCAGGCCAACACGGTCAGTGCCCAGGCCGCCCTGGCGTATGCATCGCTGGGCGCCACACGTGTAAATCTGGCCCGGGAATTATCCCTGCAGCGCATTGAGGCCATACAGGCCCAGGTGGCAGGTGTGATCGACACGGAAGTCTTTGTGCACGGCGCTGTGTGCTTCTCCTATTCGGGACGCTGTGCCATCAGTGACTATCTCACAGGCTTCCGTGCGAATCACGGGGAATGCAAGCATCCCTGCCGGTGGAGCTACACCTTGATGGAGGAGAAGCGACCTGGTGAATACATGCCTGTGTTTGAAGATGATCGGGGATTGTATCTGTTTCACAACAAGGATCTTGCCCTGTACGAGTTTATCCCGGCCATGGCCCGGGCTGGCGTGCAGAGCTTTAAAATTGAAGGACGCATGAAGTCCATTCACTACATTGCCAGCACCGTGGCCTTTTACAGACAGGTGATTGACGGCCGTGAATTCTCAAGAGAAGACGCGGGTACGCTGCTGGCGCGAATTCCGAATCGTGGCTACTCCACAGGCTTTATGAAGGGATGCATTACACCGGACGACTACAGCCTGGAACGCAGCGGTTCAAAGGGTACGGCCAGATTTGTGGGCAATGTCTGTGATTGTGACGACCAGGGGCGATGCCTTGTGGAGGTTCGCAATACCATGCAACCGGGCGACACACTGGAAGTGCTCACACCTGATGGTAATCTGTCGGCACTGACCTTGCCTGATCCCTTGATCGATCAGTATGGCAAGGTCGTGGATGTGGCCAACAATTCACAGTTTATCCGCCTTGAGGTGTCCCTGCCAAAGTACACGGTTCTGCGTCGGATGGCACTGATATAGGGTCTGCCAGATCATTGGATGCGAGATACTTTGCCAGCACACGTGCCAGGGGTTCCGCGTCCACTGGCTTGGCCAGATGTTCGTTGGAGCCGGAAGACAGGCACGCGTCAATATCCAGCTTCCGGGTGCTGCCCGTGACGGTCACGATCGGAATATCGAGGCCCTGTCCCCTGAGTCGGCAGGCGACTTCACTGCCATTCATATCCGGCATTATCATGTCCAGGATCATGATATCGTAATTGCCCATGCGTCCCTGTTTCAAGGCTTCAAACCCACCATTGACCACCGTTACATTCAGACCGAATTTTCTTAATATCGTGGCAATCAAACGCTGGTCGATTAAATCATCATCAGCCAGCAGCACATTTCCCTGAAACGAGATCGTCCGGTTTTTACGGAGAACCTGGGAGCCGGGCTTCCCTCGGCTCAGTTCGGTAATCATTTTCACAGGATGGCTGCCGAGGCCAAAAGGAATGGCCAAAGACAAACCTAAAGACCTGTTCACCTCACTCTTGAAAGACAGCCGTCCTCCCAATAACTCACTGAGTTGACGGGCAACCATAAGACCCAAATCCACACTGCTTGGCCTGTCATATATGAGGTCTTCCTGGTTCACAATTGCCTCAAGGCGCGTTCGATAGTCCTGACACAGGCGGTGATATGCGTCCGCGTCATCACTACGACGGTGGTAGCAGTGGTTGGTCACCTCAAAATGGAGCCACGACTCCTCTGTGCCCAGTTCAGAAGAAACAACCAATGTGACTTTATCGCTCTTCAACTTTCTGGCAGTGCTGTTGAGAATGTCAAACAGACATTGTCTGAGTCGAACCGGGTCTGTATACAGGGTTTCAGGAACAGGCCCAACGAGTGTCATCTCAAAGGCACTACAGGCTTCGAGGATATGAGAGTCCATCACGCTCTCTATATCGAGCAGCACGTCACTGAGCAAGCAGTGACTACGTTCCACCTGAATCTCTCCTGTCTCAATGCCCGAGATATCCACAATATCGTGCATCATAGAGACCAGACCATTGGCTGAAGATCTGGCCGTGTACAGGCAGTCTTTTATTTTATCAGAGACCGTCTCATCCAAAACGATGTCGAGCATGCCTATGACACCATTCATGGTGGAGTGCACCGCTTGGCTGATACCCGACAGAAACTCCGTCTTGGCAAGGTCCAGCTCCCTCACCTTTTGGCTGAGCAACTCTGCGTCCGTGATAAAATCGTCGCAATTCATGAAGACTTTGTGATTCACGCTTTCCCCCGGACTTGAATGAATTCGAGTACACTATTCCGCCTTACATACGAACGGGACTCTCTGATTCAAAGGAGTCCACATTCTATAAAGTATGCCAAACAATGCATGATCCTGCAAACATTGCGAGAGAATCAAACCATGGACACAAAAAAAGGCAGGCCCCAAAACGGCCTGCCTCACATTACTTGATAAACCACGCTTCGTAAAAGCGTTACCCCACCAGACTCTTGGCCGCCTTGACCACAGCGTCAGCGGTAATACCAAAGGCATCAAAGACCTGGGCCTGGGGTCCAGAGATCCCAAAGCCCGACATGCCAATAAAGAGGCCATTATCTCCGATATACTTGTGCCAACCCAGTTCGACCTGAGCCTCCACACCCACTCTGGCCTTACAGGAAGGCGGAAGGACCTTATCCTTGTAGGCCTGGCCTTGCTGTTCGAACAATTCCCAACATGGCATACTCACCACCTGAGCCTTGATATCGTCCGTGGCCAGGGTCTCAGCGGCCTTCAATGCCAGCTCGACCTCTGATCCGGTGGCCAGGAGTATCACATCCGGTTTATCGGCCTTGACCAGCACATACGCGCCCTTGGTCAGGCCCTTGGCTGAGCCGTATTTGGCTTGATCCAGGGTCGGCAGATTCTGACGCGTCAGACACAGGGCCACAGGGCCATCTGTATGTTCCAGCACGTACTTCCACATCTGCACGGTTTCATTGGCATCTGCAGGGCGGAAGGTCAACAGATTGGGGATCGCTCGCAATGCCGCAATGTGCTCCACAGGCTGATGGGTCGGGCCATCCTCGCCCACGCCAATACTGTCATGTGTCAGCACAAAGATACTGGGGTATTTGGAAATGGCGGCCACGCGAATGGCACCCCGCATATAATCACTGAACACCATGAACGTACCGCCGTAGGCCCTCACCAGTCCGCTCACTGAGATCGCATTCAAAATAGCGCCCATGGCATGTTCGCGTATACCGAACCGGATGTACCGGCCGTCAAAACTGCCCTTCTGGAAATCCTTGGCCCCTTCAAACCAGGTGTTGTTGGATGGGGTCAGGTCCGCGGAACCACCCAATATCAGCGGAAGATGCGGCATCACTGCAGCCAGTATTGTGCCTGAGGCTGATCGCGTGGCCAGAGACGTCCCTGGTTCAAAGGTGGGCAGCACATCATCCAGATTCACCGGTAATTTACCGGCCTGGGCCTCTGTAATCTGCCTGGCCAGATCAGGGTAGGTGTTGGTATACTCAGCGAACATGGCCTCCCACTCGGCCTGAGTGGCCTTGCCCTGTGTCACACAGTCGCCCATGTGAGCCTTGACTTCATCCGGCACGTAAAAACTGGTGTTGGGGTCCCATCCAAAGCTTTCTTTCATCAAACGGATCTCATCATCACCCAAGGGTGAACCATGAGCCCCATGGGTATCCTGTTTATTGGGAGCGCCATAGGCAATGTGGCCCTTGAGTTTGATCAAGGTGGGCTTGCCGGTCTGAGCGGTTCCGCTTTCAATCGCCGCTTGAATGGCGTCAATCTCTGTGCCGTCTCCATTCATGACAATGACATTCCAGTGATAGGCTTCAAAACGTTTGGCCACATCTTCCGTAAAGGAAAGACTGGTGTCACCATCAATGGTGATGCGGTTGTCATCGTACACCACCACCAGATTGTCCAGGCCGAGGTGCCCTGCCAGAGAGGCCGCTTCAGAAGAAATGCCCTCTTGAAGGTCACCGTCACCGCAAAGCGCATAAATGTTGTAGTCAAAGATGGGGAAGCCATCCCTGTTGAACTGGCTGGCCAGATACTTCTGAGCAATGGCCATACCCACGCCATTGGAAAATCCCTGGCCCAAAGGACCGGTGGTGACTTCAATGCCCAGGTCCAGATCAAATTCAGGATGGCCCGCAGTCTTACTTTTCAACTGACGGAAATTCTTGAGATCCTCCAGCGCCCAGTCATATCCGCACAGATATAGCATGGAATAGAGCAGCATACTCCCATGGCCGCCGGACAGGATAAAGCGGTCTCGATTGATCCACCTGGGATTGGCCGGATTGTGTTTCATGATGTTCTTGAACAGCACATACGCGGTCGGCGCCATACCAATAGGCATACCCGGATGTCCGGACTTGGCCTTTTGAACGCCCTCTGCTGCCAGAAAACGAATCGTGTCAATACACAATCTGTCTAATTTTGCTTTGTCCAGTTTTGTTCCACTCATTGAAAATTCCCGTAAACTAAAGACCCAATCACTCATTACCTACAATTTGACTTTCGATAAAAGACCTAAAGCGTAACAGTGAAACTGAGTTTCTGCAAGTGTTTTTCAAGGTGATCGCCTCCCGACATTCCCCCATACCCCGCCCCTCGTGTCGGCCCGGAGCCGGGGGGCGGCCTTTGATGAGACATGAAACGGCAGGTTTTCACGCAGCTTTTGGTTCCAGGTTGAATCTCCAAGACAACGGAGAACTGCCCAACAAGAGAGACAGCTTGTCAACGGGTTATGCCTCACTGGGCAAAATCTGGTTGCGGCATGTTGGTGAATTAACGACTGCCCGGTGTGCCGTCCTGGACCTGACTGGCTCGCCAGGCAGCGGCCTGTCCGAGTGCGCCCAGATCCTCGTTGACCAATTCCAGGGATAAGCCATCACCGTCTGTGCCTGAATACCATTTGTCGTCATAGGTGAAATCCAGAATCACGCCCTGCCACATGTCTGCGACCTGCAGGGTCTCCCCACCATTGCTCAACTTGCCTTTGAATTCGCCGGCAATCTGGGGTTGGAGGCTCGTGCCATATCGCTCCACAAAGGCATCGACATTTTCGACGATCAGCAGGGAGTCACCCGGGGAGAGAGACGTGATGGCTGATTCGATAAAGTCAAAGTCAATACCCTGCGTAAACGTCACGGAAGAGAGATCCAGAACCTGTGACCCGATATTGGTGACTTCAATGAATTCATAGTCATCGTTGTTATAAGGCGATCCAATGCCAGGATCGCGTGGGTTAAACATGATCTCTGTAATTCTCAATTGACTGTGCATGGACGTGGCCACAGAATCTGTCACCATAAATTGCTCGGGCGCTGACCAGTGAGACCAGCGTCCGGTGTCGTCCTTCATGCGACAGCGGACACGATACGTGGCATGGGGTGTGACCTCGGAGGACGGTATCTGAATGCGACCCACAAAGGACGTGATGTCATCGGTCTGCCAGACTGGATCAATCTCGTAGTGGCCGCGTCTCCCAGTCACAATCACGGAGGTTTGAGGCCCTGATGCAGGGTCTGTTGAATGATCGTCCACGCCCTCGGTCAGGGTCAGGCGGGCGTCAAAGAAGCAGTCGCTGCTGGTGGTCAATGACAGATTGACCAGATGTACTGCCAGCACATTGGTGCCCTGAACAAGAAGGTCTCTAAACGGAGTCAGATCAACCGGGGTAAAATCAGTGACTTCATTGTTGCCATTGGCCACGGCATTGTAGGCCAGGGCGCTTTCAGCCACATTGTTCAGGACCACCAGTGTGCCATTGAGCCAGACGGCGATGGCGTCGTCAAATCGCACCTCCAGTGTCAGGGTCTCAATGGGCGCGTCCGTGTCCACAGTAAAGGCCTTGCGCAGATACACGGTGGTGTAATTGTATCGCATGTCGTCCAGCACGGTTTGTACAAAGGCCTCACCGTAGCCGATGGGTCCCTGGCCGACATCCCATGAAGCATCATCGTACCCGGGGACACGCCACAGGGTCTCGGATCCGGAGGGCGCGTTTTCTCCCCTGTAATATTTCCAGATCTCCTGTGCATCAATCAGGGTATGACCGGGGCTGGTCGAATCCGGACCCTGCGCAGCCGGACCAGGATGACTGAAGGGTTCCACCTCAGCCATGCGCCATTGAAGTGCAGCAAAGGACGCCTGACCCTTGGGATCGCTGAAGGGAGACACCTCAAAGAAAAGGTCGTTGGACGCATAGTCGGACTCGCCCGCATAGCGGATCACTGGCGTATCAGGGATGGCATTGTCCTGGGCAACGTCTGTCATGCTGGCGCCACCCATACCCATCCAGTTTCTCCGGTTGTTTGTGCAATACTCCACATAATCCTTCATGAGCTGGATCATGCCAGGAAAATCCTGGGTTGCAGCAGCCTGGTAAAAACGCCCTTGCCCGGCTTTGCTGCCGTTCACATAACTGGACTTCATCACTGGATTGTAATCCCACATGGCCCGATCCGCATCCACAGGCGACAGCCCGCCATGGGGATCGTGAATCACGGCAGCCAGTTCCTCGATCATCTGGCCCATCTGGTCCTGGTTGTAGAGCAGGTCCAGAAATTCACGCATCCGGTTTTTGTACTCGATGTCCAGGTTTTCCTGGTTGAAGATTCTTCCCTGACTGATAAATGGCTCCTGGCCATTGCCATACATGGTCTCTGCCCAGGTCAGGTCCGTATCCCAGGGCAACTGACTCCACAAGCCGGTCTCAGGATTCAGGTAGAAGAAATAGTTCTTGCCATACCCGATATCGCCTTGGTGCACACCCTCAACCACACAGCGATACCCATAGTAGGACTCCAGGTTCACATTGTCTCGCCACCACTGTTCGCTGGCATTTCTGTATTGTGACATGAACCTGTTCAAATCAGACCCATTGGTCACTGCCGTAGGTCCCTGATTATTCAGCACACCGCTGCCCTCGATTTTATAGAGGTTGCCATCCGGCAGTTTATGCTCATCCAGAAAACGGCCGTCCATCTGTTCAATGGCCATGTACAGGCCCCAGTAATCCCCTTCGTACTGGGTGGCACCGGTTTCATCGGTCTCGTCAATGATACGCAGTTGCAGCCAGTGGGTCTTGGACGCAGGCGCCCCCATCATATTGAACAGCCTGAAGGAGGCCGCTTCAAACATACCCTGTTCTCCCCGGTTGCCATAGTCACCCTGCTGAATACAGGCAGACAGGTTCAGTTTGCTCCATGTGGTATTGTACTTCTTGCCGTAATCATCTCTGGCCTGAAATGAATGGCCGTGATTGAAGTCAAACTTCCACATATTCTTGCCCATGGCATATCGCCACACACCGCCGCGCGCACGATACCGAATGTGGTCGTACACCTCTCCGTCATAGATCAGAGTACCCCACCACTTGTATTCGTCTCCGCCGTATCGCTCGCGCCAGGTGCTCGCCTCCACATCTTCCTGACGGCTGATCAGATGATATACGGGCAGCGAATTCATGACGTGTTCATGATAAACCACAGGGCTATCCTGGCCGGGCCTGACAGCCCCCTGCCAGGCGGGCACGCCGTTATACACAAAGTACGCAAAGTTCGGGCAGGGATCATCGTCATACGGCACTGTCAAATACTGTCCCCCTGTATCAATGGCACCCACGCGGTAGCGAATCAGGCGTCTGTGCTTCTGGATCGCGGCATTCAGGAGCACTGAAAACGTGCCGTCTCCGGCCTGCTCATCACCATTTAAACCATCATCATGCATATCCACCATGACCCAGTTCAACTGATACTCGATCTGGTCCAGGCCCACATATTGTCCGGGTTCGACCACCTGATACTGCATGAACACGCGCAGGAAACCGTCCGGATCCGTGATCTTGGCAGAGATCACCACTGCTTCGTCTGCCAGAGGCTGGTTGGGGGTATGTTTGACCTGGCGAATCATGAGGTCTGCATTGAGGCTGTATACCCTGCTGTTGCTCTGTCCGGGCGTGGGTGATTCAGACCGCCATGCCCCCCCCAGATCATTGTCCAGATCCGGATTGACCAGTTGAATGGAGGCACCTGAACCGGGCCCGGACAGGGGTACGCCCACGGTAGGCCAGGGAAATCCAAGTTGGTAATCCACCTGATCCACCACCATGCCGTCCGGATCGATCAATGTCACCTGCTCCCCCTGATTGCTCAGTTTTCCCTCAAAAGGCCCCAGCACCTGGTTAGCGGCCAAATTATGCCACTTGTTCCGGACCAATGAAGGCGTCTGTGCCACCACCATGTATGCGTCTGGCTCAATACCAACATCTGGAAAGGTATAAACCACTGCATCGGCGATCTGCCAATCCTTCAAGGAAACCCTGGATGGTCCTGGATTGAAGATCTCAATGAACTCCACGAGTTCGGTCTTCACATCCGGATCATAATGGACCTCATTGATCACCAACGCCTGCTGGACATCCTGGGAAAAAGCAGGCGTGAATAGGCAAAAAACACATAGTAACACAGATAATAACCCTGATTTCATCACATACCTCAATTGAACCTTCTTCAAATTGACCGCCTAAAGACTAATATTATACCAAAAAACAGCCTTTGATGTGCCCCGTTTCGTCCAAAATTGAGCTTTGCAGCCAAGGGCAGGCATTCGACTTCACTCTAAGAGTCGATTATATGTGTCTGAAAGTTTCACAAAAACGGAAATTAGGGGAAGAATCTGACCTGCCGACCGTTCATTCCTGTAGTCTGGGAACCCTGACTGATGTGTCTATGCCATCCGAGAAGTGTCCCCTGACCATTTACAGACGCTCCTAAAAACATTCATCCCCTGGCAACCTGTCGAAGAATCCGATCTGGCTTCGAGTGGCTCGTTTTGTGACAGGACTGCGTCCGGCTCTATGGTGATGAAGGAGTTTTGTCTTGTCGCAGGAGTTTGAGCCCTTCAACCACAGGCGGCCATTCGAGCCATTGTTTGCGCCCACTCCACGTGGTGAACAGGCGGCCCAGCACATTGGGATGTTTGAGGTCACGGCTGTATCTGATGAGTGCCTCGGTCGCGTCCACCTTGTTCCACCCACTGGGCCACACGCGAAATCCCTGGTCTGCAAACATCTTGACTGAGGGATAGCTCTCTCGCAAGGTATAGTGCCAGTCGCAGATGATGATGTCTTTCGAAATCAGGTCAATGGCTGGCGCTGTGCCGTTGTTGGCAGATTCCCAGTCGCCGTATTTGTACACCTGGCCGTCAATCAGTCGATCACCCCACATGAGCATGTCCACGCCCCGCCTCTTCACCAGATGCCTGTGCAGATCATTGATGGCCTTGGCCAAGATGGGTGCCGGATCCTTGCCCTTAGTGGAGGGTGAATGCTCGGACCCGATCAGGAAGACCTCGTCCATACCCACATGGAGGGCATCCGCCTCAAAGGCGCCAGTCCCAAGACAGATTGTCTTGTTCAGGTATCAAACACTCCCTGTCCTTTAAAGCGCACCCTTGGCCCTGTCAGATGCCGTCTTGTTTGCCTTGAGCATGCCCCCAAACAGCGAATCTTCGAGCACTGTCCCTTCCGGCAGGGCAAACTTGAAGTCGCTCTTGCTGAGTTTCGGAAACGAGACCTTCGCATGCAGTTCGGTGGAAGTCCCCTGGAGCTTTGTGGTCTTGAGCGTCGTCTTTAAGTTCTCCAGTATCTGCTTCATGTTCTCTTTGGCCTCTGGGGTCACGGTCTGCCCCATGGCTGTGAGCGTCTGCTCTAGCATTTCATCTGTCAGTTCTGGTATGACTGGGCCGCCGTCTTCCGGAGCTTCAAGGGAACGCGCGTATTTCCGGATCAGATGGCTGCTCTTAGAAATCCAATAGGTCTCTTTTTTTGATATAGATGAGGACCCTGTCAGAACATGGCATTCTTCGTCTCCCACTTTTTCAGCGGTTTCAACTCTGGGTTCTCTCAAAAGGGAAAACGGTCGAGGCTGTCCCATGAAGCCGGGTAGAAAAAGCGAAGGCACGGTGAAGGCCGCCCCTCCAGAGATGCCTGTGGCCGCGCCCAGGGCCATGTCGTCACTGGACATTTTGGAATACGCGTGCATCGCGCTCATATACATATAGGGCTGCGTGCCGTCACTCCACACAGCACCAGATTGGGCCTCCAGACCAGGCGTGGACTTGTGTGCCTGTGTCCAGGTAATCCGATAAAGATTCGGCTTCTTCATGAGAACTGTAAAGGAAGTCTCAAGCTTGTGCTGAGTACCGCCTGAGCCGATGTCCGAGGTGATCGTGCCTTCAGCCTTGTACGTGTCCAGAGCCTGGTACGAATCTGCAACCTTCTTCTCGATTTCATCAGGAGAAATATTCTGCCCCAAAGCCGTGGTGCTCAGTATCAATAGCCCAAAAGCAAATCCAATAAGTCTAGTCCCGGTCATATCCGCTTCCTCTCATGTTGAACCCATGTAGAATTTTTTTGCCAATAGACAAAACAAGGTCGCTTGGATACTGGCCAAATTAACTGGCGCGGTCAAAAAAGAGTCACATCTCGAATAGGATTGTACAGTCCCTCAAGCCAATGCACAACCAGGAAATCGCTGATACCTGGCTTCGTATAGGCACCGCCTTCCGGAAACCAGCAACCAACCACTAAGAACCGGTTCTATCCCAAAGATCCCTCAACTTGACACGCGTCAGGTCTCCCTGGCCCACGTAAGTCTGGATATTGGCCAGCACCTCTTCGAACGGGCCGATCATCCAGAACTGGTCGCTGGGCAGGATCTCCAGATCCTGTTCGATATCGTTGAGGGGACAGATGTCACGCATCTCCACTTCGCGTCCGTCCGGTGTTTCATCGAGCCACCGCAAGGGCAAACCCTGGGACCGGCACACATACGGACGATTTTCATAGATGCGGCAGGCACCTTCCCCATCCAGAAAGGCACAGGCCCCTGTATCATGGGGTGTGTCAGTTTCCAGTAATTCACCGTGAGCCTTGAGAATATGGTCAGCTTCGACCTGAAACACGGTGATGTCGTCCACACAGCAGGAGTAGCACCCCTTTTGGCAGTGCAATCGATCCCCATTCATATCGATCAAGGTTTGAGCACGCTGGTCCACTTCCCTGTAGAAGCGGGCCAGGAGTTCGGTCAACTGCTCACCTGTAGGCTCTGTGTGTGGCGTTTCTTGCTCATTCATGGCCAAGACTATACACCCTGTCTCAGGATTTTTAAAGAAATACCTGCAGCACTTTAGCTATGGGAAGCAAAAGTGTGGTTCACGGTTAAAAAGGTTCACGGTTTCCTGCCATAAAACTAGCTTATTCTGTCAACTGTGAACCTGGAACCGTGAACTGTGACCCGCTTTGGCAAAGTGTTTAATTTGCCAAAGTATTCTTTTTTTGCGGTTTCAATGAATAATCCTGATAGAGAACCGTCCTCTCTTAAAGATGTTCAAAGCACAACAGATGGATGACTCCTGGGTCTGGCGTCTGGTGAGGTAAAAACTATAGTGCCAACTTGATCCTTGACGGGTCTCTGGTCCAGCCTTAGCATACAGTCGAATAAGGCATGGCGTCTTGACGGAGGCCTTTTCAGGGTTTTTGAGAGATTGAGCGTGGATATTAAGGCAAACAGAGGATCGAATCATGGTTGAGTTGATGCAACTGGCATTCTCTCCGATCAATGTGGTCTTTACGCTGCTACTCATCACCATCGTCATATACTGGCTGGTGGTGATCGTGGGCGTACTGGACACGGATCTGTTCGATTTTGACATGCCTGAAATGGACGGGGACCTTGACGCAGGGTCTGATGTGGATCTGGGACCAGGCATGGCATGGGGGATACTCCACTGGTTCCATGTGGGTGAAATACCGGTCATGGTCCTGCTGAGCTGCTTTATCCTGAGCCTCTGGGCCATTGCCATTCTGGGCAACTACTACCTGAACCCGGGTCAACACATACTCCAGGCCCTGGGTGTGTTTATCTGCAATGTGGCCATCAGCAGTCTGGTGGTCAAGTGTGTGGCTTTGCCTCTGCGTCCCCTGTATGCCCTGTTTTACAAGGACTTTAATGCCCCCCGAAAGGTGATTGGCAGCCAGGGCCTGGTGGTCACAACCCAGGTCACGGCAGAGCTGATGGGCCAGTTGGAGGTCCATACCAAGGGCGCGCCCATTCGATTGAATGTACGTTCCAAACACGACCACGTGTTCCACGAACACGATCCGGCCGTGATTGTCGAGAGAGATCAGAAGAGCAACATCTATTTTATAGTCCCCCCTAAATAGGAGAGAGTATTATGCCAACAGAAGTCATGACAGTCGTAGCCATCATTGCAGGCTTGATCGTGCTGGGCCTCATGGTCCTTATCAAATGCTACAGAAAAGTGCTGCAAGGTCAGGCCCTGATCCGGAACGGCATGGGCGGCACCAAGGTCTGCTTCTCAGGCATGTTGGTGATTCCGATCCTGCACAGGGCCGAATACATGGACGTGTCCGTGAAACGCATTGAGATCGACCGTCGCGCGCAGCAGGGTTTGATCTGCAAGGACAACCTCAGGGCCGACATAGTGGTGGCCTTTTTTGTGCGCGTGAACAATACTGTCGAGGACGTGATCCAGGTGGCGCAGGCTCTGGGCTGTAAAAGAGCATCAGATCAACATGCTTTGGTGGAACTGTTCGACGCCAAGTTCTCAGAGGCCCTTAAGACCGTGGGCAAGCAGTTTGACTTCTCGGAACTGTACACGGACCGCATGCGATTCCGCGAACAGATCCTCCAGATCATTGGCACGGACCTCAGCGGCTACATCCTGGAAGACGCGGCCATTGACTACCTGGAGCAGACGGACAAGCAGCTGCTCAACCCGGACAACATCCTGGATGCAGAGGGTATCAAGAAGATTACGGTCCTGACGGCAGCTCAGTATGAAATGGCCAATGCACGTGAGCGTGAAAAAGACAAGACCATCACGCAGCAAAACGTGGAGGCCAAGGAGGCCATCCTGGAACTGAATAAGCAACTCGCAGAAGCTGAGGCAAAGCAGAAACGCGAGATCGCCAGTGTCCAGGCACGCGAAGAGGCCGACACCATGAAGGTCCAGCAGGAAGAACGTGAAAAGGCACAAAAGGCCCGTATTACCACCGATGAGGAACTGGCCGTAGCAGAAGAGAACAAGCAGCGTCAGATCATCGTGGCAGCGCGTAACAAGGAACGCACGGACGCCGTTGAGACCGAACGCGTGGAACGCGACCGGGGTCTGGAAGCCACGGAACGCGAGCGTGTGGTCACAATCGCCCAGGTCGAAAGAGACAAGGTCGTGGAAGTCGAAAAGAAAGAACTCCAAACCGTGATCAAGGATCGCGTGATGGTGGAAAAACTGGTGGCCACAGAAGAAGAACGCATCAAGGATGTTCGCGAATTTGCCAGTGCGGACCGTAGTAAAAAGGTTCAGATCACCAAGGCCGAAGAAGAAGCAGAACAGGCCCTGGTCAAGGACATCAAAAAGGCCGAAGCCGCCAAAAAGGCCCAGGAGTTCTACGCAGAACAGGTCATCATCGAGGCCCAGGCCAACCAGGAGGCAGCCGTGAAGAATGCGGAAGCCAAGAAGGTCCTGGCCACTGCCTCTGTCAAGGAGCAGGCCGTGACAGGCACAGCCGAAGCGGAAGTCACGGAACTCAAGGCCGTGGCCCTGGAAAAGGAAGGCACTGCAGAGGCCAAGGTCATGGAGATGAAGTACCACGCGGAAGCTGATGGTATCCGCGACAAGGCCGAAGCCATGAAGATCTTCGACGCCGTGGGCAAAGACCACGAAGAATTCAAACTCAACCTCAACAAGGACATCCAGATCGAACTGGCAGAAATCAACGTACGCAAAGACATTGCCGCAGAGCAGTCCAAGCTGGTGGGCGAGGCCCTCAAGTCCGCCAAGATCGACATTGTGGGCGGCGAAAATCAATTCTTCGAACGCCTTGTCAATTCCATCACCACAGGCAAGAGCGTGGACCGCATGGTGGACAACAGCGCCGTGCTCACAGACCTCAAGGACACATTCCTGGGTGAAGATGCAGAGGCCACGCGCCAGAAGATTCAGCAGTTCGTGTCCAGATTCGGCGTGACCAGCCAGGACCTCAAAAACCTCACCATCTCAGCCCTCATGGTCAAGCTCATGGCCAAGGCCGATGACGACGACAAAGGCGTGCTCGCCACGATGCTCGATCAAGTCAAGCAGCTCGGCATTGGCCACGTCAAGGCCAGCACACTGGGGCTGGAAGGTAAGAAATAGGCGAGGTTGAGAAGATAAGAAGTGAGGAAGGTAAGAATCGAAGAAGGCAGGATGTCGCCAACCTTCTTATCCTCTTACCTTCCTACCTTCATACCAACGGCGGTGGATAGATGGCAGACAACGAAATAAATGAACCGAAGCAGCCTGACGATGAACCCGTGCTCCGCGGTGGTGCGTACGAGATCATTCAGAATCGGTTGAAGACCCACAGCAAGTCGCTGCGCGGGCGTATTGATCAGCTCAATGCGGCACGCAGGAACGCGTTTGGAGCTGTAGAGTACAAGCTCCTGGCCAGTGAGCGGATCTCCACGGACAATAACTGCGTACCGCGTGACATGGTGCCCATAGGGGACGCTTTTCTCTTTGGCTACAATGTATTCGTGGGCCTGCGCAACGAGACCACGCTGGAAGACGTGTTTGCCGTGTATGCGTGGCAGGAAAATAGTTTTTCCACGTGCCCCCTGGATCTCATCCAGAACCCACAGTTTCTGGCAGACTTCAAGAATCTCTACAGATATTACAAACGCACCACCTTCACCAAGTTTGCAGTGATCGGCCACCACCTGTTCATGGTGTTCCGTGTGGGCCGTGACGTCAAGGATGTCAAGACCTTCAAATGGCTGATACGCGGCGATCGTCTGGAATACCTGGACAACCGCAGTGATCACGAGTTCCGGTTCCCTTCGCAGCACGAGTTTGAATGGCGGCGAACCACCCAGGACATGTTCCACGAGGGCCGCTATCCGCACATCTCCATTAATGACCGCGTGTTTGTGGAGACCGTGGGCGGCGACCTCACCATCAAGATCGAAGACAACACGGAAACCGGCGAAGGCATCTATTCCGAGCCTGTGGACAATGCGGACCAGACACTCAGTGACGCGGAGATCTATTTTGCCACCGTGGGCAATGTGATCCTGCTCAAGATCCGGCCTTATGAGGAAAAGACCTTCCGGTACATTGTGTATAATGAAAAGGTCCAACAGGCCTTTCGCCTGGACGCCATTCAGGAGGCATGCGTGCTCCTGCCTGAAGGTCATGGCCTGATCTTCCCCAAGGGCTACTACCTGCTCACCGGGGCATTCAAGCAATTCGAGACAGACATGCGGGCCATGGTCTTTGAAAAACGCGTGATCAGCCCGAATGGCGAGGATTATCTCTACATCTTCTATAACCGCGAAAGCGGCGTGTATGTGCTCCTGTCGTACAACCTCATTGAACAGAAGATCGCCACGCCCGTGGTGTGCAACGGCTATTCATTCTTTCAGGACGGCAAGCTCTGCTACTTCCGGGCTGACGACGAGGCCAAAAAGCATCACGTGATCCAGATCTGGCAAACGCCCTACTACGGCGCGGATTTCATCATTCCAGTACAGACAGAATCCGATCTCCACAAGATCGGCAACAAGGACATTGTCCGCTGCATGGCAGAATGTACTGAAGTACTCAACCTCATAGACCAGGAAGACACCTACGCCAACCTGTACCTGGATATCGGGCGCAAGGCAGAGGACATTGTTGATACCTACTTCTGGATCAACACGCCAGAGACGTTCCAGCTCAATGAGCCGCTTGGGGCCATCAAACAGGCTGCGGACGCCGCGGTTGAGGAATACGAAAAGGTCCAGCGTACCAAGGCCCACACGCGTTCCGAAATCGACCGTGTTACGACCCAGGTGGCGGAGGTCCTTCGTGCCATTGACCTGAGCGAGTTTAACAGCATTACCCCCTTTGTGGAACACCTCAGCCAGTTGCGCGCGCTTCGCGGGGAGGTCGTGTCCCTGCGTGACCTGCGTTATGCAGACATCACTCAGATTGGCCTGATCGACACCCAGGTGGCTGAGCAGACAGACACGCTCTCTCAGAAATGCGTGGAATTCCTCCTGGAACCCGATGCCCTGACCCCCTATATTTCAACCATTGAGACCCAGAACCGGCAGGTCCCGGAACTGGCCAAGGTCACGGATGCCAGGGCCCTGCAGGAAGAGGTGGGCCGCACCGCGTCAGACCTGGAGATGCTCACAGACATTGTCAGCAACCTCAAGATCGAGGATGCCACCCAGACCATCACCATTATTGAAAACATCTCCCTGGTGTACGCCAAGGTCAACCAGGTCAAATCCGCACTCAAAAATAAGCTCAACGAGATCGGTCGCGTGGAGGGCCAGGCCGAGTTTGCTTCCCAGCTCAAGCTCATTGACCAGTCCGTGATCAACACGCTGGACGTGTGTGACACGCCGGACAAGTGTGACGAATACCTGTCCAAGACCATGGTCGCGCTGGAAAATCTGGAAGGCCGCTTTGCTGACTTTGAAGACTTTATCGTGGCCCTGGCAGACAAACGTGAAGAACTGTACAATGCCTTTGAATCACGCAAGGTCCAGCTCACAGCCAAACGCAACCAGCGTGCCTCTGCCCTGATGGCCTCAGCCGAACGCATCCTCAAGGGCATCGACAACCGGGTCCAGGCGTTCAAGACGATCAACGAGATCAACGGCTACTTTGCTGCGGACATCATGATCGAACGGGTGCGTGACACCATTGCCAAGCTCACGGACCTGGGTGACTCAGTCAAGGCGGATGACATCAAGGGACGCCTCAAGACCATCCACCAGGATGTCGTGCGCCAGCTCAAAGACCGACTCGCCCTGTACGAAGACGGTGACACACTCATCCGTCTGGGAGTACATCGGTTCAGCGTGAACAAGCAGACCCTGACCGGCACGCTCGTACAAAAGGATGATGGTTTCTTTTTTCACCTGACCAGCACCGGCTTTTTTGAACGGATCGAAGATGAGACTCTGAATGAAACCCGGGATGTGTGGCACCTGGAGGTCGCGTCTGAAACACTGGATGTGTACCGTGCCGAATACCTGGCCTATGTCATGCGTTTGTCCCTGGCAGCCTCTGAAGTCGAACCCCTGAGGAAGTCCTCCGTCGAAGACATCACACATCGCGTGCAGACCTTTATGGGCCCACGCTATAACGAAGGGTATGTCAAGGGCGTGCACGACCATGATGCAGCCCTGATCCTGAAGGGCCTGCTCACACTGGAACCGGCCATTGGCCTGCTCCGCTACAGTACCTCGGCACGCACACTGGCCTGGGCCTTCTGGCATCTGGCTGATCTACCGACCAGAGACCTCATGTCTGCCAAGATCACCGGCATGGGTCACGCCCACAGTTTGTTTGGCACGGGCGATGCCTTGGACAGCTACCTTCAGGAACTGCGCATGAATCTGCAGCAGTTCATTGAGGACACCCATCTCTTCGCTGATACTCTCGTGGCAGAGGCAGCCGAGTACCTGTTCCACCAACTCTGTCAGGGGCCTGCGTTTGTCACAGACAAAACTGTTCTGGATCTCAAGCAGACCTTTGAGCAGCACCTGGCTGCCAAGCAGTATACGCAGGCCTTTGCCCAGTCCATCAAAGATCTCACAGACTCGCCAGTTCAGTGCCTGCGTGTGATCCGTGACTGGACCAGATCCTTTCTGATGGGCCGGGACCAGGCCGAATACGCAGACGAACTCGCAGCCCTGCTCCTGCCGGGTGACTTTCCAGAACGCCAGGTCATCCTTCAGAGCGTCCTGTGCGAGATCCCGGACATGGTCGGTTCGCACGCCCGGATCCAAGACCAGGTGTACGCACTCCACTACTGCCGCTTCATGACGCGTCTGCGCCACCACGACACGCACACAGTCCCCAGGTTCCATCAGTTCCAGACCCTGCGCAATACCCTTGTCCAATGCATGAGCCAGAAACTGCATCTGGAGGACTTCAAGCCGCGTGTGATGACCACCTTCGTGCGCAATCAGCTCATTGACAAGATCTACCTGCCCCTGATCGGTGACAATCTGGCCAAGCAGATCGGGGCAGAAGGTGTCACCAAACGCACCGACCACCAGGGCATGCTCCTGCTCATCTCCCCGCCCGGTTATGGCAAAACCACGCTGATGGAATACACAGCCAACCGCCTGGGCCTGACCTTCATGAAGATCAACGGCCCTGCCATTGGCCACCGCGTGTTGTCCTTTGATCCGGCTGAGGCGCCCAATGCCACGGCACGCGAAGAACTCAACAAGCTCAACCTCGCCTTTGAAATGGGCGACAATGTCATGATCTACGTGGACGACATCCAGCACACCAACCCCGAGTTCCTGCAGAAGTTCATCTCCCTGTGCGATGCGCAGCGGCGCGTGGAGGGCGTGTTCAGGGGCCAGCCCCGCACGTACGACCTGCGGGGCAAGCGCGTGTGCGTGATCATGGCAGGCAACCCCTACACGGAAAGCGGCGAACGCTTCAAGATCCCGGACATGCTCGCCAACCGCGCAGACACGTACAACATCGGTGACATTGTGGGCGACAATTACGACCCGTTCGCGCAGAGCTACATCGAAAACTGCCTCATTTCAAATCCCGTGCTGGAAGGTCTCACGCGCCGCAGCCAGACAGACGCGTACGCCATCATGAAGATCGCTCAAACCGGATCCCAGGAAGGCATCGACTTTGAAGGCAACTACACAGTCGAAGAAATTGCGGAATATGTGGCCTGCATGAAAAAGCTCTTTGTGGTGCGCGACGTGGTGCTCAGGGTCAATACCGAGTACATCCGGTCCGCAGGCCAGTCCTCTGCCTACCGCACGGAACCGCCCTTCCTGCTCCAGGGCTCTTACAGAAACATGAACCGCATCGGCGGGCGAGTCCTGCCCATGATGAATGACGAAGAACTCTGGACGTTGATTGTCTCTGCCTACGAACAGGACGCACAGACACTCACCAGCGGTGCAGAAGCCAACCTCCTCAAGTTCCGAGAACTCGTGGGCCGTCTCACAGAAGAACACACTCAACGCTGGAATGACATCAAGAAGACATTCCAGCGCAACCTCCTGCTCGGGGGTGAAGGCTCGGACAGCATGACCCGCCTCATGGGCCAACTCACCAGCGTCACGCAGGGCCTGGACCACATCAAGGACGCCATTGCTACAGGCGTCACATCCATGGCTTCACCCCAAAAACCCGCAGCAGAAACCAACGACCTCAAACAAACCGCCCAAGCCGTCCTCGCTCAAATGACTCAACTCATCCAGGAAGTGAAACACAGCCAGACCCTTCAGACTGACCTGGCCAAGACGCAGCAGACGCTCAAGCAGACCCAGGACGCACATAACCTCGTGGCAGTCCTGGAAGAACAATTCCACGCCATGGAGACCTGGCTCATGCCCATGACTCACGGCGAGAGAAAAGACAAAGACAAGGTCATAGGGGAACTCACGCAGCGATTCGAGGGCATGGTCAAGGGGTATCAGAAACTGATCGAGGTGCTGAATGCGAAAAAACAGGGGTCAGGAGTTCGGGATCAGGGATCAGTTAACAAGGCTGAAGCCGCAGGTCCCCAGGGGAGTGGAAGCCCCCGAGGGGCAAGGCGGAAGGCTGAAGGGAAGAGGAAGCCGCCCAAGACTGAGGGATAAAGATGGAACGCGGGACCTAGGACTTAGAACCGAGAACTTTGAATGGATTTTGAATTGCTGCGCAATGCTGTTTCAACAGATGTCTCACGTACGTTCCCCCAAGGGACAGGCGGCATGACAGAGTCGAGGTGAATCAACAAGAGCAACCGTACACCACGACTTGTCATCTCGAAGCATTGAGGGATCTATTGAATCAGCCCGTGAAACGGCTCATTATAAAAGGACTTTTATGAATGCAAAATGGGAATACAAAACTATAAAACTTGCGGCCACTGGATTTTTGGGTGGCAAATTTGATGAGTCAACACTTGATGCTTTTATGAATGATCTGGGACGTCAGGGGTGGGAACTTGTTTCAGCATTTGACACGAATAAATCTTATGGCGAAACACGCGACGTGGTTGTCATTTTTAAACGACAATTGTCATGACCAATCAGGAGATTAGCGCTATGGAACCGACAATGAGTTTTCCCGTGGTGGGAGGCACTGAAATCATCGTGATCCTGCTCATCACCCTGTTTGTGTCAGTGGGCGTTTCACTCTTGACAGTGCTGCCCTTTTGGAAGATCTGTTCCAAGGCCGGTTTTCCAGGCGTCCTGTCTCTGCTGATGCTCGTACCGGTTGCCAATATCGTATTGCCTTTTTATATCGCATTTGCAAAGTGGCCGGCATTGCCTGAACGGCATTGACGATCCAAAGGAGAGGACCGTGAACGTCACACAACCCGTGACACTAATCAGGCCTATGGTGAAACGCGTGATGAAGTGGTGATCTTCAAACGAACAACTAGAATGATAAGTTCTTTTTCTGTGGCCACTATCCGGAACCGTGAATCCTTTAACCGTGAATCCTTTAACCGTGAACCCTTTAACCGTGAACCGTGAAGCATATGTCAATACTTAAAGCCAGACCCAGACACATGTTGAGTTGGGGATTTGATTTGTTTGAGGACGAGATCCTTCTGGCAACCCTGACCCTGAAATGGCTCAGGGAAGGGGGCACATTTCAGTGGAACGATGCCCAGTTTCACTTGGGCAGGGAGGGATTCTGGTCCGGTGATTTCCTTCTGACACGAAACGATCAGGCCATGGCCCGTGCCAAAAAAACCAGTCCATTTACCAGAACATTCAGACTCGAGATCCGGGGGCAGTCAATGATCCTCTCTGCCAGATCACCGTTCGGACGTACATTTCAGTTGACCCAGCACGGCACGATTGTCGGTACCATTCGTCCCAACCATCTCCTGACACGAGCCTGTGTGCTGGACCTTCCTGATTCGATGGACACGCCGAACTGGGTTTTCATCTTCTGGTTGGTGGTGCTCATGTGGCGGCGTACCTCCAGGTCCAATGATTGATAGGAGTCACTGAGAGATGCCGATGCACTGCCCTGCCTGCTCAGACCCTTTGGATGTCATGTCCCTGCTTGGGTGCGAGGTTCACAGCTGCCCGACCTGCCGGGGCATGTGGTTTGATCCAGGAATGCTACCCGCCTATGTCAAGGCCCTGTCTCAGAGTGGGGACATTCAACCCACCCAAACTCAGTTGTTCAAGCGGCGTGAAGTCCATGTTCAGCGGGAATTGAATGCCCTGCCCAAAACATGTCCGCGCTGCCATGTCACGATGCGTGCGTTCAACTACGCGTATGATTCCAACGTGTTTGTGGATCGTTGCCCGACCTGTGAGGGCATCTGGACGGATGAAGGAAAGGCCGTGCGTATCGCGCAACATGTCAAACCTGACCCGAAGGCTGCTGCGCTGGGGCAGGCGCTGGCAGAGGAGGTTCATGAGTCTCAGAAGATCAAGAACCTGAGTCCCCCTGGAGTCCGCACTCGCAATTCTCTGCTTCGATTCATGTTTTTGCCCAAGTTCATTCTTCCGCTTGGAGATGACGAAACCTGTGACATCGTACCATGGGCCACGATCAGTCTGATTGTGTTGTGCTGCCTGGTATTTGCGGGCCAGATGGTATGGGTTGAGGATGTGGAGAGCTTTGTGACGCAGTTTGGATTTCTCCCAAGCCACTTCTTTGGCATTGGACTGTTCACCTCGACGTTTCTACATGGGAGCCTCTGGCATTTGCTGGGCAACATGCTTTTTCTGTGGCTCTTTGGAGACAATATTGAAGACAGGTTGGGGTGGTGGAAATTTCTCGGGCTCTACCTGGCCAGTGCATTGGCTGGCTCAATCCTGCATGCAGTCACCGCGTCGGACCCCACTGTGCCGAGCATTGGAGCCAGCGGTGCCATCTCAGGCATCATGGGGGCTTATGTGGTGTTCTTCCCCATGGCTCGCATCAAGACCTATGTGTGGGGTTTCATCTGGGACATCCCTGCCGTGTTTTATCTGTTGGGCTGGTTTGGCCTTCAAATCCTGAGCAGCATGCTCACCACGGACACTGAGGGTGGCGGTATTGGCTGGTTTTCCCATATTGGCGGGTTTGTCTGCGGTTTGCTTTGGGCAGCGCTTCAGACCATAAGCGATCGCAGATCCGCATCCATGCAGTCCTCTTAGGGTGATGCCATGTTCGGCAAACCTGGTGTCGGGTTCGTTTGATAGTCCCATGGGTCCATGCCGTCCGGGAACCGACCGTAGGAGATGTCATCCGTTTGAATGCCAAAGTCGGCTGAGTCCAGAATGGTGACACCGTCCGTATCCACCAGGGCCAGGGTCTCGCCTTGACTGCTGAGTTTGAAGCTCATGTGGTTGGGGCCCTGCAGAGGATCACTGTCCGCAAAAAAGATCATGGTCTGACCTGCGCCGAGACGCGTGCCTGGCGCGATCTGCCACTGGGTCAGGTTGGATAAGTCATCCGTCAGAAACATGCCATCCAGGTCCAGTGTGAAGGCTGAACCATTGTAGATCTCGATCCAATCGGGATACTCGCCGGCCTCACCAGGGTCCTCCAGAGTCGTGAGGTTGCTGGCCATGATTTCATTGAGGACCAGGGCATCCAGACCCAGGGTGAATCGCGTGCGGGCCAGGGCACCCCATTGTGCCCCACTGTACACCCTGGCGTTCACGATGGTAGTACGGTCCAGGATGATGGGCACTGAAGCCGCGCTGGCCATCAATCCGGTGAGTTCCAAATCAAAGCTGATATCCGAACTGCCGGCATTGGCCTGGTGAATCTCCACAGCCATGACATTGGTGCCAGGCACAAGCAGGTCAGGATCGATCTCGTAGGGGTACATTGTTGATTCATCCGCACCGCCCACGGGCACGCCTGAACCCGATGCCCAGGTGAGATAATCAATGTCACCTCCAGGCATGTTGATACGCGGCGTGGCTTCCACACCGTTGACATAAATGACAGCGCCATCATCACGCACCAGGCCCAGGGTCAATTCGGTGAGGCTTGCAGGGTTCGCCACGTTGAACGTGGACCGGAAGTAGGTGGTTGGATATTTGCTGCCCGCATTGGGGCCATACCCGACCACTGTGGTTTCGTCCCCATCTCCATAGCCCAGGGGCGCACGGCCGGCCAGCCAGGTGCTGTCATCAAAATCCGCCTCTCGCCAGGCCGTGCCCTGATTGGAACCGTTGTCCAGATACTTCCAGGTGGCGCCGCGCATGATGACCGCCGCCTCGGTGGTTTCGTCCGTGAAAACGGCGGCTCTGGGATGCACGGTCCCGTCCGGTAAGCGGGGATCAGAGCCATCCAGCGTGTAGTAGATGGACCCGGGCGTGCCGTTGGACTGTGACATCAGCAATTGGAATCCCGGCACAATGCCCCCGCCGGATTGATTGAATGAGACCAGTGCAGGCTCAGGGAACATGGCCACAGAACGCATCTGGTTGATCACGATGTCAGTGCGATTGGGGAAGTACGTATTAACCATGCTATCGGTCTGGGCCTGCCAGTCATCGCGTGTGAGAGGCGATGAACGCTTGGCATCGCCCCAGCGTGCAGACTCGGCAATCACGGCCAGGTCAATCTGTTCGGCACGCGCCATCCACCGGGCAATATTGTGAGACGCCGTCAATAATCCGTCATTGGTAAAGTACCCGGCGACCCGGTCAGTAAACTGTGCGAGGTAGTCCGGATTGTCACACAAACGTACGTGGAGCCAGGCAGGATTAAAATGCTGCCACTGGCTGCCGATCATACGATCCGTCGGATCGGTGAGAAGTCGGCCCTCATTGAGGCCGCCATTGGCACCCAGGGAATGTTCGGCATCATGGCGATACCAGGTGAATCCCTGGGAAGTGACACGGTTATAAATGGCAAAGACATTGTTCGAGAAGTGCCCCCAGCAACTGACCGGTGCATCAGGATCACCGGTGTAGTAGGTGCAGATCATGTAATCCATCAGGTTTTCAGGATCGAGCAATCGTTCACCCGCTGGATCCGGGGTCCCATCAGGGCGTAATCCCTGGATGGCCATATAGGCCTGTTTTGATGCAAAGCCTGCTTTGGCAGCATTGTACAGCCTGCGGTAGGCCTCCATGGTGCCGTCCGTAGCCTGCAGGGCTCGCGAGCTCGAGGAATCGTTCTTGATCACATCATAGTCCTGGGCACGGCCTCCCAGATAGGACTCGGCAAAATCCGCATCCGCGCGCTCTTCGGTCTGATAGAGTCCCCAATATTGTCCATTCAGGTACAGATGATAGTAGCGACTCCGCGTATAGGGCCGGCCCATATCACGCTGCACATCTCTGGAAAATACGTCTCGCAGGAATGTATTCTGCGTGCTGCCTTCAAATGCCCAGGCGTAGTTCTGGCTGGTGCGCAAATCAACCTTATCGAATTCGCGGCCGCCTTCGCTGCCAAACAAGGGGTAGGCCAGCTTACCGGCCCCATAGTCACTGCGAAAGAACAGCCGGAACGAATGCTTGGGATTACTCTTGCTGCGGCTGAACGCCCCTCGGATGCGCAGGCCTGCATCCTGATCGAAACCCGGTGTACCGTCAGGGTCGATCAGCTCCACAGACGTCCGTCGCTCCCAGGCCAGGCCATCGTTGCCCGGATTCACATAGATGCCCGTGCGCGGATCAAAGAGATTCTCCAGGTCGGTCACCAGAGACAGCGTGGGAATACTCAGCAAGGCCTCTTCCATGAGATCGGCCCATCGCGGGTTGTTCACCACATCCGGGTCCATGCCGTAGTCCAGGACCTGGCCGTTCACATTGCGGTCGGGCCAGTCAGGTGCAGGGGCTTCGCCCTTGGGCGACTGTACTGCAACGTCCGCTGCAAAGAGATAGGTCTGGGTCCTGACGTTCGAGGTCAGATAGTCCTGTTTAAACGCAACCGCCCGAACCACCGTGGTGTGATCCATGATGATCGGCCCTGCATAGATCTGGCCGTGGGTCAGTGTCGGTGTAGACCCATCCAGGGTGTATCTGATCTGCGCAGAGGGTGTTATGGTGGTCAGGGTCAGGGCAAAGGCGTCCTCGTAGAATCCGTGCGCTGCACTGAATGTCACGTCCCGCACAAAATCAAGGGACCCTGCAGCATTCACACTCCCCGGTGTGGGGCGGACCATGTAGCCCTGCTTTGGGAGGTCCTGTTCGATGTCCTCGGACCGCTGGGCCCACAGTTCGGGCAGCGACAAAAGACCGGCACTGTCCACCGTGACATTCAACTGATGGATGGCCAGTACATTGTGCCCTGTTCTCAGGGCATCCAGGCCTGCCTGGGGCAGGACAAACTCCTCGTACATCAAGGCCATGGCATTGTCGTGACGTGACAAGGCAAGGCTGTCCCATGCGAGCTGGTCCGGCCCCGGTGCATTGGCACTGGCCACGGGCAACCCATTCAAAAAGGCCACAAAGCCATCATCATATTTCATGCGCAGCAACAGGCGCACATATTCTGCCGGGTCGCTCACCTCGAATGGTATCCGGCAGAAAAGCCCCGGGGACAGGTAACGCAGGAACTCGATCTCGAAACCAAGGACATCGTCATAACCATACCCCACGCCTGTGGTCGTACTGAGCCACGCACTGTCATTGTAATCGGGCTCAGTCCAGGTATCGTCCTGCATCGCCATGAGCGGTAATCCCACAGTGGCCTGGGCGCCTTCAGAAACCAGGATCTCCCCCAAGGAAGGGGCCACCTCTACCCTGCCATAGGACACATTGCGCAACTGGCCGGGGTACTCAAAGGAGGAGGCCATGGTCTGCCCATCCGGGTGGACCAGGGCCAGGAAGCCCTGAACACGGCTCAATCGAAAATTCGTATGTAAGCCGGTGGACGGATTCATACGGTCCTTGCCTGAGGCAAAGATCACCAAAAAGTGACCTGGCCAAAGATCGACCTGGGGCAAAGCCCATCGGGTCAGGTCACCGGCGTCGTCCGTGAGCGACCAGCCCTGCAGGTCAATCACCTCAGTGGTGGGATTGAACAACTCAATCCAGTCTGAAGCATCGCCGTCTTCATCCAGTCGTTCTCCCCCCTCCAGCGGTAGAGCACTATCATTATAAGCCAGAAATTCATTAATCACCGGCACTTGAGCCAGGGCTTCCGCCAACATCAGCATCATACCCAGGACTGCACACACCCATACGGACCCAAAGGAAAACGACTGAAACACCCTGTACTTCATCAAAGACCACCCTATCCTGTGCTAATCACCCATGTGAATCAAAAACAATATTAGGTACCAATATACCATATTTAAAGATCAGATCACAGCATTTCTAGTTGTCTGGCACGGATAACTACCCTGGTTTTCAGGAAATACGATTGCACCCGAATTCACGGCATGTTACTTTCTGCAAGATGAGTAGGTGACCATGATACATAACAGAAGGAGTTCTCAATATGAACACGCAGAATCGAGTCATGTGGCTGGCAATGAGCATCATCAGCTTGACAGGCCTTTCAGTGGGCTGGGCAGAGGTCTTTATGGGCGAGTATGATGGGACGTACTACCCGGATGGGCTCCAGACCATGCCTGCGTCTGCCAAGGTGGTGGCTGAAGGGGATGATGTGTTTTATCGCATTATGATCACCACAACGCCCGGCCAGAAAAATCAGGATGGCGGGAATATCGAGTTGTATGGCCATCGCAAAGGTTCAACCTTGATCATTGCGGACAGGGCCGGGGGCTATTACTGGCACGGACAGATTCAAAATGACCACCTCTCTGTCCGGTCAGAATACGGACAGCACTTTGAGTTACAGAAGATCTCTCGAAAGTCACCCAAGGAAGGCTTGAAGCCGCCTCAGGATGCAGTGGTGCTGCTTGCATTTAAAGAAGGCGTGACACCGGACATGAGTGCTTGGACGAATGCCGAATGGAAAGCTCTGGACAACGGCGCCATGTCAGTGAACAAGGGTGGCAATGAGACAAAACAACATTTTGGGGACATCAAGCACTTTCACCTGGAATTCAAGCTTCCCCTGGAACCCAACAATCGAGGGCAGGGTCGTGCCAACAGTGGTGTGTATTTTGCCGGCGAGTTTGAGGTGCAGGTGCTGGATTCCTTTGGCCTGGTGCATACCTCTGGGGACTGCGGCGGACTGTACAATCGTGCCCGCGCCAGAGTCAATGCCTGCCTGCCGCCCGAAACCTGGCAGACCTACGATGTCACTTTTAGGGCGCCGCGTCTGAATTCAGACGGGACGGTGCGAGAAAACCCCCGAATTACCGTGATTCACAATGGCATTACGATCCAGGACGATGTGGAAATTGAGTACTCTGGAGATCGATGGAAAGGTAAGAGCGAAGCTACGGGCCCGATTCATTTACAGGATCATGGGCACCCGGTTCAATACCGAAATATCTGGCTGGTCAAGGGCCAGTAAGGATAGCTAAAGGATGTGGAAGATGTGAGCTGTGATCACACGTATTGCGTTAGCCCGGATTATTCATGAACATCGAAGCGAAATCGTGTAGCTTCCGTCAGATCCAGGGATTAGCGCAGTGAGCCGGGCGCAGTAGTATTGAAATACGTCAAGGTCGGCGATCAAGATAAGGCCTTGAGATGGTGGGAGATACGCGATTGCAGCCGATGGATCATGAATAATTCGGGTTAAGCCAAGAGGTTCAAGTCGTCCTCGCTTTGAAGCAAACTTTGGAGTTTCTCGTCATTTGCCTGGCCAGTACCGCATTTATGCATGACTTCAAGCATACGTTGGGCAGGAGTGTCTATCCCGACCTGGCCGGTTAACATCCCCAACAATTTGGCCGCGTTCTCTTGGGCATAACTTAGGTCATACTCCATATTTTCAGTTGAATTGCCTTTGATCACCTGTTCCTTTGGGCTGACAATACCGTCACCATCCAGGTCCGCGTCCCCCAGAACCTGGTCTTTGACTTTGTTCTTGAGCTTAAGTTCATCCAGAGACATAAATCCATCATTATCAGAATCTTTGGCAATCATGGGAGTAGAATTCCCCCTGTCACCCTGATGCAGCGCGTTCTTTTTGAGCTGTACTGACGGATCTACCTCTGTTACTTTTTCAATGGACATTGTTCACCCTTTTCAAATATCTGTGTTTGAGGCCAAAGCGTGCAATGCAAGTTCCCCGCAGTTTATGCACAGAGCACCTCAATAGACTATAGATGCTTATCGATCAAAAAGACCACAGTATTACCTTTAAATCGAACTTAAAGGATCTCACTTTTGGCCAGATGATGTGTCCTGTCCACAAATGGGCCGTCATTCGACTGCAGGCCATTTTTTATTGTGACCCAGAGGCAAAAAACACCGGGATGGCAGTCTTCTCAAATAAGACTATCGGGCCTTATTTTGGTTTTTCAATCGCAAAGAGATCCCGGGTACCTGCACAAACCCTGCGGTTATGAGTATGCGCCCCCAGGCATTGACTCATAATAAAACACCTGCCAATGATGTTACAACAAGAACAATACGGCCACCTCCTCGTCGCCTGTCACAGATGGCAATGTCGCGGCGACCTATAAGAAACAGCCACCAAAGAACCTGGGGAGCGATTATGGAGTGTCTAAATCTGAGACCCCTTGGCTGGCTTCAATATGAGGTTGGTGATGTTTGAGACGGTGTCTGCATAGTACGGATCAGAACTCATGGCCTTCCATTTCGGATGCGCACGGAATGTGTCCCAGGCCTTTGTCTGGGCGTCCACAGAATCAAAGCCGACCATGTACGTGAGGTTCGGCATTTTGCCGCCCACCAGGGACTCGCCAAAGAACACGGGATTCAAACCGGTTTCGCGAAACACGGGAATCTCTCCGGAATTGAACATCTCGATCTTGCGCTTGGCCTTGGTGCTGTTGTGACTTTCATAGATGCGCAACTGGAGCACGCGCGATGCAGCCTGACTGGGCACTTCCACCTTGGGACAGCCTTCGAATGCCAGAAGCAAGGCGCTGTCGAATCGTTTGTACACAGGATCCTTTTTGGGACCATCCACCACAGCACTCTTGGCCTTCATCTCGGGATCGGCGATCCAGGCTGTCTGGGTTGTGGCCACAGACTTCAGATTCTTGTGCGGCAAGAGCACATAGAGGTCAGTACTGCTGCCATCTGCCAGTTGAAACACGCCCACAGGGGACACACCCAGGCGATTCCACGCAGGAATGGCAGTCTCAGCCAGAAAATCGACCATGGTCTGTTGGTGTGCTTCATCGGCGAATTCATAGTGACGCAATTCCAGGCATTGCCTGGAACCAGCACTGTAGCTCAGGGGCTTGCACCCTGTAGCAGCCACACAGATCATCATGATCAGACAGATTGATTTAACACATGGTCCTGGCTTCATACGAATCTCCTTTTGTTCTGGTTATCTATAAGAACTGACACGAGGCGTAATTCTACCATGTCTCAAAAAGAACGAAAAGATCTAGTTTTAAAATCTGAGGTGATCCGGACAAACAGAGGGCATGCAGACATGATCCACGGGAGGGACGGGCATGGGGTGAGCAAGAGAGAATAACACATGCCGCACCTTGAAAGGCACGGCATGTGTGTGACGGCTGTTCAAATAGTTAGATCTGTGAGCCCGGGGCAGGCTTCAGCACCAGGTTGGTGATGTTCGAGACCGTGTCAGCATAATACGGATCGGAACTCATCTTCTTCCATTCAGGATGCTGGCCAAAGGCGCTCCAGGCGGCCTTTTGTGCAGCGGCATCGTCAAAGCCGACCATGTATGTGAGATTGGGCATCTTGTCCCCCACCAGGGATTCGCCAAAGAATACGGGATTCAGGCCCGTTTTGCGGAACGTGGCAATTTCACCCTTGTTGAACATCTCGATTTTTCGCTTGGCCTTGGTTTCATTGTGACTTTCATAGATGCGCAACTGAAAGACACGCGTATCTTTCTTGGTGGGCACTTCCACCTTGGGACATCCTTCAAAACTCAGCAGGAGACTGCTTTCAATCCGTTTGTACACAGGTTCTTTCATAGGGGTTTGCCACATAGCGGCCCCATCCTGCTGCACCTTTTCATCGGCCAGAAACCTTGTATTCGCCCTGACCACGGATCGCAGAGACGGGTGGGGCAGCAGCACGTACAGGTCGGTGTTCTCGCCCCCTGCCATTTGGAACACACCCACAGGTGAAATTTCCAGACGATTCCACGCAGGAATGGCCACCTTGTTCAGGAAGTCGATCATGACCTTCTGTTGCTGGGCATCAGCAAAGGTGTAGTGACGCAGCTCCAGCACCTGGTTTGAAGCGGACCGGGCATTCTGGGCAAAGCCCTGGCAACTCAACCCCAAAATGACGGTCAAACAGGTGATCACAACAAACAGTCTCTTCTTCATGACAACATCTCCTTAAACACAGTCTCAGTTTAACTCTATTCATCAAACAAAAACAACCAAACCCAATCACGGGCTTCTCATTCACATGAAGACCCCGGTGTCTCACAGACCGATCTTCACGAGGTCTCCCAGCATAAACATCCTTGACCGACCCTCAACGAGACCCTGAAGGCACACGCTCCGGTACCCGTGAATTACGGTGTTCAGTATGCACCCTGGACCAGATCTTGTCAACACCCTGTCCCCGGGGGAAAGTCTGCATGAGAACCAGTCCATGCGCACTCATTCAATCCTGACCAGCGAGGGTAATGCACCGGCCAGGCCGATGCGATCATTCTTCACGATCAAGACGCCATGAACACCCGGAATGGCTGCGATGCGCTCCAAGGTCGGATTGATGTCTTTCTCGGTCTTCACACCATTGGCCGCCTGCGTGGCAGCAGCGTCTGCCAGGGCCGCGTCCGGGGCCACCACCGTGGCCAGGTCACACTGTCCCAGGCTCATCGAATGGCCCATGCGCCCGGAAGAGGAACAGATCGAGATGGGCGTTTCATGGGGCTGCAGGGAAAAGGCCAGTTGACCGGTCAGTTTATGCGTGCCCGGGCCCAGACCGATCACCACAGGGGTCACTGTCTGCACGTAGATGTCACCACCGTTTTCAATGATGGCCTCTGGGGCTCCGGCCTCAAGACCGGCCCTGGCTGCGCACTGTGCCATGGCCCCTGCCACCGCTGCCATGGGCCCCACACCCACGAGCCGCGCTGCCCGGGCCATCTGCTGTGCCACCTCAGGGGCATCCGGGAGCAGCTCAATGGGCATCAGGGCCTTTTGAAACTCGGGATGGTATTCGATATAGGCCTCCAGCACGTGACGCTGTCGCACGATTTCGCGAGTGACTGCATCATACCGCGCACAACAGATGCGAAATACCGCCTCTCGATACGTAAACGTCTGATAAATGCGTTGGGTGGCCACAAGACTTTTTACTCGCCGCACCTAAAAGGCCGAGGCGCAGGCCCCATAGGGACACACTCGCACGCAGGCCAGGCATTCAATGCACTCGGCCTCGTTGTAGGTGACTTCCCGCGTCGCTGGATCGCCGATGCGCAGGGCTTCAGTGGGACAGTGCGTGACACAGTGGCCGCAATGCGTACACCGATCCAGGTCTCGAGTCACGCCCTTGCCTGTGGTGTTCACGATCACATGAAAGGTCTTGACATAGTCAATGGCCCGCCCGATGTTTTCCGGTGTACCGGTCACATCCAGGACCAGGTAGCCGCGTTCTTCAGGTGTCACCTTGGCCCGAAACACATTCACGACAAGATCATAATCCTTGACCAGATGATAGATGATGGGCTTTTCACACTCACACCTGGGAAAATCCAGCATCAATTTCTGCTTTACAGTGTCACTCATGCCGGCTTCTCCCTTGCAACAAGTGGTTTCATGGTGGTGTCCTTGGGCAGATAGGCCAGGGGCTGCGACAACCGGAAATCACCCCGCCTGATCTCATCGGCCAACAGATTCGCGATCTCCAGGGCCTTGTAATAGGACGACAGCGACCCCACGGCAATCTGTTTGCCCTCAATCTCGATCCGGCCGCTGCGCAACTGCTCATAGTTGACCTGGGCCACGACCTTGCCTGTATTTTGCGGATACTCGTGACTGTAATCCACGACCGGGGCCAGAATGTCACGATCCCGCACGCAGGTCCGCTTGAGCACCTGTTCGTTCAGGATGGGAATGGGAATGCCCACGCCCAGGGCCAGGGACACGCCATACCCCCGGAGACTCACACCACGTACAAACTCAGGCTTCATGCATTTCATGTCCGCGGTGAGTGCCAGTGTCCCGGCACCACCTGTGGGCACACCGTCCGGCGTGCGTGCGCCCCCGCCTGCATGCTGTGTCCCCTCGCAATACACATGGCCGTGGGCCCCGGCAAGCCACACGCGCGTACCAATGCCAATGGTCTCGTACAAGGGATCATTGAGCAAAGGCGAGAGCTGACCTGCAGAACAGTAATTGGCGTTTTTTCGCTGGGGTTCGAGTGTCCCCATGTACGTATAAATGGTCTTGTCAGAATTGTTGATCGCCACGTTATAATTCTGATAGCAGTTGCGAGGATTGGTCATGGTGGCCTGATTCAGATCGTTGATCGTGAAGTAGGTCCTGATCTCCCGAAGCGGATAGCAGTCCGTGCCGTACGACAGGGCAAACAACTGAAGCGTCTTGCCGGCGACCAGGTCCTCGATCACATGGGCCCCGCCGTATCGAAACTCCCCGGGGTGGTACATGTTGGCGGAATCGCCGTGGCGCAGTTGCGTGGCGCCGAGATACACATCCACGGCTGCCAGACCTGTATACACGAGCACATCCTGAATCCAGGCCTCTGTCATGCGAATCTTGGGCTTGGAATGCCCGAAATTGAGCACACAGCCGGACGAACACATGGGGCCGAACGTGGCCGTGGTCACCACATCGACCTCCTGGGCAGCGGCCGCAAGCCCCTTCCTGTCCACATAGTCGATAATTTCCTCGGCCGTGAGCACCACCGCCTTGCCTGATTCAATACGGTCGTTGATTTGCTCGTATGTCTTCATGATCCATCCCACAGAGTAGACTCAGACGGTCGACCGGGCCGCCCTTCACGAGACAGTCACGGCCCAATCGCTTCCAACACAGACTGACAGGCGTCAAGTATGCCCGCGCAGACCTGTCTTGTCAACACCCTGAACTGCAAACCGGCCTCAGATGACAGGGCATGACTTGACCCGACAAACATCCTCCGGCATCTGCTTAGACTGCCCGGACCGGGCACACCGTTATTTTCTCAAAAACAGCCACACCCAACCATGCGTTTCATAGTCACGCGGAAGCCTGCTTTGGAGTTCCTGCATGTGTTGGCCCACCTTCTGCAATTCCGCCTGAACCTCTGCACGTTCCTTTTCCGTGCGCACGCGCGACTGGCCCATGAGCTTATCAATCAGTTCGCTGTAGCGTTTGTTCAGAGGCTCCAGTGCCTTGCGCAAACGGTCATACTCTGCAACCTGGTCAGGCGTGGGGTCCGGCAGATCCGGTTTCTGCGTGGCCATATCGCCCACCAGCAGATCCAGCTTGCCGTCGCCGTTCCAATCCGCCACGCAAACCTTTGCCCTGCTGCCGCGCTGGGGGGTTTTTGAGGCGCCGGGGCCGTACGTGACTTGACCCGGCGGCACAATCTCCGTGGCCTTGGCCAGTATGGGTGCGGTCCGCGTACCTGTATTGGCAAACAGAGAGACACTGCCGTTTTCCGCACCAACGATCAGATCCAGATCGCCGTCACCATCCCAGTCCGCGGCAAAGGGTCCTGCACGACCGCCCACGTCCAGAGGCTGGCTGCCCACCTTAAGAGGCACGGCTTGGCCAAAGGCCCAGGCCTCAGGCGTACCTTCATTAGGAATCCAGTGCACTTCGCCACTAATGGAACCCACGATCAAGTCCATGTCACCGTCGCCGTCCCAATCTGCGGCGCGCACTGTGGAGGCTGTGCCTGTGGAGGAGAGGGGTTTCTCAGGTGTGCTCTTGATGCGTTTGCCGCGGTACACCACCACCGTTCCCTCATCGGTGGTCTCCCAGTCCACCTTGCCCCTGACCAGCATGCTCCCGTCAGCACGTTCTTCAATGCCTCCACCCACATTGATTGGATCGCCCTGCTTGTGTTTCAGCATGACAGGCTTGGCAAATGTGTGGTTCGGGCCGCCCTTGAACAGATAGACTTCCCCGGGCCAGGAACCGGATATCAGGTCCATGTGCCCATCATTGTCGAGGTCCACAACATGTGGACCAAATCCAATGCATCAGCCATAGGGCACGCAACCGTCTTCATGACCGTCTTTGAATTTCCGACCGGCTGCGAGCTTGGGGGTTTGATTCGTGCCTTCATTGCGATAGATCCAAAGGCTGCCCTGGCCAAACTGGCCCACGAGCAGATCCTGCACTCCATCACCATCAAAATCACACACAAACGGGGCAGCGTGGCCCACATCTGTGTCAATAGGCTGCCCGTCTGCCAGAATGCGAACCGGTGCAGCCAGGTCCTGCGCAGCACCCGCACTCATCAGCAGCCCTGCAACCAGTACGATCACAGTCTTTGCCATCATGATTCCTCTCAAATTGTACGCGGTTAACAGTCCCGCAGCATGGGCCAAGGCCCACCCTGCCTCTATTTCGGCTTGATCTGTATTAATGTAAATGGCTCGAAGAGTCCGTAGGCCACCGTGTGATACTGGCTGCCCGGCGGAGGCCCCGGCTCCGGGCCGTTATGGAACATGCTGGGCCAGGCCGTGCCCAGGCCTGGTTTGCCGTGGTGCGGGCCGAGCGTGTTTTTTAAGGTGCCGATGACCTCCACCTGGATGCGGTTTCGGCCGGCCTTGATGAAGTTCGTGACCTCGCAGGTCCAGGGTCTGGCCACGAGGCGGCCGGCCGTCTGGCCGTTGATGCTCACGCGTGCTGTGCTCCCGTACCAGGCAGGCACAGACACTTCGTATCTGCCGACAGGCCTGGTGACATCAAAGACTTGGGTATAGACCACACCGGCGCTGTAAAAGGGATGGCCCTGCTCATTCCACCCGTTGGGCGCCACGGTCAGGGACGCATCCGAGGCGATCACAAATCCCTGTGACGTGTTCTTGAGTGAAAAATCACCCAGCACGTACGCTGATTCCAGTTCATGATACATGGTAAAGGGCGAGGCCTGAAGCGTCACTGTATTACGTCCGGTCTTTGCCAGATCCGCAATGGCCATCTTGCCGAACGCCTTGTCCAGCCACCACAGTGTTTTGTCCCACACGACAGGTTCACCATTACAGGTGATCCTGTACAGGTCAGGGCGCTCAATCACAATGGCCAGGTTTTCAGGGACGGTGGTTTCAATGGTGAACGCGTAGGTCGCTGTAAAACCGCTGCCCGGTGGAAACGTGCGTGTGATGAGTTCATCCTTGTACTGGACTGCGCTGTCCCAGGGATTTCGATCCAGGCCGTTTTTTCGAAATGCAAACTGGTTGGCCTGGTACACATACACGTTCTCACGCGTTTCACCGCCTGCTGTGATGTTCACGTAGTCGAGTGTGAGCACATTGGGATGTGAACGCCTCACTGCCACGGTTCCGGACGCAGCCACCTGGACGGCCGTCTCAGTGACCGCGGGTTTGGACTCGCAGGCCTGCTCTGAAAGGAACAGGAGCAGACTTTCACAGGGCTGCAGTGTAAACCGGGCCTTCACGCCGGCAACCGTCTTGTCAAATCTGTAAGGTATGGCGTGACCTGCCGTCAGGTCCCACTGCTCGATACCCTTCATATCAGATTCGATGGTGCCTGAACTGGATGCAGTGTCACTGGTGTTGACCAGAAAGAGTATCTGACCGTCAGCCAGAAGACGCCGATGATGAAACAGGATGCCTGTGTCACCCTCCGCCCTGCGAATGGCAAAGTGATCTTCCGCGTCCAAACCACTGAGAACCGACGCTGCGTTTCCGGCCTGCAGCGTCCTCCAATTGGATTCCTGTGCCAGGCTCCGGGCCTGACCAGACGGCTTACCCTCAATAAAGGTCGGCCATTTTTCAGTGTTTCCCTGCAGCACACGATACACGGTACCGCCTGCCCTGACAAATTGCTCCAACAGTCTAAATGTGCTGTTATCCAGGTTCTCCACAGCAGAGGGCAGGACCACCACAGGATAGCTTCGCTGACCTATGACCAGTTCCTTGCCGCGAACAGAACCGTGATCCGCCATGGTGTTTTCACAGCCCAGATCGTATTCCACCTGAGCAGCCTCCAGTCTCTTGAGCAGATCGAAGAAGGTGTCGCCTATGGTATTCAACCTGGCATTGCCCTGGTACATCCAGGCCGTGGTCGTGGGTTCCAGAACCAGGATTCGATTGACCTGCTCGCCCTGTGTCATGGCCGCTGTCACACGCGTGAAGTAATCGGCTATGACATGGTAATCGGTCCACCACGGCTCGTGATAGGAGAAGGACTGGGGATGATCGCGTTTGCGCGCACCGCGCAGTGTGATGTACGACAGGTGTTCATTGAGCGTGTTCACACCCAAAACCTCGAGCCAGTCGCCGATCCGTTTCATATCCTCGAATCGCAGGTCCCATCCGCCTGCGCCGTAGAGTTCCACCAGCGTGCGGTCGCGCCCCAGTTGATTGGCCAGACTGGAAATCTCACGGCAGGCCCGGATATTGCCGAACTGGGCGTGCGTGTTCTCAGCATACTGGTTCATGAGCGTGTCAATGCCCGGACGCTGCTGCCACGCAGCCATGGCCATGTTGTCAGGTACGCCCAGGGCCCCGGGCCATCCATGTTCCCAGTAGTGACCTGTAAATTCCAGATCGTGCTTTTCGCAATACTCATAGTAGGGTTTTGCCCAGCGTTCAATGAACAGTGTCAAGACGGTCTGAAAGTAGTTGTGACGCACCGTACGCCAGTCGCCCACTTCTCGGGTCAGACTGGACAGGTGGTCGATCAGGCTGTAGCCCCACTGTTTTTCAAACTGTTCCGGCAGATCTTCTGTCCAGGGCCAACCCCCGGCCGGCTGAAGCTCCGGTTCGTCGGTGAAAGAACCAGGCACACGCTTGCCGAACTGATCGCCGACCTCGCGGCGATAGGCCTCCAGAGTCACCTCCAGGAACTTCTCCGTGACACCAGGATACAGAAGATCGACATACGGCCCCCCTGCATTCCAGGCCTTGTTGTCGGCCCGCCGGATTTCAGCGACCAGATACTGGCCTGGCGCAACTGCCTCACCTGCCTTGACTGCCTGGCTCACATTCTGAGACTCACCATTTTCCAGGCGAAACACGGCCAGCGTGCCGGCCTGCCATTTGGGTGTCTCCGTGTCACGCATGATCAGGCCACGGCCCCTGGCCTCGGGCATGAGCCTGGGCACAAAGCCGCCCGCAAATCCCGACGGATACGAGTTTTCGTCATAGATCCACACATTCATGTCCAGGCGCTCGGCTTCTTTTAACGCCACGCGCCACAGGTCAAACCACTCGTCGGACAGATAGGGTGTCATCAGGCCCGGCCTGGGATGGACAAACACCTGCCTCACGTGCTGCCCTGCCATGTCCTGCAGGGTGCTGACAATCTGCTCAGGCGTCAGCCTGTCGTTCCACACCCAGAGCGGCCCGGAACTGTACTCCCTGGGGGGATCGGCAAACACCTGTCGGACCTGAGCAGAGGTCACAAGCTTGTCCTGGGCCGTGACGCCCGCACACAGACCTGCCACACAGATCAAACCACATAACGAGATTGTCTTACGCATTCCGTTGACTCCTTACTCTGCAGTTTCATAACGATAATTCCATCTTCGATTGGGCGCACTGTCACCATGGAGTCCCAGTTCCGACACGTCACCAAAACTCCGGATATGGTCGGCCCAGTGAAAATCCAGGGACAATGGCCCACGTTCCTTTTTTATCAGGGCCCTGGGCATGGACAATTCCAGCTCACGGCCGCTCATGCGGTAGGCCATCGTGGCCACGGTTTTCCACGTCGTGCCCTGCCAGGCCTTCAAGGTCGTTCTGGTGTCACTGAGTACCTCGAGATTCACGACATAGTCATACCCGAGCCAGCCCGTGCCTGCGTTCTGATCTGTATCGAGCAGCAGGAGCATCCACCGGGGATCGGTGTGCGGCGTGATCTTATCCCGAGTCTGTACATAAAACGACAGTGTGTCTCTGTCATGGGCCACTCTGGCCTGAACAAAGTCATTGCGTCCCGTGTCATTGCGATACACCAGATCCCCATACCCCGGAAAGTCTCTGTGGAGCGTGTCACCCAGGGTATCTCGATACTCGGGGGTCACTGCCAGCCAGTCGTCGAATGCCCCGTCGATGTTGACAGCGTGTTGTGCTGTCGCCGCAGGCCTTGGACGTACACCCTTGAAACGGCGTACCCAACTGGCCAGTTGATAATAGTAGTTATCCGTGTGTCCGCCGCGCATGGGCTCGCAATCCCGGCTGTACTCTTGGTTGTACTGATCCACGAACATGCCGCCAGGAAAATAACAGTCTGCATCCGTGTATTTACTCCACTGAACAAAGCGTCCTGCAATCCACTCATTCCAGCCCGTGACAAACACGAATTTCGGATCTGCAGTCATCACACGCGTCCACTGCTCGTCAAAGTTGAGCCCGAGATTCACGGCCCCTGCACGGCCGTCTTTTTTGCCCTGATGCCAGGATCGTCCCATGGCGCCGGCCTTGTGGCTCATGGGTGCAGGCCCGGGCGTCTCGGGCAGGGCATTTTGGGCCACACCCACGCTCATCTGCTCTGTGTCACCGCGGCTGTTCTTGAATACGTGCTGGGGAAATACCTCGAGCCAGCTCCACTGATCCGGGCCGGATGGGCCGATCCAGTAGTCCGGCATGGGACGGCGGAAGGTAAAGAAGTCCAATTGAGCCTTGTCCTTGATGTAGTCCTTGTTGGCCAGGAGCAGCGGTTTGCCTTCCCACTGAAACCACAGGTCCCGCCACAGGCCTGGCCTGTACAGGTCCTGCCAAAGCTGATCTGTCACAGGCCGGGGATCACCAAAAGGCGCAATAAAGGCGATGCTGGGCGTTGCCGTGCCTTCACTCCGCATGGTCGTGTATTCCCGGCACAGGGCTTCATACTCCTCCTTCCAGGTAAAGGGCGAATTGGTGGTGTCAAAGATGATCACGTCGATCCCGGCATCGGCCAGCATACTGGCGTGCTTGCGGATCACAAACGGATCGGTCATGAGGTAATAACCCAGTTCCGGCTCACCCCAGTGGTGGGATGCATGCAATCCGGAGGGCCACGCCACCTGTTTTCCCTGGGCCTGAGCCAGGAGCTTTGTATTGTCATAGGGACCGCCGCGCCCGGGGATGTGCCAGGTCCAGTAGAAGAGCCCCACCCACTTGTCTGCCTTGACAGGCCCACATGCCGCATACTCCGGAACCTCTCGGCCCAGGGCATCCGTGGCCACCCAGGTGTCAGCCAACAGATCTGTCCCCTCAGACACTGCCCCGTCACATGACACCCCGGAAAGCCATGCAAATCCTGTGCATAACAGCAACGCCATGGTATGTCTCATGCGGCAGTCTCCTGACCAGGGTTCATGACAATACAATATCCTTTGCTGATCGTGTTATACCACTCCCACCAATATGATTCAAGACGACAGCGATGATCCCATGAAAAAAGGACAAAACCAATGCCTTGCACAAAAGTCCATTTCCTGGTATTAGAATGGAGTTTCGTACGGTCCATTTGAAACTCTGGTTAGGAGAATACCCATGAAGAAAATCCCACAGCGCCTGTTAATCATGACAGCGGTCTGGTGCACAGTCCTGGGCCTCTCACCTGCGGTCCTTTCAGCCACACGCCTGGCCAATGCACCGGCCCCCTTTGGCCCAATCCCCACAGCCCGTCAACTGGCGTGGCATGACATGGAGTTCTACGGTTTCATTCATTTCACTGTGAATACATTTACAGATAAGGAATGGGGCTATGGCGACGAATCACCCAATGTCTTCAATCCCACAGATTTTGATGCCAACCAGATTGCACGGACTGCCAAGGCCGGCGGCATGAAGGGCCTGATCCTCACAGCCAAGCACCACGATGGTTTCTGCCTGTGGCCCTCCAAGTACACGGAGCACAGTGTCAAAAATTCCACATGGAAGAACGGCAAGGGCGATGTGGTCAGGGAACTGAGCAAGGCCTGCAAACAACAGGGTCTCAAATTCGGTCTGTATCTGTCGCCCTGGGACCGCAACCATGCAGACTATGGCAAGCCCGCCTATATCACCTATTACAGAAACCAACTCTGCGAACTGCTCACCAGCTATGGTGACCTGTTCACCGTGTGGTTCGATGGGGCCAATGGCGGCGACGGCTATTACGGCGGCGCCCGGGAGATGCGGCGCATTGACAACCGCACCTTTTACGACTGGCCCAACACCTGGAAGATCGTCAGGGATTTGATGCCCATGGCCTGTATGTTCAGTGACGTTGGCCCGGATTTCCGATGGGTGGGCAATGAGAGGGGCTTTGCCGGTGAACCCTGCTGGGCCACCATTAACGTGGGGGACGGCGTGCCAGGCAATACCAAGGCCAACCTGAACCAGGGCGAACGTCCAGGCGCAAACTGGATACCGCCTGAGTGTGACGTGTCCATCCGTCCGGGCTGGTTCTACCATGCCAGCCAGGATGCACAAGTCAAAACCCCGGCCCAGTTACTGGAGATCTATTACAAATCCGTGGGACGGGGTGCGTGCCTGAATCTGAATCTGCCCCCGGATCGTCGCGGCCAGATCCATGACAATGATGTGGCTTCGCTCACAAAGTTCCGACAGATCCTGGATCAGACCTTTGCCAAAGACCTGGCACAGAATGCCAGCATCACGGCCAGCCAGACACGTGCGAACGCTGCCTCATTTGGCCCACAGAATGTGACGGATCAAGACCGGGAGACCTACTGGGCCACGGATGACGATGTCACCAAAGCAGAGCTCCTCCTGGATCTGGGCAAACCCATGACCTTTAACGTGGTGAGTCTGCGCGAGTACCTGCCCCTGGGCCAGCGCATCGAGGCCTTTGCCCTGGATCGCTGGCAGGACGGCCGCTGGGTTGAATTTGCCACAGGCACCAGTATCGGAAACCGGCGTCTGATCCGAACGGACCGCGTCACCAGCTCCAGGGTGCGCCTTCGTATCACGCAGGCAGGTGCCTGTCCGGCACTCAGCGAACTGGCCCTGTACGTGGAACCGTGACAACTCTCTGAGAAAGGTGAATCCCCATGTCCCTGGATGCAAAACAACGACTCCTGTCACTGGATGCCCTGCGAGGCTTTGACATGTTCTGGATCATCGGCGGAGAGGAAATCTTCGCAGCACTTGCCAGGGTCACGGACAATCCTGTGGCCCACTGGTGGTCTCACCAATTGCACCACGTGGCCTGGGCCGGTTTTCAAGCCCTTGACCTCGTGTTTCCGTTGTTTGTCTTCATTGCGGGTGTCGCCATTCCCTTTGCGCTCACGCGAAAACTGGAACAGGGCCAGCCCAGAAACCGACTCGTCCTGAAGGTCCTCAAACGGGCCGGCCTGCTGGTGGGTCTCGGCCTGGTGTACAATGGCCTGTTGGACCTGGACTTCGGAAATCTGCGCGTGGCCAGTGTGCTCGCCCAGGTCGGTCTGGCCTACATGATCGCAGCCCTGATCACCCTCTTTTTCAGGAGCGTCAAGGCTCAGATCGTCTGGCTCGTGGGACTGCTTGTGGGGTATGCCATACTCCAATTGTTTGTGCCTGTGCCAGGTCACGGGGCTGGTGTGCTCACACCTGAGGGATGCATCAATGGCTACATCGACCGGTTGTTCCTGCCCGGGCGTCTGTACGGCGGCCAGTTTGACCCTGAAGGCCTGCTCTGCATTGTGTCTGCGGGCGGCCTTTGCCTCATGGGATCATTGGCGGGATCCGTGCTCAGACATGACAAACTCGAGACACCAACAAAAATGGCCATGCTCGCAGGCTGCGGCATGGCCTTTATTGTGCTTGGCAAGGAACTGAGTCCCTGGTACCCCCTGATCAAGGCCGCCTGGACCACGACCTTCAATCTCGTGGCTGGCGGCATCAGCCTGCTCCTGCTCACGCTCTTCTACGGGGTAATCGACGTGTGGAAATTCCGGAAAGGATCACTTGTCCTGCGCGTGATCGGCCTCAACTCCATTACCATCTACATGGGTACACGTCTCATCGATTTTGAACACACGTCCCACATCCTGTTCGGCGGCGTGGCCGCCAAAGCCGGCCACTGGGAACCGTTCGTGCTGACCGTGAGTGTCGTCATCGTGGAGTGGCTGTTCCTCTGGTTTCTGTACAAAAAACAGGTGTTTTTAAAGGTCTGACAATCTTTCGTTAGAGCGTCTTAGGAGCGGCCATGATCACAAAACATTGGCGTTGTTGGCTGGGCGCAATCGTCCTGGCTGCGTTGAGTTCACAGATTGCCCTGGGGGGCGACAGGTGTCAGATTCAGCGTGCGGAATCTCTGCCTGAAAGCACGCCTTGGGACCTTGATGCACTGAGTCACGCCCCTGTGCATGAATGGGCCGACGGCACGGAAGTTCGATCCCTGTATTACACAGGCGAACCCTATAAGGGCAAACCCACACGCGTGTTCGCCTATTATGCCACACCAGGGTCTCTGGCAGGCGATCCAACACTGGACAAGAACCTGCCAGCGATCGTCCTGGTCCACGGAGGCGGTGGACAGGCTTTCAGTCCGTGGGTGACACTGTGGGCCGCACGCGGCTATGCTGCCATTGCCATGGATCTGGCAGGGTGCGGCCCCGGCAAGACGCGACTGGACAACGGCGGTCCGGATCAGAGCGACCAGACCAAGTTTGGCGCGATTGACCAGCCCGTCACCGACCAGTGGACTTATCATGCCGTGGCCAATGTGATTAAGGCCCATTCCTTGATCCTCGCCTTCCCGGAGGTGGATCCTGAGCGAACCGCGCTCACTGGGATCAGTTGGGGCGGCTACCTCACCTGTATTGCGGCAGGATTGGACAGCCGCTTTGCAGCAGCCGTGCCTGTCTACGGCTGCGGATTCCTCCATGTGAACAGTTGCTGGCTGGCTCAATTTGCAGAGATGTCACCCCAGAACAAGGCAAAATGGGTGCAGCTCTGGGACCCTTCGCGCTATGTGGGGTCAGCCGTGATGCCCATGCTGTTTGTCAATGGCGGCACGGACTTTGCCTACCCGCCGGACAGCTTTGCCAGGACCTATTCACTGGTACAGTCCCCAAGGACCATTCGATTCTCTCCAACACTGAGCCACGGACACATCTTTGACCGTCCCAAGGCCATCGAGGTTTTCATGGATCATCACCTCAGGCAGGGACTTCCCCTTGCCCGGATTCCCTCTGCAACTCTGACGAAAACGCAGGTCACAGCACCTGTAATCACAGAAACCAGACTGGTCCGCGCACACCTGTATTATACACTGGACACACTCCCCGGTGATCCCAAACAGCGCACGTGGGTAGAGAAGCCTGCCACCCTCCTTGAAAATCAGGTGATCGCAGATCCGCCCCCTGAACACACGGTGATTTGTTTTGTCACGGTCACAGATGATCGCGACACCACCATTTCAAGTGAGTTGATGTTTCCCGGGGGGATGAACCCTTAGCGGGTGGGTGCGTCAATCTGTTCGGATTGCTTTGTCGCCCTGAGCGATACTGTATTGTCCGTGTGGACTCATTGTTCCTGGATCACAACGGACACTGGAAAATGGTCGCTGAAACCATCGGTCTCTACATTCTGTGAGGCATTCCCCTTGGGCAGGCCAAAGCGCTTGGGCCCCTGCGAGACCCTGTGGTCGACCATCTCAGGGAACATTTCAATCCTGGCCGTGTCCTCAAGCACCGTGATCGGGCTGCTTCGCATCACGAGTCCCTTGGACACAAAAAGCTGATCAAACACGTAACCGTCGCCCTGATGATAGAGGGTGCCATGCAAGTGCTTTGGATTTCCCTGGCAGTCCTGGCCCTGTTGTTCCAGATAGTGCCACGCCAGGTTGTAGAAGCGAACTGCGGTCTGCACGCGCTCCACATCGCCTCGCTCCCGGGTCGCACGCGCATGGATCTGAATGGACTCGTCAAAGGGATCATCATTGAAGTCACCCATCGCAATGATCGGCTGGGTGTTGCCTTTCTCCTCCCAGATTCGCTGGTGCCAGTATGAAAGGGTTTCCCCGGCAGTCATACGATACCCCCGGCTTTCATAGGCCCCGCCGCTTCGAGACGGCCAATGGTTGCACAGCACAATGAGTTCGCTGCCCCCCGGGGTTGTGAGTGTGATCTGCGTGATGTCACGGGTTCCCGTGCGCCGCATCACGAAGTGAGAAAAGATCGCGTTCGGATCAACCTCGTACCTTGAAGCGTCATACACAAAAGCGGTATCTATGCCTCTGAAGTCCAGGGTTGAGTCCACATGCGCCACAGCATAGGTTCGGCTGTTGATTTGCCCGTTCAGGCGTGCCGTCAATTGCTCCAGCACAAAGGCATTTTCAGCCTCACAGACCCCGAGGATGTCCGGGCCCTGGTGGCCGTTCATTTGTCGGATGATTGACACCAGTTGATCAATCTTGATCTCAAAAAGTGCCTGGGTCCAACCGGACAGATCCGAGGCCATTTGTTGAGCAATCCATGGCTCTCGCTGTGCAAAGCCCTCAGGGGCGAACAGATTTTCCAGATTCCAAAAGGCCACAAAGTGATTGAACATAATACAAACACTCCTGTTCACGGATCCAAAAGTACTCTGAGTTGGTCAGGTTTCAAAGAGACCTTTCCAGCAATCGTAGTGTGCTTCCTGACCATTGCTCGGCATTGTCTACCCGGTCTTTCACCTTCTTATTCCGCTTCTCTGCAGACTTGACAATCGTCTTCAGCGGCGCAACCTTGATGGCCTCTGCAGATTTTGGACATCCTGTAATGACCCATGTATTGCACTGAGAAGACTACGCACGGTTTTCTTTGTCACGCCTCAGAACTGGTTTTTGAAAGGCAGGACCTCACCACAAAATTGCAGGGTGTGAAGGGCTGAGTGAATTAGAGATTGTGGTCAGACACCAATTCGATTTCGCGGCTAAAGATTGACTGCCGAAATATATCGCGGGCAAACATGGCCACACCGAACCCGCTTCCAGTCAATCCGAAGTGCATGCCTACTAATTTCTCGTCGCACAGCAGGCTGGACCCGCTATCGCCGGCCTGAGGTTCCTGGCCTGATTTGGGTTTATAGTAGATGACCGTTGGAAATCGCAACCGAAATGGCTGGCACGTTCTGTGGCGGCAGGTATAGGGCATATCCTCATTTTTCTGAACTCGGACTATTTCACCTGTCAATGCGCCACTCGCTGCAGGTATCGATACTTTCATGCCAATCATCGCTTGGGAGGCAATGCCCTTGGCAATCTTCCCGTTTATTCGGCTGCTTACTTCACTTACGCTGCGCACACGGGCGATTGCCGCGTCAAGACTGGGCAAGGGCAGGTCGGCAAACGTGCTGGCCAAATCTCCAATGCGCGTCACCCTGGCAATCCTGGAAATGCGATTGGCATTGCGAAGGTCTATACGCGTTTGGATGGTCCCCACACAGTGTTCAGTTCGCAGCAATGCCCCCAATACGTGATTGCACGACAACAAATAAAGGTGTTTTGTTCGCGTGTCTCGTACCAAACAGCAAATAGTGCCTTTCTCCCACAGGCCGCCATATTCAACACTTAATCGTGTTCTCGCTTGATGCAGCACAAGACCACTGATTTCCACCACATCGGTCGGTATCCGGTATCGATACTGCCCGTACTGTTTTGAAAAATATGGCGGTATTGCTGTAGGATCTTTGGGGATCTTTCCCTTTTTCCATTTCTTGAGAACCGATACGCTGATCACCAATTCACGATATGTGCGCTGCCCAGTCCCTTTCATGCGAAAACCTACACCAAACCCCAGAACATTATCCCCATAGTGTAACCGTTTTTTCGATTCACGCTGCGCCACCAGTTCGGCGACCTTCCGATACTCGCTGCGCTGCGTGTCGGACAAATCGTTCCACCTGATCGGTTCGGAGTACTCTGACATGACAATGACGCCTATTTCACATAGTCCAGCTTTCGGTTGCCTGCAAACTCATTTTGCAGCAGTTCCTTCCATTGCGCCAGGACCCGCTTCCTGGCATCAACTTCTGTTAGATCCGGTTCCCCTGTCTTTTTAAGGGCGAACGTGTTTCTCTTCTCACTTTCCACGTTAAGAATAACTTCCCATTTATTATTCTCTGTTGTCAGAAGCAATGCATCAATCGCTTTCTTCATGGTATCCAGTGTCTCCCTGCACAAAGGCAGCTCAATACCCTCCAGGTAGTCACTATGGACTTCTGGAGCCTTATCCAATACCCTTTCCAGCGTGTCATGTTGTTCCCTGGTAAATGATGGGGGGGGGGCACCAGGCACTACAATTCTGACGATAATCCCGGTTTGATCTTCACTGACTCGAACCTCTGCTGCAAGTAATTCATACTCGTCAATCAATATCTTATTGTTGATGTGATTTTGCACGAGTTCGGCCATGATCTCCACATCATAGGGTTGGCCTTCTCGGTTTTGTCCAGTCGCGGTTGAATGTTCAATGCCCATGCGCTGCGTGGCCGGTGCCATAAAAATATCTGTTGTGACATTGAACCCCACCATCGTAAAGGGGGGGACCGGAATAAATGCCATGTCCGGCCGAATCCAAGGTAATTTTGCCTCCTGTATCGCAAGCTCAAAGGTCTCTTGTGGATCCTGCCCTATTGCGATCACACCGTGACCAAGCCAGTGCTGAATCTCCCGGGGCTTCAAGATCGGGTAGATCCCCGGTTGGGCGATCTTCACTTCCGCCACCTTAAATAGTATCACACCTCCGAGCAAGGCCTCAACCTGTTCCCCGGTGATGCCTTCGGTTCCACTTTGCAGCCGAAGTCCAGATGCGATATCTTCGGGTGTCGGCACGGTTCCCGGCGGTACGCCCATGGCCAGGGGTGCCCACGTTGTAAATATACCTGCAGCCGTTTCCGAAGCGTTTTCTACCTGCCGAATGATATAGGGAATCAGGTTTGAATTTTCCACCCTTTCGGAAAATACTTCTGCTGCCCATCCGTTCCGCAGCCGCGTCTCAATATCCGCCAATCCTATGCCTCGTTTGGGTTGGATGACATACTGCTCCTCGAAATCGGGCAAATACACAATATCCATCCGGTTGCTCAATCGTGTCACCGGATCCGTGTCGCTGATGAATCCAGTTCGGGCGGTGAGTTCCGAAGGCCTGTCAACCTGGTCGGTCTCATCCTTGGCGGTGTCTTCCGCCAGGTTCGGCCCATCTTCTGTGCCCGATTGAATCTCCAATCCCTTGTCATCCACGATCCTGCTTCTTAATGATGCCTGAAGCACTTGTCGAGATGAAATCCTTTGCGGCATAGATCGCCTGAGCCACAATGGGGCCTTCTCAGGCAATGAAATGGTATAAAAAGTCCTGTCATCGCTGATGGTCAAACTTACAAATGCCACCCGTTGTGCCACTGGCACTGACTGCTTCAGATGCACAAAAGGACGCGGCAGGTAATATCTTACTCCCTTCATGCGGTCTGCTTTTTGTTGATCTTCAACCTCCCATGATGGTTGCCGTTCACGAAAATAATTCAACAAAAACAACAAAAATGTCTCGCGCATTTGTGCGTAACGTGATAGACAATAGTCTATGGTACGACACGACGCCCTGTTTACTGAACTGATCGCTCGAATCGACACGCTA
>JAIPFM010000050.1 GCA_021736645.1 Phycisphaerae bacterium | reverse complement strand
TGTGCCGGAATACTGCTGCCCTGTGGGAATTGGAAGTCAATGCCGTCGCTGAACCACCACCCGGAGAGGTCCACGGACGTGGACGCTGTATTGTACAGCTCGACGAATTCATTGACCGCGGTGTTGTCCTCACCATTGTAGTGGATCTCGTTGATCACGACTTCAGCCAACGCAGCACAGGAAAAGAGACAAAGCACCAGAAAACCGCCCCAAACATGACGAGAACTGAGACAAACCACAGAATCATCCTTTGGCTTTCTAACTCGGCAGAGCAGCAGCCTGTCAAAAGAAGTCATCAAAACAACCCATCTCCTAAACACCGGTGCAGAAAAAGAAACGATAGGACCAGAAAGGATATTTATGTCCCACCGACAAGGTCTAACTGAAGTTTTCAAACGACCGTTTACAGTGAAAAAAACACGTTCTTCTGAAAACTGACCCCCGGGGATTTCGCCAGGGGCTCAACCTACTGAAAACAGAACACCACAGGGCTTTTTACAAAAGTCCTGATCTAAAGTATACCATCAGGGAGGTGAAGATTCAAGGCGGAGCACGTGAACCAGCCATGAAGAGGGTCCACAGGGGGTATGTGTCAAAATAAAACGACTGCCCGGTGCTCCTGTTTTTTGTCGCCCAAGGGGCGAACAGGTCACCGGACAGTCGTGGTCATTGGTGTAAAAAGAGGGTCTATTGGGGTAAGCGGTCCAGGCCGACTTCTTCCACGTGCAGGTCGCCGTAGATCACGCGGTAGGTCTTGGTGTCGCCTTTTCTATACCAGAGGACGGCCGTGTCTGCGTCGCCCAGGGCCACACCCTGACCTGCGTAGTGGTATTCACCCTGCTGACCGAGTAACTGGATGAACAGGACGGTCCTGCCGAAGTGCATACCCATATCGGTTTTTTCCTGCACTGATCCCTGCATCTGTCCAAGGGCGGCGACCAGGTCGGGCTGAAGTGCCATGAGCTCTTGAGCGCCTATGGCATCCGGGAAGGTCCCGCCATTGACGTGCTCGGCCAGGAACCCGAGGGTCGCAAGGAGATCTGCTTCTGTGGGCTCGCTCATGGCCATGGCCTGGTCAGCCAGTGTGTAGTCCTCAGGTACGTCCATACTGATCTGATCCTCAGACACCGGCACATCGAATTCAATGTTCTTGAGGATGCTCACGGTCTGCCCGATATGGAGTTCAATACGTTTGGGTGTGGCTGTCACAGGATCGGCCCAGAGGTTGATCGTGGCGTGGGCATCCTTGACCTGGAATCCCACTGCCTCCATGCCGTCAAAGTCGCGTCGTCCCAGGTCCTGGACCACGATTTCGGGATTGTCCTCAACCCTGGACACAATGCTGCGTATCATGTTCAGGAGTTCGCGTGTGCCTTCGCTGACTGTGCCTTGAATATCCACATAGTTGGCGGTCTTTGAAGCAGGATCCAGGAGAAGCATTTTGCCGCTGTCCAGATCCAGGATCATGGTGGATTCCATATTGGAGATGGTGCGTCTGATGCGGTTGCCCTTGATCACGTCATGTATGACCGGGCCGTTGCCTTCGTCCCCGGGGATGAAGTCGAGCACAATGGTGCTGTATTCCAGGATCGGCTTGATGATCTGTGCGAATGTGACAGTCCCTTGTGTAAAGGGGTTCAGACCCAGGATGACTGCGATCACGATAATGACGGCTGCGGCCAGTTTAATCATTGGATTTTTCATAAGAGATCTCCTTGTGGGCGGCTCTAAATGAATCGCCTGTGTTTGATTTCGTTGAGCCAGGGCCTGATCAATATCGCCGTGAACGCGGCAATCCAGGTCTGCACTGGCCTTGATGTTGAGTTGTTTGACGTTTTGATGTATATCTGCAGGTCTCATAGTTCTACCTCGTAATGATTTCTTGAAAACAGACTCCATGGATTATCCCTGACGCAGTTTCAAAAATTGCGTGACTTGTGGTTTCTGAGTTCTGTCTTCTGACAAAATCTCCCGCAATTTATCCAGGGCGTACCGGTAACGGCCCTGTACTGTGTGGATGGAAACATTCTGTTGTGCTGCAATGGCTGTAAACTTCATGCTGCTGTATGCCCTGAGGACCAGGACTTCCCGCTGTTCATACGGCAATTGCCCGAGTGCCTGGACCAGCCGATCAGAGTCCTCGCTGAACGCGGCACTGAGCTGCGGATCACCATTCCGGGCAATCGGTGGAACCACCTCATCCAGAGGGGCATGCCTGCGCCTCCTTTCGGCTTTATTGCAGTTGCGTGCGGCATTGGCCACGCAGGTAGAGAGGTAACCCATGAGGTTGCCTGTCAACCGGAACCTGCCTTCTGCATGGATAAAGCCGATAAACACATCGTGGACCACGTCCTCGGCCAGGCCGATATCCGTGAGCAGGGCTGCGGCCAGGGTCACGAGTCGGTCTTTGTATCGCTCGTAGATCCGGTGCAGGGCCTCCTGTCGCCCTCGATTGAACTGCCATATGAGAATTTTATCGTCAACCATTGTTCCAGCCTCGTTTCTGACTATGCTTATGTCAATGTCAAAGACAATCGATTATCACCTGTATAACAACTCAAGTCCGGGGTTTAGTATAAAGTTTAGTGTTTTTTTCTGGAACACATAAAAAACGGGCCTTCGGCCTATGACTTCCCCTGCCCCCTGTGCAAGATTAACCTCTTGAACCTCTGCACCGGGAACAGTACAATTCGCCCTGTTTATTGTATGATGGCCATTTTGAATGTGACTTGGATCTTATGCCGCAACCTAAACCACTGAAGCTGTACTCGGCCGTGACTCTCGCGATGATCTGCTTTTCCTTGTCGTTTGTGTGGTTCAAGGTGGCCAATGTTGCGTATGGTCCGCTCACCATTGTGCTGTTTCGGCTGGGTATTTCAGCCTCCATCATTCTGGTATTTACCAAAACCACGAAGAGCCTGCGTCTGCCGGACAAGCAGGATCTGAAGACCCTGCTGCTGTTGGCGTTTTTCGAGCCGTTTCTCTATTTCATGGGAGAAAGCTATGGCCTGAGGTTTCTTTCGCCGACCGTGGGGGCCGTGATCATTGCCACGATCCCTCTGGTCGCGCCGTTTGCCGCGTATGCCTTCCACCAGGAAAAGGTAACGGTGCGTCACATGCTGGGCATTCTCATCTCCTTTGCCGGAGTCACCCTGGTCATCTACCAAGTCGGTATGGGTGTCACTGCATCACCCGTGGGTGTGGCCCTGCAATTCAGTGCCGTCTTTTCTGCTGTGGGCTACACGGTGGTCCTGCCCAGAATCTCCAGCAGGATGAACAACATCTCCATCATCTTTTTTCAGGGCCTCATCGGGGCAATCTACTTCCTGCCTTTTTGGCTGGTGTTTGAAGCCAGGGCCTACTTCAACGCCCCCTTTGACGCACACGCCATGATGGCCATTTTGAAGCTCGCCCTGTTTGCCTCCACAGTGGCTTTCATCTTCTTTATCTACAGTATCCGTCACCTGGGCGTCACCAAATCCAATATGTTCATCAATATGATCCCTGTGTTTACAGCCCTGTTTGCCTGGAAGATCCTGGGCGACGCAATCACGCCCCAAAAACTCATCGGCATTGCGATCGTGATTTCAGGCTTGTTTTTTGCACAAATGAACATTACAAAGAAGAGCAAGGGACCTGATCCCATACCTCGAACCTAAAGGAGCCAAGTATGAAACATCAGCGTCTGATATTGTGGTCGATCGCAGCCTCACTGGCGGGATTCCTGTTCGGTTTTGATACCATTGTCATCTCCGGTGCTGAGGAGACCATTCAGAACCTCTGGAAACTCAGCGGGACCATGCATGGCTGGGCCGTGAGTATGGCGCTCTGGGGGACAGTCATCGGTGCCATGTTTGGCGGCATGCCTGCTGAAAAGTATGGTCGAAGAAAAAGCCTGATCTTTGTAGGATTGCTTTACTTTGTGTCGGCTGTCGGGTCAGGTCTGGCCTGTGACCTGTTTGGGATCAAGGCGGTCTGGGTGTTCATGGTGGCCAGGTTCATCGGAGGCCTGGGTGTGGGCGCAGCCACCGTGGTGTCCCCCATGTTTATCTCGGAAATCTCACCGGCTGATGACCGCGGTAAGCTGGCAGGTCTCTTCCAATTCAATATCGTATTCGGCATTCTAGTGGCCTTCGTGTCCAACTATTTGTTCGGCACGTACGGAAATCCCGACACCGCCTGGCGCTGGATGCTCGGTATCGAGGCGATTCCCGCAGCCATATACACCATCTGGACATTCACACTCCCGGAATCTCCGCGGTGGCTGATTACCCACGCCCGGCAGCGCGAAGCCGGTGCGGATATCTTCCGCCAGATCAATCCTGAGGCCAGTGATGAGGAAATCGAAACCCTGGTTCAGGAGGTGGAGGCCACGGTGAGGCAAACCCAGAAAACGTCACGCTTCTGGACCATGCGTCTCAAGGTCCCGATCATGCTGGCAATCCTCATTGCGGTCTTTAACCAGTTCTCTGGCATCAACATCATCCTTTACTTTGCGCCGCGTCTGTTGGGACTGGCCGGCCTGGACAACGCGCTGGCTGCCTCCGCCGCGTTGGGCGTGACCAACCTGATCTTCACGTTTGTGGGCCTGTACCTGATCGACAAGCTGGGACGCCGCTCTCTGCTGACATTGGGCGGCCTGGGCTATGTCGTGTCACTCGGCATCTGCGCGGTGGTGTTCCTGACTACGCCAGGATTCAAGGTCGTCTCCACGGCCGGAGATGTGACGGCTGCGGCCCAGGCAGTGGTCTCGGTCCAGGAAGGCAAGAGATTCTATACTGAAGCGGACAAGGCTGCCATTCGTCAAGCCTACGCGGATTCGCAGACAGCCCTGGTGGCTGCGACACAGGCAGAGGGGTATGAAGGGACTGAAGTCGTCATACCCGCCAATGCCGAACCCACCGCTGTCATGGCGATTTCTGACAAGGCCAAGACTGACGCCAAGGATCTGATGGGACCCAAGAGCCTGATCGTGCTTCTCTGCCTGATCGCATTCATTGCCTCTCATGCAGTGGGTCAGGGTGCCGTGATCTGGGTGTATATTGCCGAGATTTTTCCAAACGATCACCGTGCTGTAGGCACTTCACTGGGCAGTTCCACGCACTGGGTGTGCGCTGCCACGCTCACATTCCTCTTCCCGATCGCGATGCAGCACTTTGAAGCAGGTGTGCTCTTTGCCTTCTTCTGCTTCTGCATGATTCTGCAGTTGATCTGGATCAAGTGCCTGGTCATCGAAACCAAGGGCATTTCGCT
>JAIPFM010000049.1 GCA_021736645.1 Phycisphaerae bacterium | reverse complement strand
AGAGATTTGAATGCCACAACTACAATTGAATAGCCTTGGACGAAGCGATCAAATGACCGCGACGGAGGAAAGTTTATCCACAATGTAACAACCAAACTCAATCAATCAGGCCTCCAGAGTACGCTTGTTTGGGGACTAGGCACGGCAACACAGACAGTCCTTTCGCCCATCGTGGTAGTAAGATACAGAGCAGGCCAACGGCCAACGGAATGAGTACTACCATCAGGAGCATGATTTATCCTCACGGTAGGCCTCGATCTCCTTAACCTCCAAGGTGGGAAAACGTTTGGCCAGAGAGACGGCCTTAACCAAGACCAGGGCCAGAACGGAAAAGCCAATCACAATGGCGGTCAGAATCACGGCCTGAGGTAAAGGGTCCGCATAAGCAGTCGTGGCACCTTCCACCAACGTGGGCGTGCGCTGACCCGAACGCGCGGCACTGAGTACAAACAGACTGATAATTCCCGTCCCCATCACATCCATGGCCAGTATACGCAAAAGCAAGTTTCGCTTGAATAGCAAACCCAGCAATCCAATCAGGATGGTCAGCAGTATCAGGGCCTTCATAATCTGCATGAATGACATTAATGCACCTCCCTAATAATACATCGAGATCTTTTTAGTTATGTTTTCGCTTGGTAGTAAGGGAAGCCACAACACAAAAAACAAGCAGGATGTGGATAACCGCAAGAATCTTCAGACCGACAATCAATCCCCAATGCAACGAGATGTCGAGAACAATCACGGTGCAAACAGCAAGGACATAGAACACAAGGATTCCAATCCAAACTGTCCTGGCCTTCTTATTACTCATACTGCAATCAACTCACTTTGACGAATGATATGGATTTTTGGGATCAGCTAACAAGCAAGTTTGACTGAGATACCCAGAGTTGTCAAGACCCAATTCTAGAGGTCCTCATTGGCCTGTCCCCACCTCTGGGAGTGTAGAGACTTCAGCACCTCGCGTGTAGACAACTTGCGCGTTCCCGGACCGACTCGGACGTAGAATTCCCTTTTAGGGGACGATTTCTTTGCCGGGTTCGAGGGGATCGTAGACGGGCTTACCCAATCGTCGATTCTCGATTTGCTTACGAATGGCCGAATGGACTGTCTGGGTTATGGGATACTGGAAAGCGACCCCCAACGCCGCCAGGCTGCACACACAGGGCACAAAGGCGTACAGAATTCGAAGGGTCAGGACCACGCTTTCAGGCTGTGTGACATTGGGCACATAACCCGATGTGCCCAACACCGTGAGACCCACACCCACACCGAAAGCGGCGGCCAGTTTTTTTGCAATGGACCAGAGCCCCACATAGAGCCCTTCGCGCCGCTGGCCGGTTTTCAGTTCGTCGTAATCGATGACGTCCGCCTGAATGGCGGATGGGATGGCCAGAGTCGCGCCAAATCCAATACCCGAAACAAAGACCAGGAAGCCATAGACCCATTCATCTCCGGGGCCGAGAAAAAACACACCGAAAAATGCCCCCGTATTCAAAACCATGGCACCAAGCCACATGGCCTTTTTTTCATACCGTTTGGAGCCCATGATCCACAGGGGCAAAAAGACAATCCCTGAAACAAAATAGATCAGGAGAAACAGATCGGCCCGAGGAGACTGCAGCACATATTCCACATAATACAGGATCAGCGTGGCCGGAAGATTACTGCCAATGGCGCTGATGGTGTAGGAGATGAGCAGAATTCGAAAGGGCCTGTTTTTGAGGCTTTCAGCAATGTCGGCAAATAGATGAAAGCCCCGGATGCTGGGCGGCAGGGATTGCTCCTTGAATGCAAGGACGCACCATCCAGCGCACACAAGAATCAACGGGATATAGAAAATGGACAGTATGAAAAACACGTCACGCTCCCCTTGATCGCTCGCCGGGATCTGCCAAAGGGATTTGACCAGGGTCGGGGCGGTCGCGGCCAGCAGCGTGCCCAGGATCAAGGCACCGTCTCGCATGCCGAACAGGGTGGTTCTTTCATGATAGTCAAACGTCAATTCCGGGCCCAGGGATTCATACGGCACAGTAATGACCGTCCAGAACAAAAAGAGGGCAAACATCAGGACCATAAACCAGACCGTGGCCGAACCGCTGTCAACATGAGGCGGATTGAACAGGAGCATCATGGCCAGAGATGTGAACAGGGCACCCAGAATGATCAAGGGACGCCTGCGTCCAAAAGGGGTTCTGAGTCGATCAGACACCAGACCGATGACGGGATCTGTGATCGCGTCAAACACGCGGAGAATCAGCAGTATGGCCCCCAGAGCCGAAACGTGCACGCCGACAACATCTGTATAAAACTTGGGAATGTAGACATAAATAGGGATGCCCACCACGGCCAGTGAGAATGCAGGCGCTGCATAGGCAAATTTCTGGTATGCTGAAAGGCGGGTCAATTCGGTTCTCCCAACAAAATCGAGCTGTCTTGGGAAGTCGCACCTGCTTGATGATCACGTCGTGACGCATCAGGATGTCGGAATAGGCGATCAATGGCCTGTTCTCGAAAGGCAAATATCGACTCCAACTGGCGATGAACGACAGGCCTGAGCAGCACCTTTCCAAATAGCGAGAAACCAATCTCATAGTGGATTTCATCCGTGACTTCAACGCCCTCTGCCCTGGCTTCAAAACTGTGTTTGTGATGCCAGTAGGCATAGGGTCCCTTGAGTTGAATATCCACGAACTGATGCGGCGGAGCGTAGTTCGTGATGATACTGGTCCATCGCATGGGTATACCGAACAGACCGATGGCATAGTCAAAGACTGCGCCATTGTGCATTGCCACAGGCGAAGGCGTGAGCATGTTGAACTTCAAACTGTCAGGTGTCAGTCGTTCCAGGTTTTCAGGCCGGTTGAAGAAGTCGAATACGGTCTCCAGTGTGCCGGGGACCGTGATCTTTCTGTGTAGCGTATTCATTGTTCTTTCACTCCTTAGAACCACGCGATGTGGCAAGCTCAAAACTGTGCCTGCCCGAACCCATGGCCATTTTGTCGTGTGTAGACAGAGAGACCCTGTGCAAAGGCACCCAGATGCTGTAGTGAATCCCCAAAGGAAGCATACTTGATGCGAGGACGCACCTGATCCGTCAAGGCGGATCCTCCTACCACCAGGGCACACTGGTGCTCCAGACAAAGTGCGTACAACCGTGCATTGGCCTCCACAAATGCTTCAGGATCACCCACACTCGAGACACTTAGCCAGAGCACGCTGGGGTTCAAATCATGAACAGCCTTTTCCAATGTCGTATGAGGCAACTGGCTTCCCAGAAACTTTGCCTGCCATCCCAGTTCCAGCAGTACCAGTTCGCCCATCAGTCCAGGCAGACAGTAGGGATCCCCAGACAGGGTTGCACCAATTGCGGAGGGCGCATCAGGCTCAGGTGGCACCAGCGTATCCTTGAGACGTAGAAGGACTCTACGCGTGATTTCAACACCATGCCGTTCCTGATAGACCTCAACATCACCGTGCTGCCATCTCTCGCCAAGGGCGTGGAAGGCCGGCGCCACCACTTTGTCGGCTATGACGGCCATGGAGTGGCCGGCCAGGCGCATATCAAAGGCAATTTGCAGGCTGCGTGCCTGATCCCCCTGTTCCAGGGCCTGTTCATACAAATCGCAGGCCTGCTCCAGTGTTCGCGCCCCGGGTCCCACAGCTGCGGGCAAATCCAGGACCTCGGGCTGTCTGAGTTTAATACCCTGGTCCTGAATGAACCCCAATATCACTGGCAGAGACAAGCGTCTGTGCCCTCCCACGGTTTTCTCATAGGAAAGCTTACCATTGTCGCACCAACGCTTTATGGAGGCTTCACTGACTCCTATGGCCCTGGCTGTTTGCCTGGGGCTGAATGTATTGTGTTGTTTTAGGTTCATGGTTCATACTCTAAAAAATGAACGATTTGTATGTTATATCATAATTATATATACCCCAACTACCCCCCAATGTTCATACATAATAGTCCCCAATAAGCCAATAAACAATATTTTAGATTCTTTTCAGAAAACATGAACTCGCCAAGAGAAACTTCCATATATAAAATATGATTGTTTTGCACGTTTTAAATACCAACCCAATCTTGAAAGGATTGAATCATGAAGAATCTAGTAATCACCTCGCTCGTTGTGTCAGTTGTATTTGGACTCTCCTCTGTGTTTGCCTGCAGCACCTGTGGCTGTACTTCGCCAAGCACCTGCACCGGGAACACAGAAGTCAAACTGACTGATATTGTACACACCGCAGAGCATGCAGGTCAGTTCCAGACCCTGATTGCAGCCTTGACTGCTGCCGACCTGGCCGAAGTCCTGCAAACAGCGGGGCCCTTCACCGTGTTTGCCCCGACAGACAAAGCCTTTAAGGCATTGCCTAAAGGTACAGTGGAGTCACTGCTGAAACCTGAAAATAAAGCCAAGCTCCAGACGATTCTGAAGTACCACGTGGTGGCAGGGAAAGTCATGTCCACGGATCTGGTCAAGTACGAAAATGCCAAGACACTCCATGGCAACAAGGTCAATCTTACTTTAATGGTAAACAACGCACAGGTCGTCAAAGCCGATATCAAGGCCACAAATGGCGTGATCCATGTGATTGATCACGTCATCTTGCCCGGTACATCCCAGCCGATTACGGGCCATGCCAACACAGTCCCTGAGTATGCCAAGGACAGTATTGTGCAGACAGCCGTCAATGCAGGCCAGTTCAAGACCCTGGTCGCAGCCATTCAGTCGGCCGGTCTGGTGGATGTATTAAGTGGAACCGGCCCCTTCACCGTGTTCGCACCCACAGATGCGGCCTTTGCCAAGCTGCCCGCAGGCACTGTGGAAAGCCTGGTTCAGCCCGAGAATCTGGCCACACTGCAGGGTATCCTCAAGTACCATGTATTGGCTGGCAAACTCGGATCTCAGGACATCTTGACAGCCCATACAGTAAAGACGCTTTCAGGCCAGGCTATTTACCCGTCCGTGTTGGTAGACAACGCGGCCATACAGGTAAAGAACATCTACTGTCGCAATGGGGTGATCCATGTGATCGACAACGTGATCCTGCCCAAAAAAGAAATCTAAATTGTGTAATTCATTTTTACAGGGCTGGGCACGCGTACCGTGCCCAGCCCATGTTTGACCCAGTCATCTGATCATTCATTTTCGAAAGAACAAACTCATGGATCTTAAACAATACTTTTCCGAAAACAAGGATTCGGGCGTTCTTGCCACTGCAGATGCGCATGGCAAAGTCAATGTAGCCGTGTATGCTCGGCCTCACGTACAGGATGACAACACAGTATCTTTCATCATGCGTGACAGGCTCAGTCACCGGAATCTTCAATCCAACCCACATGCCGCTTTCATGTATCTGGAAGAGGGAACCGAACACCACGGCATACGTCTGTATCTCACCAGGACAGGCGAAGAAAGTGACCCCGAGAAGATCAGTGCCATGCGAAGGCGAACCACGCCTGACAGACATCCGGAAGAGGACAAGTTTCTGGTCACCTTTCACGTTGACAAGGTACTCGCAGCCGTGGGCACAGAAGACCCGACGTAGTCTTACCCAACAACAGTGAACCTGAATCTGTTGAACCAAACAACGCATAATACAAAGGACAAGAAAATGAAACGCACACACTCAAAATCAAAAACCATCTTTACAATCGCCATACTCTTTGCATGCTCGTTGTCTCTGGGGATCACCTCCGCAGGACAGACCAAGACCGTCACGGATTTCTCCACGCCCCTGATTGGCACACAGTGGATTTCAGTGAATGATGGTGTCATGGGGGGCGTGTCCGAGGGGAGTTTCCGAATCACGGAAAACAAGACCCTCGAGTTCTTTGGCACGCTTTCCCTGGAGAACAACGGGGGCTTTGCCTCGATTCGCTCGCGTTCAGCGGATCTGCAATTGGACGGGTATGACACACTGGCCGTGCGTGTCAAGGGCGATGGCAGAACCTACAACCTCAACCTGAGAACCTCTTCTAGCAACGCTTCAGGGTCCTATCGTGCCGCCTTCAAGACCCAGAAGAACAGCTGGCAGCAGGTTCGCATCCCCTTCAAAGACTTCACCTATACAGCCTTTGGAAGGCGGATTGCGGGAACCGGGGCCCTTCAGGCCAATAAGATCCAGAGTGTGGGCTTCACATTGTCTGACAAGCAGGCCGGCCCGTTTCTCCTGGAGGTTGACTGGATACGCGCGGAAAACGGGATAAAGGCCGTCATCGAGACTCCGGAAATTCAGACTCAGACTGCAAGTGCAGACAAGGATATTGTGGACACGGCCGTGGCTGCAGGAAACTTCAACACGCTCGTGGCCGCGGTCAAGGCTGCAGGACTCGTGGATGCACTCAAGGCCAAGGGGCCTCTCACGGTCTTCGCACCCAGTGATGAGGCCTTTGCCAAGCTGCCCCAAGGTACGGTGGCGTCGCTGCTCAAACCGGAAAACCGCGACACACTCATTGCCATACTCACCTATCATGTATTGCCTGGGGAGGTTCTCTTGGGTACTCGCTCCTCTAACACCTTGCAGGGTCAGGCCCTGACCATCAGCACAGGCGGATCCTCTGAGGTCAATGGGGCCAATGTGATTGCCTCGGACATTATGGCCTCCAACGGCGTGATTCATGTCATTGACACGGTGCTCATGCCGCCATCCAAGACACAGACCGCGAAGGAAGCTGCCCTGGATGTGATCCAGCTTGCGATTCAACGGGGTGTGCCCCTGTTCAATGCAGGCCAACCTTCAGCGTGCGCAGCCATCTATGAAGTCGCGGTTGAGTCTTTGCTGAAATCCAGCACCGATGCCCTGAGCGACAAGGACCGCTCTACCCTTCGCAAGGCCCTTGCCGACATGCGTGAGGACCAAGGTCCGATCGAACAGGCCTGGACACTGAGGAGAGCACTTGACAGGGTCTCTCAATCACTTTCTTAGAATTCACGAACATGGTGTGACACAACACTGGAGTTGTACGATTGAATTCAAACTGTACCCGGTAAAAAGACCATGACATTCAACCAATCGTATTAACCAAAAGCAGAGGATTGACATAATGGTACCCCAAAAATTGTAACTCATTTACTGATAGCATGCGTATTCTTGGCGGGCTGCAAGCCCCAGAAAGAGGTTCCTGTGACCACACTGACAACATAGAAGTGGAGACCATGACCGGTGACACGGTCCGCCTGGACGCCTAATCTCACAGTTAATCAATTGACCGTGGACGATATGTTGTCTAGACTAAAATTGGAAACCGTATTCTTAGCTACCAAGGATTAGTGAAGGAAACTCTATGACTCTGACAAAGACCATTTCAATCGTCTTGTTTTGCACAGGTTTAGTTCACGGCGCAACACTCGACGTACGGCTCGACCAGGCACCCTCAGAGGGCAGGATCGTCTGTATGCTCTATAACTCGGCCAACAACTTCGGAGATCTGCGTGACCCCTTTCGCACGGAGCGTTTTCCCATTAGCCGCACCAACCAGTATCGCCTGACTGATATACCGGCAGGGACCTATGCCCTGGTTGTATTCCTGGATGACAACAAAAACGGTTTTCTGGACAAGAACTTTATTGGTATCCCGCGTGAGCCAATCGGTTTTTCCAAGCAGTATCGTCCCAAGGGGCCTGCAAGCTTTGAGCGTGCGAAGTTCACCCTCGGTATGGCTCAGACCCGAACAGAGGTCATTACCCTCGAACGCGTACTGGGTGAGCGTGGACGCATCGGTGTGGGTGTGGGCCTGATCGGCCGCAGCAGTCCCTACAGGGAGTATGATGGCAACGTGTCTCGCGTGATTCCATCAGTCACCTACATCGGGGACCGTTTCCAGATCCTGGGGCCCAGTGTCAGACTTGGACTTCTGGGCAGTGGCAAGACGCGCTTGGCCGCCACCCTGGCCTATCGAATTGGCGTATACGAAGAGAACGACAGTCCCTACCTGCAGGGCATGGGCGACCGCGAAGACACGGCCATGCTCGGTTTGGCCTACCAGGCTGAGCTGCCCGGAGGCCTGGAGGGCAACCTCAGCTTTGACCACGACATCCTGGACGAATTTGGTGGCAGCACGGCTCAGCTCTCTGTTGGCAAAACCTTCCAGCGAGGCATTGCGAGACTCACGCCACAAATCGGGGTAAACTGGCTCAGCGACAAGATGTCAAATTACGATTTCGGTGTTTCCGCGCGGCAGGCACGCGCAGGACGTACAGCCTATGAACCAGGCGCAGCCTGGAACCCGGAAATCGGGCTGGGCACCTTTCTTGAAGTAACACGCAACTGGCTCATCGTGGGGAATCTGGAGGTCGAACTTCTGGATAAAGCCATTCGAAAGAGTCCTATTGTCAGTGAAGACCATGTGCTCAAAGTGTTCTTTGGCGTCAACTACGTCTTCTAGAACCCCACTGCACCCTCCCTATGTTCGGGCGTATTGGGAATCCGAAGCACCCATTTTATCAGTAAATAAGTGGACTTTTGCAAAGTCCAAGTTTTCGGTTTTCAGTAGGCAGTATACAGTAGAGAAAACGCGTTTTTCTGAAAACTGAAAACTGAAAACTGTACACCACAGGGCTTTTTGCAAAAGTCCTGTTAATAATTAAGAATCCTCAAGAGGAGTCGAAAATATGAAACGCATAAAATATTACCGGGAAGCCTGGCTTCTGAGTGTCACGGTGTGGCTGTGTATATCACCTGTCAGTTTGAGTGCCACAGAGCTCTGGCCCCAGTGGCGCGGCCCGGATCGCAATGGCCTTGTCACGGCTGACCCCTGGCCGGAAAAACTGGACAGCACGCGACTCAAGACGACTTGGCGCAAGGAAATCGGGCATGGATATGCGGGACCGATTGTCAGCAAAGACCGGGTCTTTACCGTCGAAACGTTGGACAAAAAGCAGGAAATTGTCCGTGCCTTTGATCGTACTTCCGGTGAACAGATCTGGGAAAGAGCCTGGGAAGGGGCGATGAAGGTCCCGTTCTTTGCCGCGAAGAACGGCAGTTGGGTCCGTTCTACACCGGCCCTTGATGGAGACTGTTTGTATGTAGCAGGCATGCGTGATGTCCTCGTCTGCCTCAAGACGGGTGATGGCACGGTCAAGTGGCGCGTCGATTTTGTGGAGAAATTCGGCACGCCCCTGCCAGATTTCGGCTTTGTTTGCTCTCCTTTGGTGATCGAAAATTCTGTGTATGTTCAGGCTGGAGCCGGCACGGTCAAGCTCAACAAGGAAACGGGCGAAGTACAGTGGCGAACCATGAACGACAAGGGCGGCATGTACGGCAGTGCCTTTTCATCCCCGGTCTTTGCCACATTGGGCGGTGTCCCCCAGCTCGTGGTTCAGACCCGCGCTGAACTGGCCGGCGTGGACATCAAAAACGGGACGATTCTGTGGCGTCAATCGGTTCCAGCCTTTCGCGGCATGAACATCCTGACACCCGTGGTATTGGGCAATACCATTTTTACAAGCAGCTACAGAAATGCCTCGTTCCTGTATAGGGTGGATCGCAATGAGAGCGGCTTTTCAGTGTCCGAAATCTGGAGTGACAAAAAGTCTCAGGGATACATGTCCACACCTGTGGTGGTTGATGGAAAACTATATCTGCATCAGCAAAACCGAAAATTCAGCTGTCTGGACCCTGCCTCTTCCAAGGTACTATGGACATCGAAAAAGCCCTTTGGCCAATACTGGTCACTGGTGGCCAATGATGATACCATCCTCGCCCTGGATCAGACCGGAGAGCTGTTGCTCATCGACGCCAATCCGGAAGCATTCACATTATTGGATCGCAGAAAGATCACAAAAGAGGACACCTGGGCCCACGTGGCGGTGGCTGGTGACCAGATCTTTGTACGCGAACTCAATGCCATTACCGCGTATCGCTGGAGCGAGCCTGACACGGTCTCATCGATTCAGAAATAGGTGTCAGTCATTCTGCCATTCTGTGGAAACGAAAGTGATACGTGACAGTGCATGAAAGCATGTGATATCAAAGGAATACTCTCATGACTGATGACAAATCCTTCGACTCCCAAGACGGCATGGAGAAAGACACCAAAACGAATCGGATTGAGCCAGTACTTGTGACCGGTGCCACCGGGTACATTGGTGGGCGTCTGGTTTCGCGTTTGCTCGATACGGGGTATCCAGTGCGCTGCCTCGTGCGTGAACCGCGCAAGCTCGAATCCCGTGTCTGGATTGACCACCCCCAGCTGAAGGTCATAAAGGGCAATGCCAGTGACCGTGAAACACTCCACACGGCCGCTTCGGGCTGCTCAGCCGCTTTCTATCTCATCCATTCGATGATCGTGGCGGGCAAGACCTATCGTGAACGTGACCAGGAGCTCGCACAGATCTTCGCTCAGACGGCCAAAGACGTGAACCTGCCGCGAATTATCTACCTGGGCGGCCTGGGCGAAACCGGCGACGGGCTGAGCAGGCACCTTGAGTCACGGCGTGAAGTGGAAACAACCCTTGCATCCACGGGTGTGCCTGTCACGGTCCTGCGTGCAGCCATGATCATTGGTTCCGGTTCGGCCTCGTTCGAGATTCTCCGCTATCTGGTCGAGCGTCTGCCCGTGATGGTGACACCCAAATGGGTCAGCACCGACTCGCAGCCAATCGCCATCACAAATGTGTTGCACTATCTTGTCACGTGCCTGGACGAACCGAACACGATCGGACGGACACTAGACATCGGGGGTGCGGAGGTCATGACGTACCGTGAGATCATGCAGGAAATGGCCCGGGCATTGGGGGTGCGACGGCGTTTGATCATGCCAGTCCCTGTGCTCACGCCACGGCTTAGTTCGCTTTGGATCCACCTGGTCACGCCGCTCAGCCAGCATATTGCGCGGCCGTTGGCAGAAGGCCTCAAGAACCGTGTGGTGTGCCGAAACAACGATGCCCATCAGTTGATGCCGCAGCGTTTGCTGGGAATTCGCGAGGCGATCGAAGAAGCCCTGACTGCCAGGCAAACGGACAATGTCGAGACCATTTGGTCGGATGCAGGCCCCATGCCCGGGGATCCGGACTGGGCCGGGGGACGTGTGTTTGTGGACCGGCGCGAGGTCGAGATCGACACGTCACCCAGTACAGTGTTCCGTGCGGTCTGCAAAATCGGCGGCGGACACGGGTATTACGCTGCAGATTGGCTCTGGCGAATCAGGGGATGGATGGACCGATTGGTGGGTGGCCCTGGACTTCGTCGCGGGCGACGCAATTCACAGGTGGTGACCTATGGCCAAGCCCTGGATTTCTGGCGTGTAACCGGCATCGAGGCCGACCGAAGCCTCCAGCTGCGTGCTGAAATGAAGCTGCCTGGAGAGGCACAACTGTCTTTTGTCATTGAGCCTTGCGAGAGCAAATCTCCCCGATGTCGTTTGATTCAAACGGCCCGTTTCAAACCACGCGGTCTTTTAGGAATGGCCTATTGGTATGCCGTCCTGCCGCTGCACAGGATTGTATTCTCTGGCATGATCAAGGGGATACGTCGTACAGCGCACACGATTCAGGCAAAGGGAAATCATAAGGTCCGAGTACCACAAACTCCCGCCTGAGTGGACCTTATGCAGGAATAGTGCGTACTGTAGTCGTTGTTGCATGAATCAAACATACAATGCAGCATGCCCTCTGAAAACCGTGCAAATAGATCGCCTGATCCAAATACTTCTGTAGTGCTTCCTGTTTGTCCCTACCAAAGTAGTGAATCTTTCCCTTGATCTTTTTGCAGTACTGTCCTGTGCGATGAAGAGTTAATGGGAATTTGTCCGACCGCGTCTTTCTTTTCGAAGTCTTCATCATCCTGCCTCCTGAAAAATGGTGTGATGTTTTTATAGATAGTCACTAGTTGGTTGTAGTCAGAGTTGTAGTTTTCCAGTGGATCAATCATGCCTTAGATCCTTAACTCACTGTATAACAATAGCTTCCGATTATTATACAGAACGGAGATACATTGTTCATTGAATCCGTTGCATATAAATCGGCGTTTTTGGCCTAATATTTGGGACAGATCATAGCACGCTTTTCCCAGAATAGACGGCTGTTTTTGGCCCAATACCCATAGTGCCTAATACCAGAGAATCGCTGCTCATGACCAGATAATGGATATGGTTTTTCCCCTCGCGGAGCCGATGGGTAAAACCAGATTGGACTGAGCGTGGAGGATAATCCAAGTATCGGATGTGAGCTTGGGAGTGCTCTTGCTTTTGAACGGGTTGGTTTTGGTACTGCAAGGGTGATTCTTACTGTTGAGATGGCCATCTATGAGACGTATGATCCCCTCGGGCTTAAGATTTCCAATCTCACCACAAGGGAAGCGATTCCACCGGTTGGCCAATATCCGAGGGCGAGAAACCGGTATCATTGGGGCTTACGAACTCCACCACTAGAGGGTAAACTGATCACCCCTGAGTCTTTCTAGAGGATTTGAGGGCCGATATCTGAGCCGCTATGAAACCCTGGATCTTGGTTTTGGTTTCTTCGTTCAGGTCTTGGCAAAGCCCCACCATTCTGATAAGATCTTGCAGCTTGATTGCCCCGTTGCCGAGGCTTTTGGGGCCTTGATCGTCATTGACTGTGCCGGATTCTGTGCGTGTGATCTCAGAAATCGGCGTTTTTTGGGTCTTTAGAGGTGTATGTTCGAATCCTTCTGGGCCTATTCATGACATCGCCTTTCAATGACCGAAGGGTGAATGGTCTGAAAGCAAAAAAGAAATGAGCAGGCCACATAACAGGCCATGCCGTTTCTTGAGGTTTTTTTCTGATACAATCGCATTGCAACCGTGACTAAATAACTAAATGTATCCAGGGTAAGGAGCCATAGATATGGGCGAGAAAGACAAGGGAAAAAAAGAAACAAAGAAGAAGCCGCTGCTGAGTCAGAAGGAGAAGCGGAAAGCCAAGCAGGAAAAAAAGAAATAGGCCCGCGCCTCTCATGGCGTGTTTTCAAGGGTCACCTGTATGGCACCAAGACGAGTCCTGGCGACTGTCCAGTGCTCATTGCCCTCATACGAAATTGAACATTCTATGATTTGATATGTGCCTGACACGCAAACCATCTTCCGAAGTGATTGGCCTCGGGGTATTGGCCTCGTTGATTTGCGGAGGTTTGTGCGTGGCGCAGTCTGAAACCTATCTCTCCCCCTGCGCCCTCGCGGCCGATGCCAGGTCGGGGCGTCTGTATATTGCAGCCCACACCGGGGCCCAGGTCCTGGTGTGGGATACCAAGTCACGGCAGACAACCGGGAAGATTCCCGTGGCTCCGTCTCCGGGGGGAATCGCGTTATCCCCGGATGGTCTCACCCTGTATGTCACCTCCGCGATCCCCGCGGGCGAAGTCTTGATCGTGGACACACGCACGTCCCGCATTCAACACCGAGTGCCGGTAGGCCATACCCCTGTGGCGGTGGCCCTGAGCCCGGATGGAGCGAACCTCTATGTGTGCAATCAGTTCGACAACACCGTCAGCGTGGTGAACCTTGAGCAGGCGAAGTCTGTGGGCACCATTGCCGTGCTGCGGGAGCCGGTCGGGTTGGCCGTGACACCTGCGGGCGACGCTGTTTTTGTGGTCAACCGCCTGCCCCAGGGTCATGCCAATGGACCATATCTGGCGTGCGCGGTCTCGGTGATTGACACCGCCGCAGCCCAGGTGACTCACACCATCGAGCTGCCGGACGGCGCCACCAATGGGCAGGGTATTGCAATCTCACCGGATGGGCAGTATGCCTATGTGGCCCATGTGCTGGCACGGTATCAGTTCCCAGTGACCTTCCTGGAAAAGGGCTGGGTGAACACCAATGCCCTGAGTGTGCTGCATGTGCCGGATCGCCGGTTTGTCAATACGGTCCTGCTGGATGATCCGCAGCGGGGCGCCGCAGATCCTTATGCCGTGGCCTGTACGGCGAAAGGAGACCGCCTCCTGGTGACCCATGCGGGCAGTCACGAGTTGAGTGTGATTGATCGAGCCGCCATGCATCGTGTGCTGCCTGCCAGTGACTCACCCCGGAATTTCATTTCGTCGGTGGCCTCCACCGGTGACATTGTGGTGACAGAACAGCTGGCCAAGGCAGACAGGCTTCCCAATGAACTGGGCTTTTTTCAGGGCATCCGACGCCGTGTCCCATTGACAGGCCAGGGCCCCAGAAGCCTGGCCGTACTGGGCGCCCAGGTCTATGCCGGCAACTACTACAGTGACAGCCTGACGCTGGTGGATCTATCTCGATCCCAGGCCAAACCGCAGTCCATCCCATTGAACCGCGAGGCGCCGCTGACCCTGCGCCGACAGGGCGAGATGTTCTTTCATGATGCCAGTGACTCTTATCAGAGCTGGCACAGCTGCGCCACCTGTCACGGGGCTCAGGCTCGCGCCAATGCACACAACTGGGACCTGCTCAACGACGGCATCGCCAATCCCAAAAACACCAAGAGTCTGTTGTTGTCACATGCCACCCCGCCCATGATGGCCACGGGCGTGCGTCCTGACCTGGACGCAGCCATCAGCAGCGGTATACGCTATATCAAATGGATCCGGCCCCGTCCGGGCCAGATAGAAGCCATATCCACCTATCTGCACGACCTGGAACCGGTCCCGAGCCCTGCCCTCAGTCAGGGACAGCTCAGCCCGTCTGCACGACGTGGGGAGACACTATTCAAAAAGGCAGGATGCGTCGGGTGTCACACGCCGCCCCTGTATACGAACCAACAGAAGGTCGATGTGGGGACAAACTCATACGGTGATAATGATGTGCGCTACGATGTGCCGACCCTCGTGGAGGCCTGGCGCTCGGCCCCCTATCTGCACGACGGACGAGCTGCCAGTATTCTGGAGGTGTTGACGGTCCACAATTCCGAAGCCCGTCATGGGAACGTTTCAGACTTGACGGATCGTGAACTCGATGATTTGGCGGCCTATGTTTTGACACGGTAACCCCAGAGAGAGACAAAGGAGATTGATTGTATGATTAGACTGACTTGTATCACCATGGTGACCATGGTGCTGTTCTCGGGCTGCAAACATCTGAACAATGATTCCGACGCGACCGGGTATGTATCCCTGTTCAACGGTCACGATCTGCAGGGCTGGGTCATTGAAAACAACGCGCTGTTCTCTGTCGAGGACGGGCTGCTGGTGGTGAACCGGGGTGTCGGCTGGCTTCGATCAGAAGAGACGTTTGGCGATATGATCCTTGAGATGGACGTTCGTTTCATGGAAGAGGGCGCGAACAGCGGCATTTTTGTGCGAACCGGGCCCACGAGTCACCAGAATGACACTGGCTGGCCGGACAATGGTTATCAGGTTCAATGCATGGACAGGATCACGGAAATGCCGGCTCTGGCCACCATGATCCCCTATGGAGCTCCCCCGTTTACTCATGAGTCGGATCTTGACGCCCTGGCCAGGGCATACCGCCCCACGGGCCAATGGAATCACTTTCAGATCACCTGCCGGGGCGAGGACCTCTTTGTAAAGCTCAATGGCACACTCATCACCACGGCCCATGAGATCAAGAATCATCGGGGACATGTTGGCATCCAGGCGGAGAATGGACTGGTTCAATTTCGAAATATCCGTCTTCTACGACTCAAATAACCTTTCATTGTACCCCCGGAGACGTGACACATGACCAGACAATGTCTGCTGATGATCCTGATATCGCATGTTTTTGCCTGCCTTGCATGGGCAGCCCCGCCTGCGTTTGAAGACGATTTCTTTGACAAGACACTGCGCATTGACTTTTTCCAAACAGGGAATGCCAATCAGACCATCACCGCGGTGGATCAAGTCTATGAAGAGGGCAGATGGGCCGGCAACCCCAGGGCGTTGATCGACTCACTCAACCGAGGGGCCTACTCTGTCAAAATCGTGGATATCAATACTAATCGCGTGATTTACTCACGCGGATTTTCCACAATCTTTGAAGAGTACCAGACCACCGAACCTGCCAAACTGGGCGTGACAAAGACGTTTCATGAGAGCCTGCTCATCCCCGCTCCCAGGAGACCGTTTCTGTTCATCCTTGAAGCACGAGACAAACTCAACCTGTTTGCCCCGACCTTCAAGGTCAGAATCGATCCGGCCGATGTCAATATTATTCGCGAGCACATCAATCCCAACGATCGGATTGTGACCACACTCCACCATGGAGATCCGCATGAAAAGGTGGATTTTGTCTTTTTGGCCGAGGGGTACACAGAAGACGAATGGGACAAATTCAAGAGGGATGTCACACGCTTCACAGACGCCCTGTTTCGGGTTGAGCCCTTTAAATCAGAGCGATCCAAATTCAATGTATCCGGCGTATTCAGGCCCTCGGCGGAAAGCGGCGTGGACGAACCCACCAAAGGCGCATTCAAGAATACGGTTCTGAGTGCCTCGTACAACGCCCTGGACACACCGCGATACCTGCTCATAGACGACAACCGGACCATGCGTGACATTGCGCGGGCCGTCCCGTATGACACGATCCTGGTGCTGGCGAATACGGCTCGCTATGGCGGCGGCGGCATCTACAACAACTACACCATCTTTACAGCAGACGACCGTCAAAGTGAAGAAATCATGGTCCACGAGTTCGGTCACGGCTTTGCCAATCTGGCGGATGAATACTTCGGCAATGTGGCTTACACGGACTATTTTCCTGCGGGCGTGGAACCCTATCCCCCCAATATTACGGCCCTTCTGGACCCCAACCACGTCAAATGGCAGCATTTGCTCACACCAGGCATCCCCATTCCCACCCCCTGGGGACAGGAAGAACTTGCGTCCCTGCGCCAGAGACTGGACACTGCAAGAACCGACCACAATGTTCGGATCAACGCCCTGAAAAAAACCAACGCCTCGTTACAGGATATTGAAATGCTGGAAGCACAACATCGCACCGCAACCACAGCCCTCCGAACCGAGATGCGAGACATCCAGGACAAGTATGCGGCACTGTACAGGGGCAAGATCGGCGTTTTTGAAGGGGCTGGCTACACGCCCAAGGGCCTGTATCGATCTGAGATCCATATAGGCATGTTCTACCAGGGCCAGTTCGGCCCTGTCAGTGAAGAAGCCATCCAGGACGTGATCAACCACCTGACCCGATAGATGCTACGGCGCGGGCTCCCCTGAAGCCAGGGCCTCAAGCGTGTCAATGTCAAGGGTTTTGATCTCATCCACCACGTCCCTGACTTGTTGAAGATCTGTTTTCAGGGTGTCGATCATGGATTGCGTGGCAGACTGAAGCTCAACCACCTGGTCTGTCAAATCCCGCTGTCCGTGCTGAACGGATTCCACTGTACTGGCCATCCCCTGCGCCTGCTGACTGGCAGTGCTTTCATAGCTTTCCTGCCTATGACCGGCGAGTTCAACGGCCTTGGACACATTGGCAATGTCTTCCTTGAGTATGCGCTCCAATTGTGTCAAATTGTTCTCCAGGCCTGACAGGCCTGTGAGCAGTTTCTCGATCTGTCCCTGAGAATGTTCCAGTTGAGTCTGTTGCTCCAACTGAGCCTGCTGCAGGGAAGCCAACTGCCCGGTCATGGCCGTGTTCACCGTCTCTTCCAGGGTCTTCTGAGCCTGAGTTACAGCACTGATATCGGCGACGGCGGTTTGAATCGTGGCCTTGAGACTTCTCAATTCGGTCTGCAATTCAACCTGGCTGCCCTGAACTGAGGAGACTTTTGCCAGGAACACGGTCCGGTTGTCATCCACCACTTGCTCCAGCGCTATGCGTTTATCTTCCTCATTAACAATACTGGCAGCAAGCTTTTGCCGCTCTTCAGCCGTGTTGAACAACTCACTGCTCAAGGCCTTCTGGCTTTGCTCTACAGAATCCACCCGCTTGGCGATGACGGCATTCTTCTGCTGCACGGTCTGCTGAAGTGCCGTCTGGGCGGATGTGACCAGGGTCATGTCATCAGACAGCTTCTGCGTGGTATCGCGAAGATTCAGGATGGTGACCTGCAGTTCCTTTTGACTCTGCTTGATGCAGGTCACAACGTCAGACATTTGGCGTGCATTTTCCTGAACCAGGGTTTGAAGATTGGCCTGATTTTCCTGCATGATTGCCATCTGGTTACTGCAGCCTGTCAAGCTGAGACCAATGATAGCAAACGCGACCAGTGCAATGTGTTTTGAAAAAGGTGTGTGTGCGAATTGGCTTGTCTTGATCCTGTCCATATCTGGCTCCTTCCAGTTTTAAATGAACGACTCCAGTCATTAATCAACCCATGAGCATCGGTTTACTCGGGTACTCCATCAATGATACCCGTCATACTTGATTTGTACAGTTCTGAATCCAATAATATTTAACTTTTTATAGGACCGGTTTGGTTCAGTCTGAGAATCTTCTTGAAGTGCTGCATTTTGTTTTTGACCTCCTGCCATTCCTCGAGAGGTTGGGACTCTTGGACCAGGCCGGCGCCCGCATAGAAGTGAATACTGTGCGAGACCACCAAGACGCATCGAATCGCCACCGCAAACTGGGCGTGGTTTCGATCAAGCCAACCCACGGGGCCTGCATACCACCCCCTGGCATGATCTTCGTACGTACTGAGCCACTGCCAGGCCTTGTCTCGGGGATAGCCCAAGACCGCGGCGCTGGGGTGCAGGGCCCGAACGATCTGAGTGTCAGTGACATCTGTTTTCAGGGTACCCTGCAGTGCCGTTTTCAAATGAACCAGATCTTGCCACGCAAGCCGTTCCTTGGTCGAGTCACACCGAACGTCTGTACACACCTTGGCCAGGGCTTCTGCCATGTCCCGAATCACAAAATCGTGCTCACGGTTCTCCTTGTGTGTGTCTAGGAGTCCGCCCTTGAGTTTCGCAGTCCCTGCCAGAGCCTCCGTGGTCAGTGACATGCCGTGACGCTCATACAGGCACTCGGGTGACACGCCCATAAATGCAAGGTCACCCACCTGAAAAAAGTATTGAAAGCCTCCCGGGCTTTGGGATCTCAGGCTTTGAAACCAGTGCGACGACTCCACGGACCGATCACACGTGTGGCTTTCTCGTGCGCTGAGCACCACCTTGCCCCGGGCTTGAATCAAATCCGGAATCACGGTGGTCACGCGATCACTCCATTGGGAACGGGTGGGCTGCATGGAAGAGTTCAGAGACCGGGGCCATGCCTCACCCGGTTCAGGGCGGGGCTGCAAGGCCGCTTTGATCAACTGCACAATCTCATCGTGCGAGGCGTCCTCCAGTGCGGCCGTTGAGATCACCCAGTGCAGACGGTCTCCGTCGCGCTGCACTGCCACTTGAGGCACCCAGAACCGCATCAGCCCCATGGGATGCCACAGGGCGTCAGGGGGCCGCGCCGCGTCAAAGGCCGCACCCCCATAAAGGCGTACAGGTGTATCGCCCTGATGGATCCGCGCCTCCAGGTCACGCCACATGGCAGGGACCTCCTGCGGGTCAGAGGCCGTGACTTCGATGGCCATACCGAGGCCCACATATTCCGTGGCTGCGTCCCGGCTTTGCCAGTAGACTTTCCGCGTCGATGGCGTGGACAGCAGCCTGGCAAGCGGGCCCTCAAAGGGCAGATCAAGGCGTATCTGATAAAGGTCCGCGGCCGTGCGAGTCCGCAGAGAGGCCCATCGTTCGGTCAGTGCCTCGATCAGGGCTTCAGTGAATTTGTGTGACATCACGCGCACCCCATCCCATGGTCTACAAGCCTTCGATCGACAAAATACGTGCCGGATCTTCGGGCGATCCGGTTCTGGCGGACAGGTAGGCTGCCTCCATCACGGCCATGACCCTCAGGTTGGCCTCTGCGTCACTGCCAAAGGGATGCGATTGGGGATCCGCCAGACTGAGGTGATAGTTCGTGAGCAAGGCCTTGTCTATTTCCAGCGCCTCGTGACGCAAATCGTTTTCCTTGACCAGGTCACCGAGATGATCGTGAATGGTCAGGTTATTCTGGCATACAGTCACCTTGCAGTCCCTGCCAAACAGGGTGATCCGCTGACACGTGGGGCGGTCATCCCAATGGCGCATGGCCACAAGATCCGCGATCAGATTATCCCCGAAACGCATGGTGACAAGGGCCGTGTCTTCGGTGAGATGGTGGAGCTGCTGCTTATCCGAACTGTGACTGTTGCACAGGGAGTACACCTGCTGAGGCAACCCGAATGCCAGAATCAGCTGATCAATCAACTGATAACAGTTGTGCAGAAGGACACCTCCACCGGCCAGTTCCTGATCCGTAATCCAGGAGGTCTGATTGTCCGGATGGATCTGGTACAGCTCAGGATTGAGGCCCGCCAACAGGCCCACATCACAGAACAGACGCAAGAGAAACGGCCGATCCACCTGGCCGGCCTGCACCAGGGTCTGAAAGGCCTGGAACGACGGCGTATAGCGTCCCGGATTGACCACGTCAAACCGTGCCCCCTGATCCTTGCACAGGGCATGGAGCTGCGCGGCTTCCTCGAAGGTGCGTGACATGGGGGCCAGCTTGAGAATGTGATGATTGGCCTTGATCGCCAGGCGCACGTGTTCCAGACAACTGTGCAGATTCGCCGGCACAAAAAGCGTGTCAAAGTCACTTTGAAGGATAAACTGCCGGTAGTCATCAAACGCGTCACAGCCCAATTGCAGGGCCCGCTTTTCCACCAGTTGGGTGTCGCGATCAGCCACTGCCTGAATATGAAACGGCGTCATCTCGGCCATGGCCTGGACCAGGGCGTGTCCCCTGCGATCCAATCCTAGTACGCCAACATTGAGTTGAGGTTCTGAGTCCATCACTGCGTCAGACAATATCCTTGTTGTCGTCCTCCGTCTTGTGGGCCATAGAGTAGTTGCCATCCTGGCGTGCATGATTGACGCCAAGTTTCTGATGGTACAAACGCATCACGTCCTCGGCATTCAGCCCCAGGCATTGAGCCAGGCTGATCCAGAAGAACAACATGTCAATGACCTCCACGCGTGCGTTTTGAAGATCGTGCAGCAGAAAACGCTGACCGTCTTTGGCTTCCTGGCACCAGTGTTTCCAGAAGGTGCAGTCACGCAGTTCTTCCAGTTCATTGCTCATGGCAGCCAGATAATTGTTCAGCCACTCACCGGCATACTGGGGGTCAAAGTTCTCCCGCAGTGCTTCCGCATCAAATCCGGTACGCTTATTGAGCTCCGCTTGCTTGTCAAAAAGTTCTTCCAGCATAAGGCTGTTCCTGTTTCGAAAAAATAGTCATTTATTGGGGAATGATAAAATGCTCCGGCACTGGGAACTGAGAGCACAGCATCAAGACTTCATTGCCGACCTTTTCGATGACCGCTTCGTTGTCCAGGTTCTGAACCACTTTGTTGATAAAGTCTGCCACCTGAACGGCCTCGGCCTCCTTGAACCCACGCGTGGTCATGGCCGGTGTACCCAGACGCACACCACTGGGATTCATGGGCGGTGCCGGATCGTTGGGGATGGAATTGTAGTTTGCCACGATGCGCGCACGATCCAGGGCCTTGGCCACCGGCTTACCGAGCAAACCTTTATTCCGTAAATCAATCAGGATCAAATGATTGTCCGTGCCGCCCGTGGACAGCTCAAATCCATGTTCCATCAAACGATCGGCCAGGGCTTTGGCATTTTTCACCACCTGCTGGGCATAGACCACAAATTCCGGAGTGTTGGCCTCGGCCATTGCCACGGCAACCCCGGTAATGGTGTGCATGTGAGGGCCGCCCTGCAGGCCGGGAAACACGGCACGGTCCACGGCCTTGGCATGTTCTGCCTTGCATAGAATCAAGCCGCCGCGAGGACCGCGCAGCGTCTTGTGCGTGGTGGTGGTGACCAGATCTGCATGGGGCACCGGGCTGGGATGCACACCGGCGACCACCAGGCCCGCGATGTGGGCAATGTCCGCCACAAGATAGGCGCCCACCTGCTTGGCGATCCGACCGAACGCTTCAAAATCTATGATCCGCGGATAGGCTGTGGCACCGCACACGATGACCTTGGGCCTGTGCTTCTTGGCCAGGTCTTCAATCATCGTGTAATCCAGAAGGCCTGTCTTGCCATCCACCGGATACGGGACGGAATGAAAGAACCTGCTGGTCATGGACACCTTCCACCCGTGCGTCAGGTGGCCGCCATGGTCCAGGGACAGGCCCATGAGTGTCTCACCGGGTTCCAGCAATGCGGAATACGCAGCCAGATTCGCCACCGATCCGGAGTAAGGCTGTACATTGGCATGGTCTGCCCTGAAAATCGTCTTGGCCCGTTCAATGGCCAGAATCTCAATCAAGTCTGTGACATGTTGGCCTTCATAATATCGTCGTCCCGGATAGCCTTCCGCATACTTGTTGGTCAGACAACTGCCGCTGGCCATCATCACGGCCTTGGACACGTAGTTCTCAGAGGGGATCATTCGAATGCATCCACTCTGCCGGGCTTCTTCCTGACGAATTAACTCATAAATCTGAGGATCGTACTGTTCCAACGCGTCAATCATGTGACTACTCCAATTCTTTGTCTGTCGAGCAAAACAGCCCACAAACCCATTGAAAGCCCATTTTTATAACACAGGCTAAGACCACACACAAGTATTTATTCATTGACAATAATTGACCGATCAATACCATGAAACAGAATCATTAGTCGGATGACCCTTTTTCAGGTTCCTTGGCATGTCAGACATAGAGACTCAACAGCAAATACGCCAGAAGTCAGATGAATTGTTCGCTCAGGCCCGCGCCATGGGTGAAGCGGGCGACTTTGATCAGGCCATACTGGCCTATATCGAAGGCTTGCGTCTGACCCCAGACCATCTCAAGGCGCACATGGGGCTCCGCGGCCTGGCCCTGCAGCGCAGACAGGCGGGCGGTGAGAATCCCACGGACTCTGACATCCAGGCCCATGACCATGGCCAGACACCTCTGGATGAGATGCTCAATGCAGAATACCTCTTTGCCAAACAGCCGGATCACCTGCCCTATGCCGAGCGCCTTTTGCGTTCCGCTGTTGCGGGCGGGTACAGGCAGACAGCCCGGTGGATTGCGGATATGCTCTTTGTGGCCAATAGCCGGTGCAGTAAGCCCACGGTCAAGACCTACATATTGCTCAAAGACATGTACGAGGGTATTGAAGCCTATGACCGGGCCATCCGTGCAGTCAAGCATGCCTTGAAGCTGAAACCCAAGGACCGTCAACTGGCAGAGGATCTCAGAGAACTCACACACAGGGCCAGCCATGCCCCGGAAGCCAAACCGGAGCAGGATCTGCCCGAACAGAGCGATCGTGATCCAGCGGATTCCAATCATGACGCTGCCATGTTGTTCTTTGCAAAAGCAGAAAAGACCGCCAAGCAAGGCAACTATGACTATGCCATTGACATGTTTATCGATGGACTGAGAAAAGACCCCGAAGCCCTGGAAGACGGCCACCTGGCTCTGGCACGCATTGGCCTGAAGCGACAGGCCCACGGCAGCAAGAAGCCCTCCATGATGGAGCGGGCCAGACTGTTCTACGGCAAAACGCCCCTGGATCAGATGCTCAATGCCGAGTTCCTGTACGCCAAGGACCCGTCTCACCTGGGCTATGCAGAGGCCATGCTCAAGGCGGCGGTGGCAGGCGGCTACAATCGCACGGCCGGCTGGATTGCCAATCTCATCTTCCAGATAAATAATGCCCATGACAAGCCATCGTATCAGACCTATATCCTGCTCAAGGATTCCTACCAGGCCCTGAAGCAATATGACAAGGCCGTGGCCGCCTGTCAGTGGGCCATGAAATTGCGTCCGGACAAGGCCGATCTGACAGAGGAGTATAAGAACCTGTCTGCAGAACTGACCATGGCCAACGGCAAGTACGATCAGGGCGGTGATTTCCGAAAGTCCATCAAGGACGCCCGCAAACAGGAACATCTGTATGCCCAGGACCGAACGGTCAAGACCCAGGACTGGCGTGAGCTGGCTGTGGAGGAGGCCAGAAAGGCGTATGAGAAACACCCCTCTGTGTCCAAGAACGTCTTTGACCTGGCCACGGCACTGGATGAAATGGAAACCCCGGCCCACGAACAGGAGGCCCTGGATGTCCTGGAACAGGCGTTCATGGCACAACACAATTTCAGCTTCAGGGAGAAGGCCGGGCAATTGCGTATCAAGCAGATCAAACGGCATCTCAGAAAAATACTGGATGCCCTGGAAAACTCGCCTGACAGCCCTGAAATGCTGACACAGCGTGAGGAAACCAAGGGCCTGCTCTTAAAAACCGAGCTTGAACACTATAAAGCCTGCACCAAGAATTACCCGACCAACCGCAGGTACGCCTATGAATATGCCTTGCGTCTTGTACAGACTGAAGCATTTGACCAGGCCATCCCACTGTTTCAGGAATCACGCAAGGATCCCTCACGCCGCGTGCTCTCCATCAACCAGATCGGCCTGTGCTTCTTCAAGAAGGGCTGGATGACCGACGCCATTGATGTGTTCTCGCAGGCCATCAAGGAACACGAACTCAAGGACGACGCCCTGGGCAAGGATCTCCGCTACAACCTGGGGCGAGCCTATGAAGCCAAGGGCGAGCACACCAAGGCCCTGGACATCTATCGTAAGATCGCTCAGAGCGACTTCACGTACAAAGATGTACGGGATCGCGTGAATCAACTCAGATCCGGCTAAACCACCCCTATGAAAACCAAGAAAGTCTCCACGAGTGGCTACACCTACCAAACCACGCAAAACTACTTTGCCCAGGTGGGCGAAGGCCTGGAACCTCTGGCTGAACAGGAACTGCTCGAGCTCGGCGCCAAGCATGTCAAGCTTGCCTATCGAGGCATGTACTTTAAGGCCGACGCCGGTGCCCTGTACAAAATCACGTACATGTCCCGTTTCATCCAGAAGATCATCGCCACCCTGGAATTCTTTGACTGCCACAGCACCAACTACCTGTATCAGCGAGCCAGTGCCATCGAGTGGACCGACTTCCTCACCCCGGACACCACATTCGCCATCTTTTCCAATGTGTCCAACAGCCACATTCGCCACTCCAAGTATGCGGCCCTGTGTGTAAAGGACGCGATTGCCGACTATTTTACCCAGCGCTTTGACAGGCGGCCGAATGTGGACACAGACAACCCGGACGTGTGGTTCAGCCTGTTCATCCACAGCAACCGGGCCGTGATCGGTCTGGAGGTCTCGGGCGGATCACTCCACAAGCGAGGCTACAGGGCCATTGGCCACGAAGCCCCCATGCAGGAAACCATTGCCGCAGCCATCATCAAACAGGCCGAATGGGACGGCCAGCGCCCCCTGTTTGATCCCATGTGCGGATCAGGTACGCTCCTGTGCGAGGCGTTGATGCATACCTGCCGCATCCCGTCCGGCTATCTCAGGCCAAAATTCGGATTTGAAGCCCTGCCGGATTTTGACGCCAATTTATGGCAGCAGGTCAGGAAATCCTGCAACGAGGCCATGCGTCCCCTGCCCGACGACCTTATCTCTGGCAGCGATATTGCTGCCACAGCCATTGAGGCCGCCGCAGCCAACCTCGCCTGCCTCCCGTACGGAGACAAGGTCTCGCTCAAGCAAATCGACTTCCGCGACATCAGCGCCATGGACAACCGTACCATAGTCTGCAATCCCCCCTATGGCCTTCGTCTCCAAAAGAAAGAAGGTATGGCCTTATTCTTCAAGGAGTTAGGTGACTTCCTCAAGCAAAAGTGCACGGGCTCCAGCGCGTATCTTTATTTTGGCGACCGCCAGTGGATCAAATCCATTGGCCTCAAGACCACCTGGAAACGCCCCCTGGCCAGCGGCGGCCTGGACGGACGCCTGGTCAAGCTGGACCTGTACTAGGAACACTTTGGCAAAGTGCCTCACTTGACCAAAGTACAAAAAAATAGCGCTTGTTTCTTTGAAACCAATCCGGTATAGTGTGCGATTCAACCTCTCAGTGTGATTTAAGACAGTTTATTGACAATAGGAGTAGTAAAAGTGGCACACTCATTATCTGCCAAAAAGAGAGTCAGGCAAAACGACAAGGCCAGAACGCTGAATCGGGCTCGCAAGAGTCAGGTCAAGACTCAGATCAAGCATCTGGAAGCCGCTCTGGAGCAGGGCGACGTACAGGCTGCCGCAGAACAGTTGCGTCTGGTCACCAAGAAGCTGGACAAAACGGCTGCCTCAAGCACGATGCACAAGAAAACTGCATCACGAAAGAAGTCACGCCTGGCCAAACGCTTGAACGCCCTGGCGGCCAAGAGCGCGTCCTAGAACACACTGCGTCTTAACAGACGAAAGCGTTGGTTAGACATACATATCAGCGGGCTGGTTCTCATGATCGGCCCGCTGTTTTTGTTTGCGCACTTGAAATCGCCTTCCGTATCCATTACTCTGTGTCAGAATTCCGAATACTGCACCTTGAATGAGGCGGGAGTGACCATGACCCAGTCCGTTATTATCACCACAGCAATCCGCGTCCTGTTCCTTCTCCCCGCGGCCAGCCAGGCACAGACCGCTTATTTTGCCGATGGCTACCACGGCGGTATCTATGGCCACTATCCCATGTGGCAGGCCAAATTCATGGTCGACAAACTCACTGAGTACCCCGATTGGAAAATCAATCTGGAGATCGAACCGGAGACTTGGGACAGGGTCAAGGCTGAAGACGCAGACAACTTGACACGCCTCCAGGCGTACTACACCCAAACAGGCCGATTCGGCCGCATTGAGTTTGTGAATCCGGCCTATGCCCAACCCTATGCGTATAACATCTCGGGCGAAAGTCTGATCCGACATTTCACCTACGGCATGGCCAAGACCCGAGTGCACTTTCCGGATGCCGCATTCCTGACCTATGCCTGCGAAGAACCCTGCTTTACCTCATGTCTCCCGCAGATACTGACCTCTTTGGGATTCAAATACGCTGTCATGCGCAACCCGGACACATGCTGGGGTGGGTATACCACGGCCTTTGGCAATGACCTTGTCCGTTGGAAGGCCTCAGACGGATCATCCATGCTGACGGTACCTCGCTATGCCTGCGAAGGTTTGGTGCAGGGCTCCACCTGGCAAACGGAATCCTGGAACAATTCAGACGCATTCATCAAGGCCTGCTTTGACAGTGGTGTGCACTATCCTGTGGGCATGTGCTTTCAGGACGCCGGGTGGCGCGGCGGACCCTGGCTTGAAAATGCGATTCGGACGTTTTACAGACCGACTCAATATGTCACCTGGACCCAGTACATTGACATGATCGCCCCCAAAGTCACCTCCGTAGACTGGGACGTCACCATCGAAGATATCAAACCGGGCCTGGTCTGGGGCGCTCAGGTGCTGCAGAGGCTCGCCCAGGAAATCCGCGTCACGGAAAACAAGGTCATCATGGCTGAAAAGATGGCCGCGTTCGACACTGTGACACACGGTACACCTTATCCCGAGGCACCTCTGGATCAGGCGTGGCGAACCCTCATGCTCTCTCAGCACCATGACTGCTGGATCGTACCCTACAATGGCCGGCCCGGCCAGACCTGGGCCGACAATGTCACGCGATGGACCAGCCAATCCAACGAGATCGCCGACCGGATCATTCAAGAGGCGTTTTCACACCTCTGCCAAGACACTGAACGTGAGCCTTGGACAGTGACCGTGTTCAATACGCTGGGGACATCCCGATCGGATCTGGCCACGGTCGCACTGCCTGACGGTATGGATCCTGAGACCTGTCAGATTCTGGACAAAGACGGTCAAGCGGTACCATCACAAATAACAGCCAAGACCGAGGTGGTCTTTCTGGCCACGGTGCCCTCCCTCGGATACACGACCTTTACATTGACCGAACAGACGCCCCCACGCCGCAAGATGACCAGCCGCACTCTCGACAACGGCGTCATTGAAATAAGCACGCCCTTTTATGCGGCGTCGATCGATCCTGCAAAGGGCGGTACGATCACCAGTCTCGTCGCCAAACACATGGGGCATGCACAATTGACCAAACCAGGCCAGGGACTGAACACCCTTCGAGGCTTTTTCTACGACAAAAACACCTTTATTTCAGGCAGTGAGTCCCGGGCCAAGGTCTCCATCACTGACAACGGCCCACTGTTTATCCGTTTGACCATTGAAAATGAGCTGGACGGAAGTCCCTATATCCAGACCGTGACATTTTATCAAGCGACCCCGCGCATTGATTTTGATCTGACCATTGACTGGCAGGGCCAGCCGGGTATTGGCGCCTATTCGCAAAAAGCCCAGTACAAAAAAGAAGACCGGAAAAAGGCCTTTTACAATGACCAATATAAACTCAAGATCGAATTTCCGATCCAGGGCGTGGGGCAAACGGTATACAAGAACGCCCCGTTTGATGTGTGCCAGAGCCGGCTCACAGACACCCTCTATGACAGTTGGGATACGATTAAGCACAATGTCATTTTGAACTGGGTGGATGTGCAAGACAAAACAGGCACGCAAGGTGTGGCTCTGTTTTCCGACCACACGACTTCGTATATCAACAGTCCTGACATGCCTTTGGGCCTGACCGTACAATACACGGGCCGAGGTCTCTGGGGACGCGACTATACACTCCAGGGTCCGACGTCCATGTCCTATGCCCTGCTGCCCCATACGGGCACATGGGACACTCAGGGCATTCACGCCAAGGCCGCAGCCTGGAATGAACCCTTCCTGACGCACGCCAGCCAGCACATGCCCACACAGGCCAGTCATTCGCTGTTGCATGTTGACACCAGGGGTATTGAAGTCACGTCTACCATGATCGAGAATGGCACGGTCCTCATCAGGGTATTCAATGCTGAAGCTCAAACCGATCAGATGACCATCACATGGCAGAAACCACCCAGGTCGATCACCTCGGTAGCACTCAATGGTCAGGACCTGGAAACGATTCCCTGTCACTCGATAGATGAACAGCATAGATCCACGGTAACCATACCGCGATACGGCATTCGAACGCTCAGGTGCCGGTTTTAGACCTGATGCTCGACAGGCGACGAGTGCTTTGTCAGCACTAGAACTGTATGTCCAGGAGCATGAGTTGGGGATTGGTCTTACCGTTGTAGGTGTTGAGCTGCGCTTCGTAGGCGATGTGGAAGTATTCGGCTTCCTGGAGTTTCTTTTCGAGCTTGCCCATGCCAAAGCCAATGCATCGCATGGCGCCGGTGTCATCGGACACGGTGATCTGCAGGTGATCGCCCTTGGCGCCCACGCGTCTGGGGGTGGCGATGAGATGCACGCCTTGGGTGGCAAACAGGGGTCTGGGATTGCACTGGCCAAAGGGTTCGAGCCATTGCATCTGTTTGATCACGTCAAGGGACAGCATGCTGAGCGTGGTCAGGGCCTCGATGTCGAGGCTCGCCTGAAGATCACGATTCTTGAGGGATTCGCAGGCATAGGCCTCAAAGTCATCGACAAACTGAGTCACCCGATCCGCCTTGATGGTCAGTCCGGCAGCCATGTCGTGACCGCCAAAGGCCACAAGGTGTTCTTCGCAGGCTCGGATGGCATCCAGGATACAGAATCCCGGGATGGACCGGGCAGACCCCTGGGCCACCGAACGGTCACCGCCGTCCTGATTCACCACAATGGTGGGTCTGAAATACTTGTCCACAATGCGCGATGCCACGATCCCCAGCACACCCCTGTGCCAGTTCTCACTGGCCAGGACAATACTGCGCCGTTCAGGATGGTGGTATCCGCACGCCACGATCTGCTGGCAGGCCTCTTTGAAAATCTTGCGGCCACACTGCTGACGCAGGGTATTTTGTTCCTTGAGGTAGTCTGCGATCTGCCTGGATCGCATGGCACTGTCACTGGCGAGCAGTTCCACAGCCAGTCTGGCATGGCCCATACGCCCCGCCGCATTGAGCATGGGACCGATCTTAAAGCCAATGTCATAGCTGTCCAGGCCCTTGCCTTCCACACCGGCCCCTTCGATCAGGGCCTGGACACCGAGGAGCTTGGACTGGGACAGGGTCTTCAAACCATAGTGAGTGAGAATACGGTTTTCACCCCGCAAATCCACTACGTCCGCCACAGTACCCACGGCGGCCAGAGACGTGGCTTCCAACATGAACTCGCGCAGGGGCTGTGTCAGTTTACCCCCGTGACACAGGTCAATGGCCAGGGCCCAGGCGAGTTTGAATGCCACCATGGCCCCGGCGGATGCAGGGTTGCCATAGTCCGCTTCCAACAGGGGATGCACCAGGGCCACGGCCTCTGGCAATTCAGGGCCGGGCTGGTGATGATCCGTCACAATGAGATCCACGCCCAGTTGCGCCGCCCTTTTGGCGGAGGCCACGGCACTGATGCCGCAGTCTATGGTGATGATGAGGCGTGTGCCTGCCTGGGCCAGTTGCTCAAGGGCTTCGTCATTGAGACCATAGCCTTCGTCAATGCGATGCGGGATGTAATAATCCACCTCGGCCTTGACCTGAGTCAAGAGCGCCAGGAGGATGGACACGCCGGTGATGCCATCCACATCATAATCGCCATAGAGGGTGATTTTTTCATGGGCGTCGAGAGCGCGGCGAATCCGGGCCACGGCCGCCTGCGTCCCAGGCATGAGTTCCGGGCGGATCAGGTCTGTGAGTTTGGGACGTAAAAAGGCATTGGCCTTTTGAGGGTGATCCAGGCCGCGATTGATGAGGATCTGGGCCAGAACCGGCGAAATCTTCAAGGCAGACGCCACCTCTGCACAACGTGGGCTGGCTGGTTGAACCGTCCACAGGTATTTATTCGCTTGCGTCCCTGCTGTGCTCATCATGTTTGCGTGGCCTTCCTTAGTCCTGTAATCCTTTTCATCACATGCTGATTATATACCAAAAATGCAGTTTCTCGGGAAGTACATAAACCCCTCTCCATGAAAAACCGAAGATTAAAATGGATAGGTATCGTCATTTCAGAACAGCGACATGGAAAGCGATTCAAGGACAAAACATGTATAATGACAGAGTGAAAGAGTTTCTGGTGGACAATTTTCTCTTTGGTGACAGCTCCAGACTGGATGAAGATACGTCATTCCTGAACGAAGGCATTATTGACTCCACGGGTATCCTCGAACTGATCATGTTCCTCGAAGAGACCTTTGACATCAAAATCGAGGACCAGGATCTCACCCCCGAAAACCTGGATTCGCTCAACAATATCGAAGACTTCATTGAGAGCAAAAAGCAAACTGTGTTTCGTTAGTCGACACCGTTTGTCCTCCGCTAGGAGTGTCTCGGAGAATCCCGTCGACGGCCCGCCTGCCCCTAGGGGGAGAGCGAGCGTTTTTTTTCGCCTGGCAAGGACGGCGAAGCAGGCCCCCTGGGGTCGATGCAGCCGGACACAGTCCAGTCGGAAAACAAGCCGCTCGAAGCCAGATCGAATTCTCCGACAGGCTCCTAGTGTTTGCGCAGCCATTTGAAGCGAAAGACATCCCGAATGTGATCTGTCATTCGCAGCCCCAACCCCTGTGTGCTCGTCCTGAAGTCCGCAGCCTTCAACTCTCTGGGGGTGATAGCCTTGTCTTTTCGGTCACGGAAAATGAGGCAAGCTGCCACGCCGTTCAAACATCCCTTGACCCAGTGCGTTGGTTTCATACCCTGACTCAGCGTTGAACAACCCGTTTGAGTCCAATGAGCAATGCATCGCCCGTACGACTTTCAAACCGGCCCTGACCAAACAATTGATGCCTTTCAAGGATCTCAGGCGATCGGTCATAATACTGCTGCACCACACCCGTGCCGCCTTCAGCCAGGCCTTCAGCCTCAAACTGACCCTGAATGAGCCAGGCACTGATTTCTTCCTCAAACTCCGCCGGATAGATCAGACCCAAGACATACTGCCCGTCATCCCATTGGGCCAGGTGAACCTTGGCCCTGCACGGAGGCTGATGCGTGACTGCATGGCGTACCAGCTTCTGATATCCCTCCCGACTGGTTTCCAGATCAGCCGTGTAAAAAAACAGGCCACTTTCCAATTGAAACGTTTCCTTGGGAACGCCCTTGATCTCAAGGGTCCCATCTGGCAGGGCCCGGTAAATCTTGTACACGGTCACAGCCTGACACGCCTGGGATTCGAGCAGTTCAGCCACTTCATCGGCCGTAAATCCCACACCCGAATGGTCGCCAAAGTCAATGGCATACAGCCCTGTATATTCCTGCGGTTTTTCAAGTTTTGGTAGTTTCATAGGCGCACATTATA
>JAIPFM010000048.1 GCA_021736645.1 Phycisphaerae bacterium | reverse complement strand
TAATTACACGCTCTGTTTCTGGGCAATTCATGGGTCATTCATTTGTCACACAGTACTCCAGCTAGCTTTAGCTGGCTACACTTTGCGCGGTTGCGAGTTTTGTTTTGTCTGAAACCATCCCCATGGGCAGGCCTGAGAAATTGATCGCGCTATGGAGTATCCAGAGGATTGGCAATCCTAAGAAACAACTTATGCTCAGTGGCAGAAAATGAAGGATGAGAATAAAGATCAAATTCAAAAACACGCGCATACCCATCAGCCAGGAATAATCGCGAAATTTCTCCCGTTTGGTATCATCCGAAGCAATGCGCCAGATATGACCTCTTCTGTAGACCAGGCGCTGGCGGTGCAACAGCAGAAACGGAACCACATTCCCCAGCAGGTCCAGAATAATTCCAATCCATAGATTCATACGCAGTATGGATTTAATACCATGGTGGATATAGGACCAGATTCCGCTGAAGAACCCTTCTTCCATGCCGGTCATACAGACAATCATGCGGTCAGACAAGCCCCATTTTCGGTATTGGTCATAAATGCAAGTGAAACTGCGGCCCATGCCTCTCATGACTTTTCCGGCAAGTCGAATTAGATAGCCTGCCACCCGAATGAAAGGACGGGCTATTATTCCCATAAATCTCATGACAGGACTGAGCACTCGTTTTAATTTACTCAATAGATCAATGATGGGCCTGGTCAATCGTCCTATTAATCCAGCCAAGCCCAATAGTTTCCTGCCCAGAGAGCAAATTCCTCTGATAAAAGCGATCACGGCATCGTAGAGAACAGTCAAAACCGTATCCCGCAAGGAACGTAACTCTTCCATGCGCGCTGACAGCCAACTTTGACGCGGCAAGTCATCGGCCACATCCGTTTCTTCAACAGGGTCAGGTGTCTCCCGCATGGACACCTCAATGAACTCCTCCTTCTGGAGACTCGTGACAACAGGTGCCTTCTCATACAGCGTGTAATCTCTGTAATGGCCGAGCCGCAAATTATTGATATACACTCTCAACCTTTCCCAACGGCCTTCGATTTCAACCGCAGGGATGTCAAAATCCCCAGGAGGCGTAAGTTCCACGCCTTGCGGATCGGTCACATCTTCAAAAGCAAGACTGCTTCTATTCTTGAAAATGGCATATCCCGTGTATATCTTAGCTCCGTAAATCATACAGACGGAATTACTATGCAACCATGCCCAATATTCATCCTTCTCCAATAAGCCCGGCATATGGCTCAACAGAACCAGGCTAAAAAAGATCCCCTCTGCTTCAAGGAAGTATGATATTTTCTCGTCAAAATGTCTATTTCGAAATCCTTTTCCAACAAAATCTTTAACAACCGGATCGCTCTTTGCGCAGTGTTCATAATCAGCCAATCGCTCCTCAGGAAATCCACCGTGGAAAGCGTACATGCCGTCACAAATCAGCCCCAATGGGCAATGATCAATAAAGCAGATATAATGATGCCCCCAAAATGGGCCGAATCGTTCTTTCAAGGCAAGCCAATAAAGCGAATGCTGATAAATATTCCATTTCCCGGCACCACGATAAATACAGTCATCATGATTGCCCAAGATCCAATACACATGATCCGGGTTCTCGATTTTGAGGTCCATCACCAGGTCAAGAATGGTCATGGTTGCCTTCATATCAGCTAGTTTTCGCATGATCTGAGCTTCTTTTTTTCTCAGAAATGCCTTGTTGTCACCGGTTTTGGTTCGGAAACAATCTTGCTGCACAAGGGTATATTCACTGTGAATGTCGTAGTGCACCACATCCCCATTAAAGATAAGCACCGCTTCACCTCTTTGGACTTTTTCCAGCACAGACAATGGAAATCCATCAATAGAAATGGTTGTCCCGGAAATGAACTGGGCCCTATGCCTGAGGATAAATTCCACATTATCCCAACACCCATGCACATCGCCAACTACATGAATTTCCACATGATTGGGCAATTCACGCAAATCCACAAAATTGCCTTTTTGATATGTGGCCTTTTGGACGGCTCTGTTAAACCGCTCAAATTTCTTATGGAAAAATTCCTGTGCTTTATTGCTCTGTTCAGGCAAATCATAAACTCTCCTGTTTTGGATATCCTCATGGGCCGCTTCGATGTCAGCCTTCGCAGATTCAAGTGCAGCCTCCCTGGGGGTGTAGATCTCATCAATAACAGCGTCAGCATCATCCCACTCGTCTGGAATCCTGTCTGGATCCGCTGCAATATACTCTTTGGCAGGGAGCAGAGCATCCCAGAGGTAATCCTGCATTAGCTTAACAGCCTGATAATGAGATACTCCGCAAGCTTCAAGCAGTTTGCGAAACAAGATCTCCTCAAACATATGAAGCCCCAGATACGGCCTTTCCACATACAATGTGCCCTCAACAATATGGGCGCCAAAAGTCGTTTTAGGCGTATGGAGGATTCGGTATCTTTTGATTTTCTGCAGGATCATGCGCGTCGGATCCTCAGGGATATCCTGCAAATCGCCATTTTCAACAAGCTGACATAAAGCCCTCTTTAGGATCGGTAAAATCAAGTACAGGGAGTTCTGCATATGCGCTTGTAAATGCTCTTCCATTTGACAAATCCTTTGCTCCGCATAAGCATTGTTAACCAGTTGCCGGATCTGATTATCACTGTAAATTCCGGTGCCATGCAAATAAAGGATTGTAGTCGATTTACTCACTCTTATACTCCTCTGAGCAAGAATTAAGGCATTTCTACCCGTAGGCGATCATCAAATCATCTGTTCATCACAGTATAGAGCCCCTGAAACCTCAAAATGTATCGGAGATTTTACCATGTTTGAGCCTCATAAGGTAGCCTGTAGGCATCCGGAATAAAAAACAGCCTATCCTGTCAAGAATTGGCCTGAGTATGAGAAATCTCTTCGGAACCGAGGTGATATTAACGTCCGGTTTAGTCAAGATACCATTGAAGTATGGATCGCGTCTTTGCCTGGATCAAGGGAAGCGAACCGGGCCAGGCTATTGTTTCTCAAAAAGATGGTGCAGACTGGCTTTTGACCGAAACGGGATTTCTGAAGAAGTCGACTGGATCAGCGACTGGGGGGAAGATGGACCAAGAATACTCTGGCGTCAGTCGGTGGGTTTACACGCGATGTGTGAATCTGATACCCCTTGAATATCCCGATAGAATTAATCCTTAACGTGGGACTTTCCAACGAAATGGATAAGTCCTGATGGACTTACGATGTGGTGTGTCTTCTCAGGTAATCAACGCAGGGCAGAGCTTCCTGATGGAGCGTGAGAATTTGACCGGTTTAACATTGTGAAGGCAACGCTAAAGTTATACTAGCACCAATCCCTTGGCTCGCACATGGTATCTGTCTTCAGAGGCCCTCAAAGGCATCTCACATGCCACAGACCAGGTATTGAGCGAATAACGTTGAAGCAGGCTGAAAGTGATTGGCTTCTGAAGGTAAGCTAGGTTAGAATTATGTGCCTGGAACAGGTGGATTTTTGTGAAATGGGGTTTGTTTCGAGGTTAAAAAAGCAGATAATAGACAAATACGGCAGTTGAGTGCTTTGTCTTAGGCTCTGTCTGAAAAGTCGCTCTGGCTTCGAGCGGCCCTTTTTCCGCCTGGCTGCATCCGGCTGCATCGATCCCCAGGGGACCTGCTTCGCCGTCTTTGCCAGGCGAAAAAATGGCTCGCTCTCGGGCCGACGATGGACTTTTCAGACAGAGCCTAGTGCGAGGCAATAGAGGTTAATGCAACTTCTGGTAAGGTATGGAGGATATCATGTTTGGACACAAAGCAATTCACGCGGCGATCATAATCGCCTGTTTAGGGCTGGCCATGAGCACGGCCACTGCAGATATCACCGAAGGTCTGGTCGGGTACTGGACGTTTGACGAGGGTGGGGGCACAATTGCGTTTGACTCAAGCGGCAATGGAAACGACGGCACCCTCCAGGGTGATCCGCAGTGGGTGACTGGGGTGTTAGGTGGGGCGCTGGAATTCGATGGTACCGGCGATTACGTCGAAGTGCCGGATAATGAGAGCTTGCACCAGTGGGAGACATTCACATTATCAGCGTGGATTTATCAGTTGGAGTCACGCAGCAGTAGAATCTTGGACAAAGCTACGGCAGGCACATCCAATGGTCCCCACATGGACACTCATCCTGGGACGACACTAAGGTCCTGTTCTGGCAACACGTGTGATTCTACTGCTGCTCAGTATACCCTGGAGGAGTGGCATCACGTAGCAGTCACTTTTGACCAAGGCGATAAGAAGCTCTACATAGACGGGTCTCTGGAGGGATCCGCAAGTACTTCTTCGCCTTTGGCAGGCAATACCATCCCGTTTAGAATAGGCGGTGATAGCAATGGTCAGAATCTCTTCCACGGTATCATCGACGAAGCGGCGTTTTTCAGCCGGGCGCTGACGGAAGACGAGATCATTACTGCCATGAACGGCCTGGGGGCGAGGGAACTGGCAGCTGATCCTGTGCCTGCGGATGGTGGCGACGATGTGTTACGGGATACAACACTTGAATGGACACAGGGCGAGTTCGCTGCCACTCACGATCTGTATATGGGTGAGAATTTTGAAGATGTGAATGATGCAACTGTGCCAATGGCTGCTGGCCTGGATGTCGCTGCCTTTGCTCTGGATCGTCTTGATTTCGGAAAAACCTATTTCTGGCGCGTGGATGAAGTCAATGGCGCACCTGACAATACGGTCTTTAAAGGCAATGTCTGGAGCTTTACCACGGAGCCGTTTTCCATCATGATTCCGGTGGACGTCAATCATGTCACAGCGTCCAGTTCTGCGGCCCAGAATCCACCCGGTATGACGGTGAATGGATCCGGCCTGACAGGCAGCACGCATTCCACAGAGAGCGAGGACATGTGGCTCACTGCTTCGGGGGATCTGTCGCCGTGGCTGATGTTCGAGTTTGACGAGTTTCAAAAACTCGATCAGCTGTTGATCTGGAATTCCAACAATACGTCTGAATCATTCATAGGCTGGGGTATCAAGGACGTGACCATTGAAACCTCCATGGATGGGACGGAATGGACCAGTCTTGCAGACCCTGTTCAGGTCAGCCGGGCCCCGGGGCAGCCTACCTATGACGCGCCCCAGGCCATTGACCTCGGTCTGGCTCTGGCGAAATATGTCAGGATCAATATCTTGAGCAACTGGGGCGGCCTGCTCAAGCAATACGGTGTGTCTGAAGTCCAGTTCTACGGCCTCCCCGTGTATGCACGCACGCCTGATCCGGCATCCGGCTCAGTAGATGTGCTGCCCAATTTAGTGGTCGCATGGCGTGCAGGGCGCGAAGCAGATCAGCACACAGTCTTTGTGGATGTTGATCCCTATGCTGTGGCTGATGGGTCGGCACTGTCCGGGTCATCCGATACAAACAGGTTTGACCTGAGTTCCTTTGATCTCCGCTTGGGTGAAACCTACACCTGGCGTGTCGATGAAGTCAACGAGGCAGAGGCCATGTCTGTCTGGCAGGGCCCCCTCTGGGACTTCTCAACGGTGTCTTACCTGACTGTCGATGACTTCGAAAGTTACCGCAACCTCAGTCCGAATCGTCCGTTCCAGACGTGGCTCGATGGCTACGGCTATTCAGCGGATGAGTTCTTCCCTGTGGCCTACCCGGGTAATGGCACAGGTGCGGGCATAGGCCATGACATCTGGAGTCCCGGCAGTCCGTACTTTGATGGCTCGATCATGGACACTGTCACCACGATGCCGGGCAGCAGTCAGTCCATGCCGTTCTACTACACCAATACCGGTGGCACCGCGTCACAGACAGAACGCACCTTTGCCGCCTCACAAGACTGGACAATCGGCGGTGTCAAAACCCTGTCCATCGCATTTTTTGGTCAGCCTGGCAACACGGGCACGCTGTATGTCAAGATCAACAACAGCAAGATCACCTATCCGTATGACCCGACCCACATTGCCAGGGACGCATGGCAGGCCTGGAACATTGATCTGTCTTCCCTCAACGTTCAAAATGTCACAACCCTCCAGATCGGTGTGGATGGGGCCGGCGCCTCGGGCATGATCCTGATTGACGATATCATCCTGGTGCCTGAAACTGGCCAAGTGCTCACGCCTTCAGCGCCGACGCGCGACTATCTGGTGGGTGAATGGACCTTCGACGAGAACGGCGGTACTGTGGCTGTCGACAGTTCCGGGCACGGCCATAACGGCACCATTGAGAACGGCACCTGGGAAGCCGGACCCGTGGGGTCGGCCCTGCATTTCGATGGCATGAGCTCTCAAGTGATCATCCCGGCTGCAGCCTGGGACACGATTGTTCAACAGGCGTCTGTGTGCTTGTGGGCGTATGTGGACTCTGCACTGGTCCAGAGTCCTGTGACGTTTGCCGCGTATCAAGATCCTGTGAATGGTCAGTCCAGGGTCATGAGCACGCACATTGTCTGGAGCAATGGGAATCTGTACTTCGATTCAGGCGGCGATGCCACCAACTATGATCGGATCAGCAAGGCTGCGCCGGCCAGCGTGTATGGGGATGCCTGGATACACTGGGCCTTTACCAAGAATGCTGACACCGGTGAGCAGAAGGTGTATCGCAATGGCATGCTCTGGCTCAGCGGCACAGGTCTGACCAGGCCCATGACCGGAGTGACCACCTTTACGCTGGGTGCGCACAACAACGCCAACTTCTGGAACGGCTCCATGGACGAGTTTCAACTCTATAACAGAGAACTGACTCAGGAAGAGATCCTCTGGCTTGCAGGCGTGACATCACCCATGGACAAGCCATTTGAGTAAACATGGCAATACGTCCTGCTAAATCGTGAATGGATACACGCACAACGCCCAACGGGTGGATTCATAAAGGTGTAGGCCAAACCTGGGGATTTGACTACAAGGACCATTGGGGAAACGTTAAGGGAGCCAGCAAGATTCCGCTAATGCTTGATTGTACCTGGGTGGCCGGATACCCGCTCGATACGGACACGCCGACACCAGCGAATCAGTATTATAGTTGGACCAGTCAAATGAGTCGTTACTGTTTTTGGCGTCACAAAGACATCATCAATACCTCATTTATGGACGGCAGCACGCACGCCGTACGTCTGGCCGATCTATGGACACTCAAGTGGCATAGAAGCTTCAAGCCGCAGCACGATATTGAAATGCCCAAGTGGGAAAACAGATAGGATCCTCGAATGAACAAGGAGTCTGCACTGCATTTCGTCACGACATCCTGGACTTTTGTGTACGAGAATTCGACACGTCTGGCAAGGGCGGCGGGGCAATCATAATTCCTCCGGGATGACGGCCTGGGCTCTGCGGTCGCCAACGATAAAGTAACATAGCGGTTTGTCGTCCAAGCCAGTAATCAACCAGACGGCTCCAGGTCGTGTGCTTCGGTTTAAACGCCAGCCAGAAGCGATTTCACCTTGAGAGTTGGGCCGTCCCTGACGATCCATCACGAAAAGCCTGACCTGGTCTTTGTGCTGGTTAATGAACACCACGTTGAATGGATCACCCTCAGATTTCGAGGCCGGCGTCCCTGCGTCTGATACGGGGTGACAGATCAACTTTGGCAATGACTCATCCTTCATCGGGACCAAAGGCACGAAGGTTGTTGGCGACAGGGCACGAAGCTCGTCCAATGTGGCCCTGTGATTTTCTGAGGTCGCCAGATTGGTCCATTCATAGGGATCCGTCCGGCAATCGTAGAGTTCCTCATCGCCGTTGGCGTAGTGAATGTATCGCCATCGCTCCGCACTCAGGCCATAGGTTCCCGGTGTGCCCAGGTGCGTGACCGAGACATGAGGCCAGTCGGCCTGCGGGCTCTTGAGTAGTGGGACAATACTGGGCCCGTCGTTGTCTGATTTGTGGGGCAGATCGGCCAGTTCGGTCAGTGTCGGAAACAGGCTCAACAGATTGACCGGCTTTGCGCACAGGCTCGCGGCGCGTGTGCCTTGAGGCAATCCCGGCACGCCGCTGGGCACACGAACGATGAACGGGATTCGCGTACAAACACGCCACCCCGTGTACTTCTGCCAGTGCTGTTTTTCGCCCAGATGCCAGCCGTGATCGCCCCACAGCACGACAATCGTATTGTCACGATTCGGGCCTGTATCCAGTGCCTCTATCACCCGACCGACCATGGCATCTGCAAAGGCAATCGATGCGAGATACCCCTGTATGCCCTGTTTCCATTGGCCATGCTTTTGAATATGTGCGAAATAGCGATTGGGGCCGAGTCGTTGGCCGGCAGGTGGGAGGTCATCGAGATCATCCTCTTTATAGCCCGCCGGCAATTGAATTTCTTCGATCGGAAAGAGGTCAAAGTACTTCTGAGGAACGAACCATGGTTCATGGGGACGATAGATGCCGCAGGCCAGGAAGAATGGCTTATCATGCTCTTTTTGAAGCTGCTCGCCAATCCATTTTGACACGAGCCAGTCACCGCCGAATTCTTCATCCGTGGCGTCCAGGGGGCCCCAGTCGGTTTCGACATACTGCCATGGACCGCCGCGCGGCAGGCTGACCGGACGTTGCTCGGGGTACAGGGTTCGTGGAAAGGGGTTTTCTGTCTCTTTGGCAGGATAGTAGTCATCCCAGGACTGCGCATCAATGAAATAGTGGAGGATCTTTCCGGAGCCGGCTGACCAGTAGCCGTGCCTGGAGAAATACCTGGGCAGCAGTTCGGCATCGGGCAGGACCTCACGCATCTTCTGGCCGTTGGCGTAGAGTCCTGACGTATGCGGTGAGCGTCCCGTCATGATGGCCGTACGTGAAGGATTGCAGGCCGGGGCCGCACAATGGGCATTGGTGAACAGCATACCGCTGGCTGCCAGACGATCTATGTTGGGCGTTTTGGCTTGCGCATGTCCTCCCATACAGCCGATCCAGTCGTTGAGATCATCGACCGCAATAAACAGCACATTGGGACGAGAGACCAGATTCTCGGCGAGGACTGGCAGCGTCCAAAGCGACAACATCGATATTCCCAACACACAGCAGATCATTTTATTCTTCATCATCCGGGTTCTCTCTACAGTCTCTACATCATGGACAAACGTTTACTTCGAACTGCAGCAGCTTCTGCATCAGCGTCAAACACAGGATTGGGCTCAGTCGGGATGGGCGCACCCACCTGTTCACGCCACTGAATTAGCCTCTCCAATAATGCCTGCCTCTTTTGGGGATGCGTCTGGGCCAGATTGTTGGCTTCGCCCACATCCGTCTTGAGATTATAAAGTTCCAGGCCGCCATCCTCAAAATACTGATGCAGCTTCCAGTCCCCCAACCGAATAATGCTGCAGGGCCGGGTGCGGAAGAGGGGATCACGGGACTCAACACCCTCAATGCCGGCGCCCACCTGAAGGTAGGCAGGAAAATGCCAGAATAGGGCACGTTCAGGCAGGGCATCAATTTGTCCCTTTAGGAGGGGCACCAGACTGATACCATCTTTGGGTTGATTCTTGGGGAATTCGGCACCCGCCATATCACAGAACGTTGGATAGAGATCCACGCTAATGATGGGTTCATCACATATTGAACCGGGTTTGACCACACCAGGCCACTTGACAAAGAAGGGCTCACGAATTCCGCCTTCGTAATACGTCCCCTTGTACCCCCGGAGCGGGGCCATGTCTGTAACTTTTGCAACACCCCCATTGTCAGAAAAGAATACGATGATCGTGTTGTCCGTCAGATCCAGCTCATCCAAGGTGGCCCGGATCTTCCCGACCCCATCATCCACAGCCTGAATCATCGTGGCCATCGTCACATCTTTGTGCAACTGGCCGGACGGCTTGGCTTCATATTTCGAGACCAATTCCTTTTTGGCATGAAATGGCGAATGCACTGCGAAGTGGGTCAGATACAACATCCAGGGTCTGTCCTGATTTGTGCGGATAAAGGTAATGGCCTCCTGACTGAGCCGATCTGTCACGTACTCTCCCGGAGGCGCATCGGCCAGACCCGGGACCTTGCCGTGCGGAGGATAATAGCCCCGCGGCGGTCCGCCTGAGTGCGTGCCTCCGATGTTCACATGGAAACCATAGGGAATCGGATCCTCGCTGAGATGCCACTTACCCATGGTCGCTGTTCGGTAGCCGGCTTCCTGTAAAGCGTGGGCCCAGGTTTTAATCTTGGGATCAAGCGTGGAAACACCAGGTACATGCAGAAGTCGACGATACTTGGCATTACCTCGGGGGCCGGTTCCCACATTAAAGATCTGGTGGCGTGGCGTATACTGACCGGAGAGCAGACAGGCACGCGCGGGCGCACAGTTTGACGCGCACGAATAGGCATTGGTAAAAACCATCCCCTCGCCTGCCAGCTTATCAAGGTGAGGCGTCTCGAAAAAATCGGATCCCATGTAGCCCGTATCCTTCCAGCCAAAGTCATCCAGATAAATGAACAGGAGGTTGGGGCGGCTATGTTTCGGCTGTGCAGCCTGGCTCACAATGGACAAGGCTGTCAGAATGAGGATCATCAGAATTCGGCCAGTGGATGATTTCGAGTGCTGCATCATTTTCTCCTATGATAAATGTCTTGGCTTCCAGAGCGTCGTATTGATGAAAGGGACCTGCTGCACGAGCTTAAACACCGGCACTGCGTACAGACTGCGCTGCCATTGCGCAACCAGGTACCGAAAAATTCCAGGCAAAGAATCCATCGTCGCACTCAGGCTCCCACAGATAGACCACAAGGTTTTTCAGAGGCTGAGCCGCAGACAGGCACGGCCTCGCAGGGTGTCAACTGCTTCATGACATGATCCTTTCTGATCTAATAACCAACAATAAAAGGCATTTCAGAAACAATAGTTTAAAGCATATGGCAGATATTGGACATAACCTTTTGACTCATGTTTTCCCAGCTTCTTTTGGCGTCATGCGCCTACAACCACAGTACCACCCAAGAGGCCGTTATCTGCCAAATCAACGAAATGATCATTTCTGAAGTTGTGCATTATCAAGGTATAAGGGATGGCGGAAATGTTCGCAACGTTTAATGATCCATCACGAGATCTTGCCTTTCTTGCGGAGTCGAGGTATCGAAGATTTCGAAGTTTTTACGGTGGTTCTATTTTGCCTTGACAAGTACAATGGCCCCGTTGGTGGAAATTACATGTCCTGACATTTAATTCCGGGAGGTTAGTAGAATGATAAAAAGAAGAGAATTCTTAAAGAAAAGTATCATTGGGGCTGCCGGAATATCCATGGGGAGCATGGGATTCACGGCCAAATCATATGCGTCCATCATGGGGGCCAATGAACGCATTAATGTGGCCGTGATTGGCATCCGTAACCAGGGGACTGTGCACATCAACAGTTTCTGTGGATTGAAAGACAGCCATCATGTTCAGGTGAAAACCCTCTGCGATACGGATGAACTTCTGTTCGCACCCGCGGCGAAGATCGTCACTCAAAAGACCGGGGTGGAGCCGATCACGGAATGGGATCTGCATAGGGTATTGGATGACAAGGATATCCATGCCGTGTCCATCGCGACACCTAACCACTGGCATGCCCTGGCAACCATCTGGGCCTGTCAGGCAGGCAAACATGTGTATGTTGAAAAACCGGCTTCCCATAATATTTGGGAAGGACGCAAAATGGTGGAGGCCGCCCGCAAGTACAATGTAAGGGTTCAGGTCGGATTGAATAACCGTTCATCGGAGAATGTGATAGAAGCGATTCAATTTCTGCATGACGGCGGTATCGGCGAGGTGTTCATGGCCCGTGCCCTCTGTTTCAAGGCACGCGATTCCTATGGTATGGCCAAGGACAGCCTGCCGCCTGCCACATTCCACTATGACCGCTGGCTGGGCCCAGCGCCGTATCGCCCATATAATGAAAAACGCAGTCACTATCGTTGGCACTGGTATTGGGATACGGGAAATGGGGACACGGGAAACACGGGTCCCCACCAACTCGATCTTGCCCGTTGGGGTATGAATAAGAACGAACACCCGGTGTCCGTCTATTCTGCCGGCGGTATGTACGGGTTACATCAGGAGGACGGTTCAGTGAACACCCCGACGCCCGGGAAGATGGTGTATGGCGGAGTGGAAACCTATGGCCGTGACAAGACCACGCAGGAAACACCGAATACGCAAACCGCCACATTTAAATACAGGGATGGTAAAATGCTTGAGTTCGAAACCCGGGGCCGCTACACCAATCACGAAGGAAGCCGAGGTCAGGAAGTCGGCAATATCTTCTACGGCACGGAGGGATGGCTCGAAATTGGCGGATCAAACTGGAAGGCATTCCGTGAGCGTGAGCGGGAACCGTTTGCCGGTTCAAAGGAAGGCACAAGAGACAGGGAGGGTAATCATTGGAGCAATTTCATTGACGCCGTGCGCTCGGGCAGGGACCAGGACCTTCACAGCGACATCCGCGAAGGCTTTTATTCAACCACGCTTCCTCACCTGGCCAACATCTCTTATCGTCTTGGCCGTCAGTTGAAGTTTATGGGTGACTATGAAAAGTTTGCCAATGATCCTGAGGCAGATACCATGCTGACACGTGTCTACCGCACGCCGTATGTCGTCCCGGATGTCGTTTAAGGGTGTCAAAGAACGGACTCCTGGACTGCCAGGTGCCAAACTCGCGGGATGAACCTGTTTAGAGGGTCTTTGTTGTTGTCCGTCCATCTTGACACCCGCCTTGCACTGTCCGTCGTTCAAACAGGCTCGGCCTGCGCCTGTACCTCCAAATGAGTGACCCAGTACAGCAACCTGCATCATGTCTGGCCGACCCTTATCTCGGTCCAAGCCTTGTTCTGATCTCGTGCCGTTTTCGTGTCGTGGGTTCGCGACGCGCACCGCAGACGTGCCAAGTAGAGCTTGACCCATTTTGGCACGGCCATCGACAAATCTGATATAATCCCATATCATGATCTCTGGTCATGCCAAAGGGCGTACCGGACACCAGCCATCTATGAAGAAACAAGGAGAATGCCATGTTCAAGCAACTTGGAAACCCTGCCCGGTTCGTTTGTCTGCGTCTGTTGATGGTTCTGTGTTTTCTGAGTCTACCGGCGCAAGCCAAAAATAGAGGATTCGTGACAATAGCGACCCTCGGCCCTTCACCAGTCACGGTCAGTTCAAACTCTGAGCCTCAGCAGGTGGTCAACAGGGTCATTGAACACTGGAAGTCCCAATTTGCCCGTGTCCTGCCTGACAAGCCTGATTTGATTGTGGTGCCGGAGGCGTGTGATCGCCCCCAAGGTCTTTCGGTTGAGGGGCTGGCACAATATTTTCTGACTCGCAAAAACCAGGTGCGAGACTACTTCGCGCAGGTGGCACGGGAAAACCATTGTTATGTGGTCTATTCCGCCAAGAGAGCGGTGGCAGATGGGACCTGGCGAAATTCCAGCGTCATGATTGACCGGGAGGGCAAGGTCATTGGTGTCTATAACAAAAACCACCCGACCATCGGAGAGAATGACGGAGGAATCTTGGCCGGCAGGGACGCGCCTGTGATCGAGTGTGATTTTGGAAGAGTGGCCTTCGCCATTTGTTTTGATCTGAACTTTGATGAGATTCGCTTAAGGTATGTCAAGGCCAGGCCGGACTTGATCGTGTTTTCATCCATGTATCATGGAGGCATGATGCAGGCGTACTGGGCCTATTCCTGCCGCAGTCATTTTGTCGGGGCGATTGCCGGTCGTGCAACACCCTCACAAATTCGCAATCCTCTGGGCCAGGTCTTGGCCTCCAATACCAACTATTTTGATTATGCGGTGGCGACTGTCAACCTTGATTGCGCCCTGGTTCACCTTGATGAGAATTGGGCACGCCTCAGGGCCATGCATGACAAGTATGGCTCGAAGGTCAAGATCACCGATCCGGGCGAGCTCGGCGCAGTCTTGATTGCCAGTGAACACAACACAGTCAGTATTGACGAGATGATCGATGAATTTGAAATAGAACGGTTGGATGATTATTTCGCCAGGTCATTGGCGTATCGGCTCAAGCCGGGCCACATGGAAGAGTAGTGCAGGATTATGACAGAGTCTGTAGATCGTCAAGTGTCTGGCAAACCTCGTGCCTGGTGGTGCTCAATCGGGCCTGCGCTGATTACGGCCTGCATGGTCTTTGGACCGGGGAGCATGCTGGTCAGCGCCAATGTGGGGGCCACGCATGGCTGCGAACTCCTCTGGTTGCTCGTGTTGACCGGTGTGTTGATGGGCGCTTTCATGATCATGGCCGCGCGCATTGGCGTGGTGGGTGGGGCGAGTCCCTGCACGCTGGTGGCCCGGCATCTGAATCGGCCTGCGGCCGCGGTAATTGGACTGACGTTATTTCTGATCTGCGCGACCTTCCAGTTCGGCAACAACCTGGCCTTTGCTGCGGCAGTCGGTGCCCTGATCTCCCAACCAGCACCCTGGGCGATCCTGATTTTGAACCTTGGGCTTGTCCTCTTTCTGTTCAAGGCGCGCAATGTCTACCACCTGTTGGAACGCGGCATGAAGATCATGGTGGCCATGATTCTGATTTGTTTCGTGGCCAATCTCTTCGCGGCTCGACCGAATGTATTGAGCATTGTGAAGGGACTTGTTCCACATCTGCCCGGGGAGGTGTCCCTGCGCCTGCCCGCGAAGATCGATGGCGGGATTCACGATCCCATGCTCCTGATTGCTTCCCTGCTGGGCACGACGTGCTCTGTGGGTGCGGCCTTGTTTCAGGGCAACCTGGTTCGGGAGAAGGGATGGGGCCTGCAGGAATATCGACGCGGCACGACCGATGCCATGGCCGGGGTCGCGGTGTTGACCTGCACCAGCGCTGTCATCATGATTACCACAGCCACGGTGATCCCCGGGCAGGTGGCTACGGATGTCGGGATGCTGGCACGCTCGCTCCAGCCGCTATTGGGTTCGCTGGCCTTTGTGATGTTCTACCTGGGGCTTCTGGCCGTGTCTCTGAATCCCTTTGTGATCAATGCCATGATCGGCGGCACGATTCTTGCCGATGGATTGGGTCTGCCTGCCGGTATGGGTCAGCGTTGGCCCAGGCACTTTACCGTGTTGGTGCTTGTCATTGGCATGACCGTGGCCATGCTGGCGCTCAGGACGGGACAGAAACCCATCAAGCTCATTATCATGGGACAGGCGTTGACAGTCTTTGGCAATCCGCTGATGGCCGTGACGATCCTGTGGCTGGCGAATCAACGGGACATTATGGGTGAACACCGCAACGGATGGTGTGCGAACATTCTGGGCGGGCTGGGTCTCGTGTTGGTTGTGTTTATTGCCATACGCGTCTTCTGTCTTGTGATACTACATCTCACATGAAAACAGGACTTTTGCAAAGTCCAAGTGTTCAGTTTTCAGTAGGCAGTTTTCAGTGTAAAAAACGCGTTCTTCTGAGAACTGAACACTGAACACTGAAAACTGTAAACTACAGGGCTTTTTGCAAAAGTCCTGTTAAGACAAGAAGGGAAGGTTTCAACGGATGGATATGACGGCACTTGACGAACCGGGGCTGGAGGCTGTTCTCAGCGAGCCCACAGTGCAAGGCAAGCATGTGGTGAGTGGTTTATCCGGGGACATTGTGGTGCTGGGGGCCGGCGGCAAGATGGGACCGACCCTGGCCATGATGCTGCATCGGGCCGCACCGCACAAGACCGTGTTTGCAGTGTCGCGTTTCAGCGATCCGGCAGTCAAGGCGCGTCTGGACCGGGCTGGTGTGACAACGATCCAGGCAGATCTCCTGGATGAATCGCAGCATGGACGCTTACCACAGGTGGAGAACGTGTACTACCTGGCGGGCATGAAGTTTGGGACCTCCGGGAATCAGCCTATGACCTGGGCCTTGAACAGCTACCTGCCCGGACGCATGGCCGAAGTGTACCGGAAGGCGCGCCTGGTGATACTTTCCACCGGCAATGTGTATCCCTTTGTGGCACCAGCCACAGGAGGAAGCCGGGAAGACATGTCACCTGATCCCTGCGGGGAATATGCCCAGTCCTGCCTGGGCCGGGAACGTGTGTGCCAATATTTTTCCCAGGTGAATCACACGCCCATGACCCTCGTGCGTTTGAACTATGCCAATGAACCCCGCTACGGCATCATCGTGGATCTTACAGTCAAGATCCTGCAGGAAAAGCCGATCGATCTGGGCATTGCCGCGGTGAACCTGATCTGGCAGCGCGACGCCAATGACACTATTGCCCGGGCCATCACGCTGGCTCAGTCACCCGCGCAGATCCTCAATGTCACGGGTCCGGAGATCGTGATGATCAGGGATCTGGCAGACCGCATTGGTCGCGTGTTGGGCAAGACACCGCACTATTCAGGTACAGAAGGAGAGGCCTGTTTGCTTTCGGATGCCTCTCTTTGTTTTGGCAGGCTTGGTGTCTCGGGCATGTCCCTGGACGACATGGTGGCTGCGATTGTCCCCTGGGTGGCTGCTGGTAAGACCGTGTTGAACAAGCCCACGAAATACGAGGTCCAAGATGGCAAGTTCTGATTTGATCAAAACCGTGGTACAAAAGCTTCAGGCTGGCTGTGTAATTCCTGCGCACCCGCTGGCCTTGACCCCGGATCTGAAAATCGATACACGCTGCCAACGCGCCTTGACGCGTTACTACCTGGATGCCGGGGCAGGGGGGCTGGCTGTGGGCGTGCACACGACCCAATTCGCCATTCACGATCCCCAGGTCGGTCTATACAAGCCGGTCCTGGAACTGGCCGCCGACACAGCGAACACACATGGAGGCCAGGCACAGGAAGAACCGATCTTGATTGCCGGACTGGTTGGACCGACGGCCCAGGCAGTACAGGAAGCAGAAATGGCCCGCGCACTGGGCTTTCACATCGGTCTTCTTTCTCTCACGGCACTGGCCGGCCAGTCCAACCAGGCACTCATTGACCATGCGCGCCAGGTGGCAGAGGTCATCCCCCTTATGGGCTTCTATCTGCAACCGGCGATCAGCGGTATGGTCCTCGATCGAGCGTTCTGGCAGGCCCTCGTGGAGATACCGGCACTGGTGGCCATCAAGGTGGCTCCGTTTGATCGTTACAAGACCCTGGATGTGCTGCAGGCCGTGGCCGAGTCCGGCAGGGCACAAGAGCTGGCCCTGTACACAGGCAACGATGACACCATCATCCAGGACCTGCTCACTGTGTATCAGTTCAATGTGTCCGGGCGAACCGTGTCCCTGCGCATGACCGGGGGGCTCCTGGGCCAGTGGGCCTGCTGGACACAGCAAGCGGTGAAGATCCTGCAGCGCATTGGGGCCATCCATGCGCAGCAGATGCCTATCCCGCCGGACCTGTTGACTCTGGGCGCGCAATTGACCCTGGCCAACCGGGCGATCTTTGATGTGGATCACGGCTTTAGGGGATGCATTCCCGGTATCTCCTATGTGCTTCAGCAACAGGGCCTGGTTCGCGGGACGATGACATTGGATCCAGAGGAGGCCCTGTCACCCGGGCAGATGCAGGCCATCGATCGGATCATAGAGGCGCATCCACAATTGACGGACAATGATTTTGTGCAGCAGCACCTGGACTGCTGGCTATCCAATTAGAATGATAGGTAGAGCAACAGGAAAAGTCTTATGACCATGAACGATCGCGGATCAGGCGTGTCCCGCAGTGAATCCTCGGGCCATGCTGCGCGTGCGGCTCGCGAGTCCAGCGCCCCCAACAGACCCAGCACCTGTGTCTGCTGTACCAAGGCCAAAGCCAATGCCATTACCATCGTGGATGTGGACTCGCGGTATGAACGGGAACCTCTGATTCGGCCCTTTGGATTCAAAGGCGCCTCCATGACCGAGATCTGGCAGATCATGGCATGTATGCAGAGCCACAGCGGCATTGGCAGAGTCGGCCTGTCCACGCAAAGCGTCTTGTGGTCGGATGCCGATGTCTTTGCTTCGCATTCAGAGCGCGATGGCAATGCCCTGATGTATGCCCTGACTGGGCAGGCCCTGCAGATTGTCAAGGGCAGGTCTTTTAATACGCCAGTGGATCTGTTGGACGGCATTCTGGAGGAGGTCTACGACTATGGCAAGATACTCACAAAAAATCCTCGTCTGAGAAAGACCTTTGCACTGAATGCCCTTGTCTGTGTAGATTTTGCAGCGTGGCTGCTCTATGCACAGACGCATGGCATCAAGAATTTTGACGACATGATTCCCTGCGCCTACAGGCCCTCATTGTCACATCATCACACACAGGTTGCCAGCATCCCAGCCATGGCGTACAGTGTTCCCATACCTGAAATCAAGGATGCTGTGAATCAGGGTTTCTTCTTCATGAAAATCAAGTTGGGCCAGCCCGGGTCACAAGAAGACATGCTCGCTAAAGACAAAGCAAGGTTGTCTGCCATTCACGAAGTGATTGGTCATGTGCGCACCCCATACACCCGAGACGGTAAACTGCCTTACTACTTTGACGCCAATGGCAGATACCAGAACAAGGAAACCTTGATGATGCTATTGGATCATGCCGAGAAGATTGGCGCATTGGATCAAATAGCCATGATTGAAGAACCCTTCCCAGAGGACGCGGAGTTCAACGTGGGTGGCTTGGGTGTGCGCATCGCAGCAGATGAGAGCGCCCATACTGAGAAGGATGCACTCGAGCGGATTCAGATGGGCTATTCTGCGATTGCACTCAAGGCCATTGCCAAGACACTCAGCATGACTATGAAAATTGCACAAACCGCATACGAACAGGGTGTCCCCTGTTTTTGTGCCGATCTGACGGGCAATCCTATTCTCGTGGATTGGAACAAGGCCGTGGCAGCTCGCCTGGCCCCTTTCCCTGACCTCGGCCTGGGGCTCCTGGAAACCAATGGTCATCAGAATTATAAGAACTGGGAGACCATGGTCCGCTACCATCCGTATGCCGGGGCTTCCTGGACCAAGATGATAGAGGGTGTGTTCAGCCTGGAAAAAGACTACTACAAAAAGAGCGGCGGTATTCTGGCACCGTCCAGGCATTACGAAGACATGTTTAAGCACCGCAAGTAGATCTGGGGATCTTCATTCATCTCCCAAACGATTGGCAACCGACTGATAATCGTCCAGCAACCAACGACGAATAACCCTTGGTCCGCGAAAGCTTCTTTCACCGGGCAGTAACTAATGACTGCTTGTCTCTCACGGAGACACGGAGTCACAGAGAAGGGCTGTGCTTTCGATACCAGGCAATCCCTGCAAAGGGTGCTGCCGGCTCGGTGTTTAGCTGGGACAATCCACGCCCCTTAATCGCTAAAGTAAGAAACAGAGTCATGCCGTAATTCGTAACATTTTTCAGGAACTCAAGGGGGCAGACGGGACGCTGCGCTGAGGTGTGAGGTTTGAAAGCTGAGGGCTGAAGGTGACACACGTTGTAAACACTGAAATCCGAGTACCGACCCCATTTGTCCCTTTTGTCACCGTCTGTGAGTCTTGTGTAAAAAGACCGACACTCTGCAAAAGAAAGCAGAGTGTCGGTTTGAAGTGACCGTAATGATGCTGAAGTACGTCCCCGATCATGGCGTTTACTGATCACTCTGTCTTGGATGCTTGGAGCCACTCCTTGGCTGGCATCAGGCTGTCGATCAAGTAGTGAAGTTCCTCATCGCTGACCGGGCCATTGATGGCCAGCGCAGGATAGGTTCCTTCCGGGGATTCCAGGATAAAGCCGATTCGATCCTCCGAGGGTGGGTCTTTGAGTTCGTGCTGAGCACTTTGCAGCAGGATGTTGGCCATCCATTTACCGCGGCCGCCGCCTATGACCTTAAAACCATTGGGCGATTCGTAGACCAGATCGCCCTGGCCAATTAGCAATCCCAGCATTTTATTGTACGTGGGCGACTGCACCAGGACCAGGTGACGCTTGTCCTCTGCGCGGCAGGTAAAAATAAACATGCGTTTGCCAGGGCTGGCAGGATCCAGTACATCCGTGATCTTGACCGTATCACACCAGGGGGGTGCCTGAGCGAACATGTAGGTCTCAAAGTCGGATTTCTCGATCATGTGCTGAACTGAGATATTGGCAACCACCATGTCTGGCGACACCGTGACACGGGTGTCCTGGCTGGGCTTTACCTCGCGACTGGCGAGGTCCCGAAGGTCCCATTGAATGTCTGCGGCGTCGACATACTCGGTGGTGACACGTCGAATCAATAATTGTGTCTGTTCCTGCATGATAAATTCTTTCTCCGCGATGGTCTTGTTGTCATCACGAATTCGAAACAGCCAGTAGGCCTGAACTCGGCCCTCCGGATCGGGTGTCCCCACCTTGAAAACATGGACCGTGGCCCCATCGGGCAGGGTGTCTTTTTGTGTGTCCAGGATCATCATTGACTTTTCATCGAGCCCGGACTTGAGTCCTGCGGCCAGTCCAAAGAATTTCGCAGGTTCATCCGGCGCTACAAACTCCCCCGTGATCATCTGCTTCTGAATCTCAAGACCGCTTTGAGACATGGCCGTGGTATAGACCATGCTGCCGTCATAGGCATTGGCAAAGGCCAGATCCTGGTCTGTCCCCAGTTGTCGGACAAAGCGGCCGGTGGCAGGATCATACCAGGCCTGATCCTGCACAGTATAGGCGTCAGCCGTGACCGTCAGTTTTAACTGATCCATGCGAAGCTGACCGTCGGCTTTCATTGAACACATGGGAATCCAGGTGAACCCCAGTTGTTGTCCTGATGTGGTGGGAAATACGGTAATCTCATTATTAATATACACACATTGCTGCCCATGGAACCAGGCGTTCTCAGCCGCCTCAGCAGAGGCAATGATCGTGGGGAATCCGGGGTTGGCTCGTTCAGGTCCCAGTAGGGCATACAGACTAATGGCCACAGCAATCACGGCTGCGGAAGATATTTTTATCAAGTGCGTTAACATAAAGGATCTCCATTTCGGATGGTTGTGATCCGGCGCGGCAGGATGGGATTGCCCCAAAGCCGTGATGCACCGCGATATACGGTCAGGCATCTCGCCTTCCAGGGTCTGGTCCAGGCACGCCAGGGAGTGAATCTGTTGTTCAATGTCCCGCTGAAATGCGGCACAGTCGGGACAGGATTGGATATGACTCAACAGGGCTTGTTGCGGCTGCGAGGCTGAAGGCTCCAAAAAAGCATCCAGGATCTGTTCCTGTATTTTTGAGCAGGGGCCATTCATGAGACGTCTCCTTGTCTGACCAGCAGACTATGCAGTTGCCTGTGTGCCAGGCGAAGCCTCTGATATACACTGGAAGCGGATACCTTCAAAACCTCTGCCACCTTTTTGACATCCTGGCCATCAAAATAGTACATCACCAGCGGTTCACGCAATGCCTGCGGCAACTTCTGCAGGGCGCGTTCAACCTCAATGTAATGTGTGGCTTCCTGGCCGACTGGCAGCTGTCTGATTTGATCCGCTTTCATCTTTATACGCCTTTTACTGCGTAGCAGGTTGATACTATGGTGTCTGGCGATCTGCATGATCCAGGCAGAAAACTGGGCCCGGTCACGCAGTTGGTCCAAACGCTTCAGGCCAGTGATAAACACCTCTTGAGCCAGGTCTTCGGCATCATGGGGGTTGCCGACCACGCCCAGGCAGATCAGGAAGACCGACCGGTAATGGTCTTTGATCAGTTGGGTATAGGCTGCCTGGTCCCCACACTGGGCTGCTTGCACCCGCTTAGTTGCAGTGTTCTGGCTCAAAAAGAACTCCTTAACGGTGTTATCACAGGATAGACAATGGGTAGCCGTCAAGTTTACACAAAAACTGAGTTTTTTTCATCAACCTTTGGATTTCTCAGGTACAAGTCTGTAATAGCGATGAATCCTACACAATTTGATCTGAAGGCATTTCAGTGGGGCGGGGCTCAGATTATTCAAGGTTGGTTTGAGGAAGTTACGGATGTTAGCTGGCGCCTACAACCGCTGTACAACCCAAGAGGCCGTTATCTCTTAAATCAGTGGAATTGTCTATTTCGAAAGCTCTGTATTATCAAAACGTTAGGAGAGACTGGAATTTTCGTTACGGATTCAATGGATGGTGTGAGAGACATCCATATATTAAGATTAAGCACAATTGAGTGACGTGGCTGCCTGATCAGAAGGTAATTCCATTAGAAATTATTGTCTTTCAGATAGAACTTGCACGTTCAAAATCCAGAAGGTAACATAAGTAATTGATTTGACAACTGGTTAGATGCTTATCGTCCGAACTCTGTTTGAATAAAGGTACCCTTACTTGATTTAGATATGTCATGCGAAAGTAGAATAAGAGTTCAATTATACATCTTGTATGTTTGAATGAATTAGATGGAGAAAATATGTCAAAGAACGGGGCAATTACTGCAGTTGTATGTATTCTTATGCTGACTTTGAAATCATATGCGGATATGGCCTATTTTGCGCACAACGGGAAGCTGGATACCGTTGCTTCGATGGGAAAGGGCAAAAAGGTTGGTGGGGGAACCACCGACAAGATCTACTCAATGGGCGACAAGCAGCTCGGAAAGGCCTGGAATATCGAGTTTTCCGGGATCATGGACGTCAAGAATAAAGGCAAGTATGAATTTGTCATTAGCTCTAGTGATGGCAGCGCTCTCTACATAAATGATAAAGAGGTCATTATGAATGACGGCCTGCACGGCACTTCAGAAAAGAAGAAGGCGATCCGGCTATCTGTTGGTACACATCAGGTGAATTTGCTTTATTTTAATAATAGCGGCGGCCACGGTCTCAGTGCAACGGTAAAGGCGGCAAACGGTGAGGCGCGTGATCTGGCCTCTGTCTGTTCTCCCAGTGATAAGAAACAGGATATGGCCGCTTTGAACGAGGCCGCCCGTAAAAAACTGGTTGCTGAGGAGCAGCAGGCTCTGGCTGCGATGTCCAGTCCGGCGGCGCTTGTGCGTTCAATCAAGTATATTCTCAAGAACAAACCACGTGAGTATAAGAACGGTCGTACGTTCTTAAAGCAGGCCCAGCAGTTTGAGAACAGGATGCCGGAGATACGTGAGACGCTGGCTGCAGGTGATCCTGAGGCCATAAAGGCGATGAAGGAGTACAACCAACTGAAATACACTGCCTTGGTCGCGGAAAATCCCTATGTTGACTTTGATGAAATCCTGGTTGTTCTCACCAACACGCGTGCAAAAAAAGCAAACTGGCTCGGCACTCATGTTCTAAAGCCCAAGGGCTATCACAACAAGATCGCCCGTTTAAATCTGAAAACCGGCAAGGTGACAGATGTGTATGAGCCTGCGGACGGAGCATTTGTAGGGGAGCTGGACCTTCACTATGACGGCGAGAAACTGCTGTTCTCTTCAACAGATGAAAACAACATGTATCAGGTGATGGAGGTGGGCATTGATGGCTCGAATGCCCACCAGGTTTCCACCATACTGGGTGATTATGTGCACAACTATGGCGGTGTCTATTTGCCCAATGAGACCATTATTTTCAGTTCAACCGCGCCTATGATTGGTGTCCCCTGTATTGGAGGCAAGCAATCCGTTCCCAATCTGTATGTCATGGGGCCCAATGGCGAAAACACTCGCCAGCTCACATTTGAACAGGATGCGGACTGGTATCCCACTGTACTGGCAGACGGCAAGATCATGTATCTGCGCTGGGAGTATACGGACATCATGCATTACTACTCGCGAATCATGATGACCATGAATCCTGACGGCACCAACCAACGTGCCATTTACGGTTCACAGAGTCTATGGCCCAACTCAATGTTCTATGCACGCCCGCTGCCTGGTGCGCCTGGCCAGTTTTCGGCGGTGGTATCCGGCCATCACGGTGTCAAGGGTACGGGAAAATTGACGATTTTTGACACCAACAAGGGGTATGCCCATGCAGATGGTGTGGTTCAGTATATTCCCGGTTATGGCAAAAAAGTGACGCATGTCACAGTAGATCAGCTATATCCCACAGTCAAGAAGGATCTGTTGAAAACGTTTCCTGATCTGCAGGAGGTTGTCACCAAACTGATTAACGACTACATGCCTGAGTCTTCTGGCGGAAAAGACTATCACGAGCTTAATAACGACTTCTTTAACAAGTGTTACCCCAAACTGCGTGATCACTATCCAGACGAAATGGCATTGGATCTTGACCGACTGGCGGATGGTGTCTATCCACAGTTCGATCAGCCCTATCCCGTGAGTGCTCAGTATTACTTGACGGTTGTTCAGTTGACCAAGAACAGCGACTGGCGTCTCTATCTGGTGGATACATTTGACAACTTTGTACCCATCCAGTTTACGCCTGCGGCGCCCTATAAATACGTGATGGAGCCTTATCCTCTGAGAAAACGCGAACGTCCACCCGTTATTCCTGATCGTGTCAACCTGCATGATAAGGAGGCCACCTGTTATATTCAGAACATATATCGCGGCCCAGGACTCAAGGGGGTTCCTGCAGGAACGGTTGAGTCTCTGCGCATCTTTACCTACGCCTACGGTTACTACGGGGTGGGCAGCCACTATCATTTAGGGGTAGAGAGTGGATGGGATGTGAAGCGTCTACTTGGCACAGTGAAGGTTGAAAAAGACGGGTCCGCCATGTTTAAGATCCCGGCCAATACCACCATCTCCATTCAGCCGCTGGATAAGGCAGGGCGTGCCCTCCAACTCTTCCGCAGTTGGCTGGTGGCCATGCCGGGTGAAGAACTCTCCTGCATCGGATGTCACGAGTCTCCCACGGAGCCGCCTGTCACCACCAAAACCGTTGCCTCGGGCAGCCCCCCGCAACGTATTACTCCCTATCGTCACCTTGTAGAGGGCTTTTCATTCAATGCTGAAATTCAGCCGGTTCTGGATGCGTACTGCGTGCGCTGTCATGACGGCACGGATTCCAAGAAACCGAATTTCAAAGACACAGGGATTGCGAAGACCAATACGAGTGCCAACTACAGTAAGGCGTACTATGCCTTCCATAAATATTTCCGTCGTCCTGGACCGGAGAGTAATGGCACAATGAGTACGCCTTATGAGTTTCATGCGTCTACCTCTGAGGGCATCCAGTTGCTTTCAAAGGGGCATCATGGCGTCAAATTGGACGATGACTCCTGGCGTAGACTCTACACCTGGATTGACCTGAACGTGCCGTTCTATGGGAGCTGGAGTACTGCTTACTCAGGTGATGACACACGCAAGAAAAAGACCGCGGAAATGTCTGCCAATGCAGCGGCCTTGCGCGCAAAATATGCCCTGGTCAATGCCGACTGGGAGTATACCCCGACCACGGCTTATCCTGTGACCGTGAGTGAAGACATGGGGCCTGATTTGAGCGACCCCATTGATGTGTCCGCGGCAAACTGGCCGTTTGACGCAGTAGCGGCCAAACAACTACAGCAGCAGGCCGGTGTCCAGCAGAAAAAAGTGATTGACCTGGGCCAGGGGCTCACAATCACCATGGTTCGTATACCGGCTGGTGAGTTTGTGATGGGCAGTGACGAGGACACGCCACAGGAACAACCCCGTCATAAGGTCAAGATCGACAAGGCCTTTTGGATTTCAGAAAATGAGATTAATAACGAACTCTTCTTTGCGTTCAAGCCTGACCACAACGCCAGCATATTTGACCAGCAATGGAAGGACCACGTGCGTCTTGGTTACTATGCCAACTATGATGAGCAGCCTGCAATGCGCATGAGCTGGAAGGACGCCAGTGACTTCTGTGCCTGGCTCAGCCATAAGACTGGCCAAAAAGCGGTCCTTCCGACTGAGGCACAGTGGGAGTGGGTATGCCGTGCCGGAAGCGACCAGGCCATGGCCTTTGGTTCAACCACGTCCGATTTCAGCTCCTATGCAAATCTTGCAGATAAGTCCATTGAGAAGTTTGCTGTGCGCGGGGTGAATCCCACCTTCAGCAAGAAGCAGGTTGATGACCCTGTGTATGACTATATCCCGAGAATTGCCGAGTTTGATGATACGCAGTTCCTTGTGACCGGCACAAAACAGTATCAGCCCAATGCCTGGGGCGTGTATGATATGCACGGTAATGTGGCGGAGTGGACGCGCAGTGATTATGTGAGATATCCCTACCAGGAAGACAAGAGCAACTCCATGAATGCCAGTACTAAAAAGGTGGTACGTGGTGGTTCATTCTTTGACCGTCCCTACCGAGCCACATCCAGCTACCGTCTGGGTTATGTCCCGTGGCAGGGTGTCTTTAATGTAGGCTTCCGGATTGTGATTGAGGATGTAAGAGAATTTGTAGCACGGGATGCGCAGAATACAGAGGTGGATCTTGCGCACACCCGACCTATGGGAATGCCTGTGAAGTAGCCAAGCAGCCAGAAAGGGTCAGGTCGTAATCTGTGACATTGACCAAAGAAAGCGATATGAAGCAATATGAGAGAACATTGCTCGGCAACCGAGATCTCCGCAAGATGCGTCAGTTTCATCTTGCCCATGAGATTCGGCCGCCAGCGGCCGAATTGACCTGAGGCCCCAAAGCGTCAGGTCTTGCATCTATCTATTGACATAAGTGACCTTGGTACCCTGAAGCTTCGCTCACTTAACGCAAGTGCCCTGTGGTGTACAGAAAGGTTAATCTGAAAAATGAAGTTCTATGGATGTTCTGCAGCGGCGTTCGTGGCTTTGTGGTTATTGGTGCCGTTTTGTGTAAAGCAGGCTGATGGAGGACAGGCCAAAGAGGCGACTGGCGCTGTCTGCAGTTCAGCCAAGCAAGAGGCTGTTTCTTCCAAGCTGCGTGATCTGTATGCCGACAGTTGGGTCGCCACCGATGCCCTGGGCCGAGTCCTGCCCGGTTATGAGCAGTGCGGTCCGCCTCGAGACAACAGGCAGGTTGCCTTGTTCTATTTTATCTGGCATGGCGAACACAGCACGACCGGTCCACACGATATCACCAAACTCCTGGCGGCCAACCCGACTCACCCGGATTGGGGTCCGAGAGGGCATTTCCATCACTGGGGGGAGTCCGAACTGGGCTACTATTTATCCAACGATGAATATGTGATGCGTAAGCACGCCCACATGATCGCGAACGCGGGCGTGGATGTCATTGTGTTTGATGTGACAAACAGCCAGACCTATAAAGATAATTACATGACGTTGTGCCGTGTATTTATGGACATAAGAGCCGAGGGCGGAACCACGCCGCAAATATGCTTTATGGCAAACTCCAATGGTGCCGCCGTTGTACAGACCCTCTACGAAGATCTGTACTCGAAAAAACTCTATCCGGAGTTGTGGTTCTACTTCAAGGGCAAGCCGCTCATCATGGCGCCAATCCAGGGTGGCTCGAGCGATCATAGCCAGGCCATGAGAGATTTTTTCACGATGCGATACGCATGGACGTGGATGTCGCCGGGCCACGATCTCTGGAAGTGGATGGATTTTTATCCGCAGCAATATGGCTGGCATGAATCTTCTGAAATAGCGGAACAGCTTTCCGTGTCCGTGGGCGTTGTCCCGCATGGAAACGGCATCGGGCGAAGTTTCCACAACGGCGCGCAGCCGAAGCCCGATGCGCATGGTCGGACCGGTACCGAAGATCAGGGCCTTTGCTTTGCCGAGCAGTGGAAAAGGCTGGAGGAGATCGACCCGGAACTGCTCTTCATTACCGGTTGGAACGAATGGGTCGCTCAAAGACAGGTGTTTCGCGGCGGCGGCGATCCGGTATCGATGTTTCTGGGCAGGAAACTGGTGCCTGGAGATTCGTGGTTCATCGATGCGTACAACCCCGAATTCAGCCGCGATATTGAACCGATGAAGAGGGGTTTTACTGACAACTACTACTTTCAGATGATAGAGGGTATTCGAAGATACAAAGGTGTCCGGCAGGCTCAGAGCTCCTCAGCCGCCAAGACAATCACCATCGATGCAGACTTTGCCGACTGGGATGACGTTCGCCCTGAATACAGGGATTGGGTCAATGACACGACCCATCGAAATCATCCAGGCTGGGGTTCAGCCGGTCCCTATATCAATAAGACCGGCAGAAACGACTTCATGACTGCCAAGGTGGCCAGAGATGACACGTATATTTACTTCTACATAGAGACAGCTGAGGAGGTTACCCAACGGACAGATGCGAACTGGATGCTGCTGTTTATCAATGCCGACCAGGACTATGCGGACGGCTGGGAAGGTTTCGATTATGTCGTCAACATGGCTGTCAGTAGCGATACGAGCACGACGCTCAAGGCCACGACCCAAGGCTGGAACTGGATCGATGTCGAGGTGAATCTTTCCTACCGCGTTTCAGGCCGCAAGATGGAAATAAGAATCCTGCGTACCGACATAGGCCAGGGCAGCGGGGGGGACCCTGCGGCGTTTGATTTTCATTGGGCTGACAATATGCAGAAACCTGATGATATTATTGAGTTTTCCATAAGCGGCGACAGCGCCCCGGACAGGCGATTCAATTACCGTTATCAGACAAAATAAAGAGTAAGAAACAGAGTCATGCCGTAATTCGCAACATTTTCCAGGAACTCAAGCGGTCGCTTTGCTCTGGCTATTGGTTGTTGGTTCTCCGTGATCCCCGTGCCTCTCCCCTGGGGACAAACGTGAGAGACAATATCCCATTGCGACCCATGGTCGCACTAAAATGTTCGCGTGTTTTGTGTGTTTAGTGGTTTCACAAGCCCTATTCGAGCTTACTCGAACATCTTCGCGACCTCAACGTTCTCTGCGAGAGAGATAATCCTGCTCATCTTCTTCTTTTCTCACCGTCCTACCGTCCCACCGTCCCACAGCGGTCTTATCTTTTTCCCTTTTCACCCTTCACACCTCACTCTTCACACTTCCGGCCCCTGGCCGTCTACCGTCATACTGTCCGACCGTCATACCGTCCTCCCTAGCTTGTCTCCGCATGGCAGTGTAGGGATTTTACCTGACAGCAAATTCAGTCTTCTGCCTGATAGTCAGATTCATTCTGCCAGGTATTATGAACACTACTTTTCCGGATTTCATGACGCATAGACAAGCTAAAGATTGTGACAAGAAGGAGACTCCTCATGAGTGTCAGTATCTCAGAAGAAAAAAACGGCAAGATTGTGATCATTGAGGCCACTGGCAAGCTAACCAAAGAAGATTATGCGCATTTCGTGCCGATCGTGGAAAAGCATATCAAGACCTTTCACAAGATCCGGATGGTGTTTGAGATGGTAGACTTTCACGGCTGGGAGGTCTCGGCCCTGTGGCAGGACCTGAAGTTCGATGCCAAGCATTTTCGTGACATTGAACGGTTGGCCATGGTCGGTGACAAGCAATGGGAAAAGGGGATGAGCGTCTTCTGCAAGCCCTTTACCTCAGCCAAGATCCATTACTTTGATACCAGCGAGACAGAGAAGGCCTACAAATGGATCAGGGAAGACAAGCCTTCCGAATAATCGAAATGTCGCGAGTCATATTACGGAGCGATCCGGGCATGGAGGGCTGGAAGGGACTGCAATCCTTAACCCGAATTATTCGTGATCCATCGGCTGCAATCGCGTATCTTGCTTCTCACTTGGTTGATGCGCCTGTATTGGGATTCCCCTGTGCCAGGATTCGGTCTCTCTTGCCTGCAATGCTGCCCATCAGACCCTCAAACGCCTTGGCGAATGCGACCAGACCTTCGTCCAGCAGTGTCTGAGTGATCGTTTCCAGGTCTACACCCGCAGCAGCCAGCGCGACCACCCGGGCACGAGCCTCTGGAAGGTCTTTGTCGGTCATGGGCATCACATGACCGTGGTCCATGAAGGCCTCCAGTGTGGCAGGTGGTACGGTGTTCACCGTGTCAGGGGCAATCAGGCTATCCACGTAGAGCGTGTCCGCATAGGCTGGATTCTTGGTGCCCGTGCTGGCCCAGAGCGGACGCTGGACCTGGGCTCCGGCGCTCGCCAGCCTGGCCCATCGTTCGCCGCTGAAAATTTCCTGGAAACATGCATAGGCCAGCCAGGCATTGTCCACGGCTGCATGGCCCTGAAGTTCATGACGCCCCAGTTTTTCGAGAGAGGCGTCCACTGCGGTGTCGACCCGGCTGACAAAGAAGGAAGCCACTGACGCAATGCTGGCAAGCCTGCCGCCGCTTGCCATGCGCTTTTCGAGCCCGGCAATGTATGCCTCGGCAGAGGCTTCGTACTGAGCCAAAGAGAAGATCAGTGTCACATTGACATTGATGCCCGCTGCGATCACTGCTTCAATGGCAGGCATGCCCTGGGGTGTGGCCGGAATCTTGATCATGATGTTGGGCCGGTCCAACACCGCAAACAGGCGTTTGGCCTGGGCCAGTGTCTCTGCTGTCTCATGTGCCAGTGTGGGGCTGACCTCAAGACTCACATATCCGTCACGCCCGCGGGTCTCATCATAGAGAGGACGCAGCAGATCGGCAGCTTGCCCGATATCATGGATGACAAGCGATTCGTAAATCTGCTCCACGGATTTTCCCTGGAGCACAAGCTGCTTTAAGTCGCTGTCGTAGTCCTCACTGCCGGCAATGGCCTTCTCGAAGATCGACGGATTGGAGGTCACGCCCCGTATGCCCTGTTCGATCAAGGCCTGAAGCTTGCCTTCCTGGGTAAAGGTGCGTCGAATAAAGTCAAACCAGACCGCTTGCCCAAGATCTGCGAGTTCATGCAATTTTGTCATGATCATTCCTTCCATTGTAGGTTTTAAACGGTCGCGTACAGTCGAAAGACGGTCGGAGTTACCCGTGTTGGCGTCCTTTTAAGGTGAACCTTGCCCTTTTGGTGTACGGTATTTATATATACTTCAAAGTCCCAGATTGCAATAGCTGTTTTGTTATGGTTGACTCATGGCAACAAGACGCCACCGTGACTTGGATCAGTGTTGAAGGTATGATGGGTCCGCTGAAAAACCATTTGATCTCGCTTTTTTCAAGAGGATACAATGATTCGGATGTTCAAACAGTCAAATACCCACGCTGTCAAAAATGGTCCAAAAGTGGCAAACGTGACGCGGTTCCTGTCACGTGCCAGCCTTCGGGCCGCGCTTCCCTAAGCGGTGATGGGAGGCCTGCTGGTCCTTGCCGTGCTTGTGGTGGGGCGGCCACCTGGCGCCCGGGAGTACGCACTGTCTCGGGATTTAGAGGCAAAACATGGATCAGGCCTTTGACGGGAACCTCGCGGGCTGATAGAGTATCATTATGTCAACACTCATTCTATTACGACACGGTGAGAGCACCTGGAACCGGGAAAACCGGTTTACCGGGTGGACGGATGTAGACCTCACCGACCAGGGTGCGGCCGAGGCCCACCAGGCAGGCGCGGCCCTGGCCAAGGAGGGCTTGGCCTTGGACCTGGCGTTTACCTCGGTGCTCAAGCGGGCCATTCGCACCCTGTGGATCGTGATGGATGACATGGACCTGATGTGGGTGCCTGTCATCAGGGACTGGCACCTGAACGAACGGCATTACGGCGCACTGCAGGGGCTCAACAAGGCTGAGACCGCTGCCAGGCACGGCGAAGACCAGGTCCTCAAGTGGCGCCGCAGCTTCGATCTGCGTCCCCCTCTGTTGACACAGGACGATCCCCGGTTTCCCGGTCATGACCCGAAGTATCAATCCATACCTGCAAGTCAACTGCCCCTGGGTGAAAGCCTCAAGGACACGGTGGCACGTGTGCTTCCCTATTGGCAGCAGCGGATTGTGCCCGAGATCCAGCAGGGTCGACATGTCATGATCTGTGCCCATGGCAACAGCCTGCGAGCCCTGGTCGAGTACCTGGATCATCTCAGTGACCAGGCCATTGCGGATCTGAATATCCCGACCGGCATTCCCCTGGTGTATGAACTGGATGTGGACCTGCACCCGGTATCTCACCGGTATCTGGGTGATCCTGATGCGGTGGCCGCAGCCCTCAAGGCCGTGACCCGTCAAGGCAAGGCAACGTGAAATCAGACCTGTGTCGGAATCAGCGAGGTTGCCATGATCGGCGCCTTGCATGACCATTCAATCAATCGCATGACATGCGAAAGGAAGCTACTATGGAATTACCGGAATATGTGACAGTCCAAGAAGTGCGTCGTGTGTGTCAGGCACTCGGCCTGAACGATTGGTCTCAGTCAACCCAATCCACGGTGTCAGAAGAAGATGCGGCCAAGATCCTGGATCAGGTCAATACGCAAGCCATGCCCATTCCGCTTGAGATCTTCCACAAAGGCCTGGAGGTCGAACTGGAACACGGCACCCGGTTTGAAGATGCCAATGTCACCAACAATCATCCGATCCTGACCGGCAGGATCGTGTTGGCTCATCTTAAAGAGACCATGGACTATTACCAGAGGATCGATGTGGCTGAAATGGAAGGTGATTTACTCAAGGCCATTTTGTCCAAAAATCTCGGCAAAATAGAAGCCAAATACATCAAACTCATTGACGCTCAGGTGACGTTGAATAAAA
>JAIPFM010000047.1 GCA_021736645.1 Phycisphaerae bacterium | reverse complement strand
ATTGCTGATACGCACCGGCATTCGACTCTGCTCGATTTCATAAAGCAACCGTGCCGCAGCTTCCAGCGTGCCGGAACCGGACACACTGAAGATGATTTCCTGGCAAGGTGTGTCATTACTGGTATTACGCTGACGATTAATGCTCGGTAAGCGGAATCCGCTTGCCGCAGGCCACTCATCTGTCATGAGCTTATACAGGGCACTCTCTGTGGCAGCGGGCTGATCACTCAACCCATTCTCCAACTGGCCTTTCCACCTGGCCTGGATGTCGATTCTACGATCGAGCAGATTCTCCATGTCCTCCACTTCGCTTTGAAGTGCGAGGCGTTCATCATGCGTTTTGTTGATGTGACCGAGAACCGGATTGATCACGAACTGATTACCAATGAATAAAACCAGCATGGCCATCGCACCATACAAAATCATCTTTTCACGTTTTGACAATATCATGTGCTACTCACTTTTAAATTTAAAACCAATCGTAAAACTGGCATTGCCAGATTTTGAGGTACTGATCGCCCCCACAGGGGTGGCATCCGAGATCGTTTCCAAGGCATTGAGCTTGTCCAGCACATTGAGCACAGCCGTGGCATTGACGGCCTCCCCGGAAATCGAGCCTTGCCCGTTTTCCTTGAGAATCAAACTGGACACCCAAATATTGCCTTCATCCGGGAACGCCCTGACCACATCATTGATGCAGTTCAGGAATTGAGGTCGTTTGGTATACCAGGGTGAGGTCTCATTCAATTGACTACGGATACCTGATACAGCCTTATATATTTGAGCATTGTCTTCCAGGGTTTGTTTATACAGCTTAATGGCCTTGCCATCCTCATACCAACCATAGAGTAGACTTGCCGCCAACACCACAACAACCAGCGCAGCGACTGCGCTCCACACCAGGATACGAGGTTTATGGTCCGTTTCCTTGACCACCAGGCGGGAATTCAAAAAGTCGATCAGTTGAATGTCCGGCTGGTCCTGTGCGGCGATCAGGCTCAAGGCCGGATCGTATTCTATGGAGGTTTGACCGATTTGCAAACGACCGGTTCGCGTCAAGGCATCTCGTCCGACCTTGACATCCATGCCCGAACCCAACGTCTCCTTGAGATGAAATACGGTTTCCGAAGGGCTGGAACCATCCGACCACACCACCAATTCGCCGGTTCGAGTCCCTGTCAGCAGCATCAGACGCTGAATGTCCTGGGCCATGACCTTGGGGTCCTTATTATTCAGGGGTGTGGCCATGTGTTTGATCTGGCGGATCACACCATTGGACGCCAAGACCATTTCACAATGCTCGTTCTGTGCGTAGATGCCGCAGGTCTGAGACTGGCCCCTGGACAGGGAACCCATGGCAGCCACAGACGGGGTGATTGAAACGAGCTGCAGCCCCGCCGCCTTGGCCAGGACCTTGATCTGGTCCAGCCGAGTCCTTTTCATGGCAGCCAACAGGACCTCATTGGAGTGAGTCTCACTAATCTGGGCACTATAGTCAAAGACCAGATCGTGATGATTCATGGAAAAAGCCTGTTCCGTCTGGATCTGAAGCAGGCTTGCCATGTTTTCCCGACGCGCCGGTGGGATCTTAATCGACTTTGCCACGATCCATTTGGCCGGCACACCCACCAGGGTCGCCCTGGCTGAGATGTGTTCTTTACGCAAAAACTGATGCAGAGCACGCCCGAATGCCTCTGGGTCCTCCCAGGAAACGGTCTGCCCCATAGGAAACATGGCCGTGTGCTTGATCTCGTAGCAGTCGTGCCCCAGCGAGGCCTGTGCCGCTGCCACGGAATCCTCATTGAAACCCAATACCAATACATGTTTTTGTTTTGTATTCATGCTCTATTTCTCGGAAGACAGTATGGTCTACTACTCTAGTGGCTCTCCAGAACGTAAGGTTTCCAATATCTCACGATCTAAAGGCCAACCTAAGTGGGAAATTGATTTCCAATACACAATTTTCGAGGGTGAGGCCTCTGGATCGATAATCACGCGTGCCCGTTGAAAGGCCCTCCCGTTTTGGCTCACACTCACAATATCCGCGCTGTATCGAGAAGAACGCCCTGTTATCAGGGCCCCTATGGGTACGGCTTTCTCCTGGTCCAGCACGTCTACCACCCAGGCGATCCCCTCTTCATTCTCAGGTCTGCTATTGACTAGGGCATCCACATCGCCCTCTTCCAGCCCGGGAAGGCAGAGCAACACCTCTTTGGAAGCGAGATTCACATTGATCAGGCCGTCCAATTCAGTGTCATCCGTTGTGGTGATCGAATCAGCGATTTCTTCGAATTCATCCGGCTCCAGACCGGAACGAAAATAAAAATCAAGAATATTTTCAAAGGTCGTTCCTTCGGGCATCCTTACCATGATTTCTAAGGCCCGGTCTTCTTTGAATTTTTCTTCCAACAGAGTCGTAAGATCAGACCTGGCCTCAGAATTGTTGATATTGATACGTGCGTTACCATCGACATCCATGTTCTTTTCATTACTGTCAACGGTCAGGTATCGAAACAGGCCGATGTCCAGCGACCCATTTCGGTCATCTATGGGATCACTCAAATCACCGTCGTCCTCGTTGTCATCCAGCATGCCATTGAGATTCGTATCTTCGCCATACAGGATCTCTTCTGTGCATCCCTTGACGAGCAATAGCTCTTCGACGGTTTCAAAGGGAGCGTTTTTGCAATCGTAGGGGTGGTCCTCCAATTGATAGTAATCGCTTTCCGCGCCCCCTTCCGTGATTTCATCATCCTCATCACGCCAGTCAATAATGGACGCTGCCAACTCGTTTGTCATACCCGACAGTCCCATCAGCATGTTGGCATCCGCTGTATTGATATTGATCTTGCAATTCTCAGGCACCAGGCCATATTCCGGCTCGCGATCGATATCATACTCAGGGGGACGAATGACCCAGAAATAACCCGCGTCTTCGATTTCCATGGTGTCATACAACAGTTGGTCTTCAATGTCCTCGATACTCTCTGCATTGACAATCGTGGCCTCGACATATTGCACGCCTCCATCCAGGATCATCGAGGCCTGCATCTCTGCCTTGGCATTGGCTGCAAAATACGCAGTCACTCTCTGCGTGCGAGCAAAGATCAAGGCCAGGCTGGCCAGCACAACCGTGACCCAGATCGTGATGATCAAAATAGATCCCCGGGCTCGATGTGGATGTCTCTGTTTCAATGCCTGCCTCATATCTCCTACGGCATGGCGCCGCCTCCTGGGGTGGCTCCACCCTGTCCGCCGGGATTCCCTGATGCGTCCTCAGAAGCCGCTTCCGCGGCGTCTTCGACAGCCTCGGCCGCGGCTTCCACAGCCTCCATGGTCGAAGCCCTGGGCAAAATAAACACCTGAGTGAGCCGAGTCAGAGAATCCAGGTAATCCTGATCGTAACGGCTCATGGTTGTTTTCTTTTTGGGCGTTTCCTTGCCCACTTCGACATAGGGCTCAAGCTCGAGGGTCACTTCCACCGCAATGGGAAGCGCCTCCATTTCCTCTGTCGAATCCCAGGCATCATACCAACGCAATCCGTCATAATATCTGAAATTCAGAGATCTGACATGGCGACAGAGCACTTCTTCCACGGGCTCATCTTTGTCTTCATTGAGAATGTTATCCGTGACCAATCGAACCAGATTGAAGGTATCTTCATTTGAATTCAAGGGCTCAATCAGAGAAAACTCGATCTTACCGATACCACAGGTGACACGATCCGTATCGTCCTTGATCTCATGGTGATTGGTATAGAATGTCAACACGTCCGTATCAATGCCGGTCCCACTCTGATCGTTCTCGCCAATAAAGGGACCCGCCAGAATATTGGGGTCTTCCTCAGGCCCGACCACGGCTCCGCGAAGGTCTCGCTTGACCATATCCAACGCAATCTTTACGCTCTGAATCGGCTTCAATATCTTATCAGCAGTTTCCTTGGCCTTGAATCCTGTATACAAACTCGAATACAAACATGCAGACGCCACCACCATGAGGCTCATGGCCACAAGCAGTTCCATCAAGGTAAAACCAGTTTGTCCAGTTCGAGTTCTCATGCCTATTCTTCTTTATCATACACCAGGGTGGTCAATGTCACACACTTGTTTTCGTCGTATTCCCCCGCATCCCAGTACACACTCACACTCAGGGTGCTCATCGGCGAAATCTCCCAGTTCTTGACATCGAGACGCCACACGTAATCCGTATAATCGTTGCCAAAATCCCCTCGATTCAATCCCCCGCCTTTCCACTCATCCGATGCGATCAACTCCGAAATCTTGGTCTCAGCCAAGGTCGTCGCAACGATCCAGCGATTGGATTGACTGGCCATACGCGTGACCAATGCAATACAACGCATGGTGGTGGGTAGTACCAGGGCAATGATCAGGATCGTGGCCAGCATCTCGACCAGGGTAAAGCCCCTATTTTGACAAAACACTGTTTTTCCTGTCGACCTCATAATCTTTCATGTCCTCGTCGTCGATCACCACAAACCTCTCAGCGGCAGATCGACAGACAATATTGACTTTCTCACCCTTGGTATCAGTAATGACAATAGAGCCGGGTCGCATGCGGCCCGTGCCCGTGAATTCCACATAGTTGTCCAATCCATCGAGCAGTAAATCACGAATTTCAACACCGAATTCTTCCGGAATCATGAAATCCCGTCCCCATTCCGTACCCAAATCCACATACTCGTCTTTCTCCAGAATGGATAACCAGTAGGTCCGTCCCCTCAGGTCAATGTAAAATCGATACACACGTCCTTCGCAGATCGCCTGAGTCCTGGCGTATTCCATGAGGCTGACGATCTTGGCACCTGTATCCTCCAACTTCCTCATGGCAAAAAAGCCTTTGAGCGAAGGACCGGACAAACCCAGTGTCAAACACAGAATCAACATCACCAGGATGAGTTCCAGCAGGGTAAATCCCCTGGAATAACGAAAATGTGACATGGACCTATTCATATAGAATTAGTCTTGGCTACTGCCACCCGGGTAGATATCGTCATCGCCACCCTGTTTGCCGTCAGGACCGAAGCAATAGAGATCATATCCATATTCGTTATCCTGTCCCGGATAACGATACTGATAATCGCTGCCCCAGGGATCCTTGGGAATATCCTGACGTTTGAGATAGGGCTGTTTCCATTTGTCCAGACCGGACGGTTTTCTCACCAAAGCTTCCAGGCCTTCTGTATCATTGGGATACCTTCCCAAATCCAGTTCGAAGGTATCCAGCGCGGTTTCGAAAGAAGCCAACTGGCTGACGGCTTGTGTCACCTTGGCCTGTTCTGAACGACTGGCAAACTTGGGCACCACAATGGCAGCCAAAGAAGCCAGGATCACAAGTACCAGCAACAGTTCAATGAGCGTAAAACCTTGTTTTCTTTTTGGTCTGTCCATAATCATCTCCGATTTATTACCGAATAAGTTCCTGTAGATTGAAGATCGGCAACAACATACCGATCACCACGGTCCCGACCAGCACTGCCATGATGAACAGCATGGCCGGTTCTGCCATGGTCACCATGATTTTGAGGTGGCGGTCCAGTTGTTGCTCGTAGGCATTGGCCAATCTGACCAGTTCGTCGTCCAGGCGGCCGCTCTCTTCTGCCACAGAAATCATGGCCACCACAGACGCGGGGAACAACTCCGGGCAGTCGCCCAGACTGCGGGCCAGAGACTGGCCTCGCTGTACCTTTTCAATGGCATCGGTCACGGTCTCGGCCAGGACCTCATTACCAATGGCCTCCTTGGCCGTTCGCAGGCCGGTAATCAAGGGCACACCGGATTGCACTAGAGTGCCGAGCATACGACAGAAGCGCACCAACGCAAACTGCCCGATGGCCGTGCCCAACATGGGTGTCTTCAAAAAAATTCGCTCCATGGATCGACGTCCCTGCTCTTGAGACAAGGAACGCTGAATAAACACAACCACACCCACGACCAATACCAAAAGAACAAGCCAGTATTTGATCACGAAATCACTCGTGGCCACAATCGCCTGGGTCAGTGGTGGTAATGCACCACCGAATTCCACGAACATGGTTGAAAACTTGGGAATAAAAAAGGTCAGTAAAAAAATGAGAATGCCTGTGGCCATGACCGCCAGAATGATGGGATACACCAGCGCAGATCGTACCTTGCCGAGCAGTTCCTGTTCACGAGTCCTGAAATCTGCAATCTGCTTGAGCACCAGATCCAGAAACCCTCCGGTTTCGCCGGCCCGCACCATGGCCACATTCACGGAGGGAAATGTCTTGGGGAACTGCGCCATGGCATCTGCCAGAGAGGTGCCTTCAGACACCAGATCATGAATGCTCTGCCATTGTTTCTTGGCCCCCTCGCGAGTGGCCTCCCGCGCCAGAATATTCAGGGCCTTGCTCAAAGGCACGCCTGCCGCCAACAGGTTGGCCAGCTCACGCGTAAAGTTTTCCACATCGGCCTTGGTCACGTGAAGGCTGAGATGCCGTCCGTGACCCGCGGTTTCATCCTGCGACACAATGGATACCGGGGTCAGAGACAGTGCGGTCAACCGTTCGATCACGGTCTTGCGATTCGGCGCTTCGAACGAATCACTGACTTCCTGGCCCTGGAGATTTAGCGCCTTGTATACAAACGTAGGCATGATGATCCTCTAGCTTCTAGTAAATACCGTGGGTCCCGTGTTCCAGTTGTTCATCCTTGGTCACACGCATGATTTCCTTGACCGTGGTCATGCCGGATGCCAGGTGTCTCACCCCATCCTGTCTTAGACTCAACATGCCCTGGCTGTTGGCCACTTTACGCAGCGCCTGAGACGAGGCGTTTTCCAGGATCATCGCACGCAAGTCCTCAGTAATGACCATCATTTCAAAGATGCCCTGACGCCCTGAATAGCCTGTGCCCTGGCAGTGACGACAGCCCTTACCATAATACAGGACCTCGGGCAGGTTGGAAAATTGATGACGCAGGGGTTCCACTTCACTGGCCGGCATCTCTGTTTTGCAGTGCTTGCAGATCAAACGGATCAGACGCTGGGCAATGACCGCCTCCAGAGACGACGCCACCAGATAGGGCTCCACACCCATGTCCACAAGACGGGTCATGGCACTGGGCGCATCATTGGTATGTAACGTGGAGAACACAAGGTGGCCCGTGAGCGAGGCCTGCACTGCGATCTCAGCGGTTTCAATGTCACGAATTTCACCGATCAAGACCACGTCCGGATCGTGACGCAGGATGGAACGCAGACCGCTGGCAAAGGTCAGGCCTGCTTTGCGTGCCACTTGAATCTGGTTGATGCCGAAGAGCTGGTATTCGATGGGGTCTTCAATGGTGATGATCTTGCGCTCAATATCATTGATCTGGGCCAGAGAGGCGTACAGGGTCGTGGTCTTGCCGCTGCCGGTCGGACCGGTGACCAGGATAATGCCATGCGGACGCGTCAGGATGTTGTTCATGATCCGCTCGTCTCTCTCGGACATGCCCAGCCGTTCCAGACCGAGCAGCACAGAGCCCCTGTCGAGCAAACGCAGCACAATGGCCTCGCCGTACAGCATGGGGATCACGGACACACGCACGTCGACCTCTCGGTCGGCAATGCGAATCTTGATACGCCCATCCTGCGGCACCCGTTTTTCTGCAATGTCCAGTTTACTGAGAATCTTGAGACGTGACACAATGGCCGGCTGAAACTGTTTGACTTCAGAGGCCACAGACGTTTGCTGGAGCACGCCATCCACACGATAGCGCACACGCAGCTCACCTTCAAACGGTTCAATATGCACGTCAGTGGCACGCAGATCAATGGCTTCCGTGAGGATCTGGTTGACAAAACGAATGATCGGTGCCTCATCTGCAGACGCCGTGAGGTCCATGTCTTCGTCCGTGTCCTGGTCAATGATCTTGAGACCACTATCCGCCGCATCCGAAATCATGGATTGGACACTGTCTGCCCCGACACCCAGGTGTCGTTTGAGACACCGGTCAATGTCCGTGATCGGGGCCAGGGCAATGGAAAAGTCCTGTCCGGTGGCCAAACACAGTTCATCCACACCAGAGGTGTCAAAGGGATTGCCCACCACAGCCAGCATCGTGCCGTCATCGGACAGGGGCAGCACGTGCTTGTCAAGGAGGATGCGAGCGGGAAATTGCGTGAGAAATTCCTTGGTCAGATCATGCTTGTCCAGCGTAATAAAGGGATAGCAAAACACCTTCGACAGGTACTGTAGGGTCTTGTCGACAGGCACACCTGCACCTGTCAATGTATCGTACAGAGAACTCCCTTGGGCAAGGCTCTCCTTGATCCGATCAGATGCCGAGGCATCGAGCAATCCCACGTTCACTATGTCTGCGACTATATTATCCATAGTTCTTCTTCATTACCAATGACATGAACACTCAAAACATACACAGGTGGTCTTAACCGCCCACACGTTTTCTATGACAGCTCAGCCAGTATTCATCTTATAACCACTGAGCTCTATAGCATTAGTGGCCACTTTGGATCACTGGTCACGCGGAACCTCTTTTTTTTTGGGTGGAGCCAGGCATCTCTCTGTGAAGCACGGGATAAATCCCACAATGAGCCGCCCGTGGTGACGCCTTTCCCAGAGCCCTTCACCCTCATGGCCAATTTACATATAACATTGTTGTACAACAGGTTACTGCATAGCAACCTGCAAAACGAGGGTCATACAGGTTGCTGTTCACCCCGATTATTACTATACTGAAGGTCAGTGGTAACGTTTGCAGCGAGGTTCCGGTCTATCCGGCGCCAAAATAAATAGTCTAATTGACTCGGGAGGATCTGGGTGACCAGGACATGGGTCGTTTTGTTCATCATCAGCATTGGATCAGTACAATGTGGTCTGGCACTCGATTTTTCAGACAGTTTTGACAGTCCACATGATTTCATTGCTCTGGATATCAGCGGGACAGGTTGGTTTGGCCTTGAAAACCGCCAATCAGCGCGCAGAGTGAACGCCTCTCAAGATCACGCCGGGCAACTCTTCATGGCCGCAGAAGGCGACCTGTCTCCGTCGTATGGCACCTTTTTATACCACCAGTTCAACTCTGATTTTGTGGTGTCTGTCAAGGTCACGGACTTCGCCGGTACAGTGGACATCCCGGTCACCGGCGCCAGAGGAGGACTGCTGATACGTTCGGCGGTATCTACCCCTCAAAAGGAACAATGGGTCACGCTCGACTATGCGCCTCTGTCAAGCCGGGGCAATGGTATTCGCCAAGCCAAAGGGGCAAGTCCGGAGCTGACTTGCACCAATGACAAATTATGGAACGTGCAGCCATTCCTTCAGATCGAACGGATCGGTCGCCTGATCTTTCTTCGAACGGGTTCGGACGGTGTTCACTGGGAGGACTTGCCCTGCTCCCCGGTGGTCCGAACGGATTTTGTTGGCCAGACACTTCAGGTGGGGTTGTATGTGGCCAGCACGCCGGACGCCCGGGGCTACATCGCATTTGACGATTTTTATCTCTCCAACCGTCCTGATTCAGGCGCTCGTCCCATGCAGGCGTACGACCCGACCCCTGCGCACGGGTCTCGTGACAGTCTTTATTCTTTTCTCTCCTGGGAGCCGGGCCTTATCGCCGTGGCCCACAACGTATGGCTTGGCACCTCCGAGTCCAGTCTTTCTCTGATAGCTCAATCACTGCCCAGGAATGAATGTACCCTATTTTACAAACCAGGCTTTGAGCCGGGCGTGATCTACTTTTGGCGTGTAGATGAAATCACATCCATCCAGACCACGGTCCAGGGCGACCTGTGGAGCTTTTCTGTGCCTGGTGACCAGGCCTTTGTTCCGTATCCTCAAGACGGCCAGGTTGAGGTCATTGAAAATAACCTGACCCTGACCTGGGCACCCGGGAAGGACGCCATATGGCACGATATCTACTTCAGCCAGAATATGGTATCAGTGCAGAATGGCAATACACAAGCCCACCAAGTACGCTCCACCCGCGCTGAATTCACGCCTGCCGTGCTGCAGGGGCAGACCACCTATTACTGGCGTGTGGATGAAATAGAGCTGGATAGCCAAACCCGTCACGTGGGGCCTGTATGGTCATTTACCACCATGCCATCTGCGACTATCCTGGACAACAACTTGAGAGCGCTGTGGACCTGGAATGAAGGACAGGGCACGACCGCAGCAGATACTTCAGGATTCAGGCACCATGCCCAGTTTATGGGCGAACCATCATGGGTCAACGGCGTGCTGGGCACTGCCATTGAGTTGGATGGTATTGACGATTATGCCATTGCCTCCGGAGACAATCTGCCCACAGGGGACAGTGACTTCACCATCTCCGCCTGGATATATCCCTATGTGCACAGCCATACGCTCCTGGCCTGGGGAAGCCCGCAGACGAACCGCGCCAACGAAATACGCTTGATGCAGGGCCATCTGTGCAGGCACGACTTCTGGGGAAATCAGGTCACCTTTGAAACAGGGTCTCTGGCCAATGAATGGCACCATATTGCCATTGGCTTTAATGGTCTGGCGAGAAACGCCTATGTCGACGGCGCGGAAGCACTGCCGGTCTCCAGTTCGGACCCACTGGAAAGTCCCAGGGTCAGTGCCAGCGAAATCCATATCGGTGCCAGCCCCTGGGTGGCGCATGACAAGTATCATGGCATGATGGACGAAGTCCGTATCTATAATAAGTTTATCAAGGCCCAGACTGTTCGGGATCTGTATTTCCGGGCCCAATGGCAGGCCAGCCAGCCGTTTCCGGAAGACAGTAGCACTGTGGACGTGGTAAACCATCTGACGTGGCAGGCTTTGGGCACCCATCAAGGTTTTGATGTGTACTTTGGTCGGGATCTGGAGCTGGTTCAGACGGCCAGTACATCCGACCTGACAGGCACCTACCTCCGACGATTCAATGATCCCCAGGCGGATATTGCGTTGCCCGCCGGCACGGAAGGCACCTACTTCTGGCGTGTGGATACCATTTCTGAAAACATCGTGGCCAAGGGACATGTCTGGTCGTTCACCATGGTGAAATCCTACTTGATTGATGGTTTTGAGACCTACACAGAAAACTCGCCGTACCGCATCTACCAAAACTGGATTGATGGTATCGGTTTCACAGACCCGGCTCCGGGCCTGCCAGGTAATAATTCCAGGGCGATTGTTGGGTACGATACAGCGCCGCACACAGAAAACTATGAGGTCTATTCAGGCAATCAGGCCATGCCCTTTAGATTCCTGAATGCTGACTTGCCCTACTACGCTGAAGCCACGCGAACCTTTGACCTGCCCGAAGACTGGTCCTTATCCGACTACAAGACTCTCTGCCTGTCGTTCTATGGTCCCAAAGACAATGCTTCACTCTCTTGGGAGTCCCTCTATCTCACCTTGAGCGACAGCCAGGGCCATGTGACGGTTCAGTATCCAGGCCCCGTCAGCCAGTACAGCGATGCACAGTGGCACAACTGGCATATCCCCTTGAACAGCCTTGTATCTCTGGATCTATCGGACGTCACTGCTGTTTCAATTCGCATGGGTGATAATACTGCCGTTCTTCCAGGCAGTAATGGCGTCTTGTACATTGATGAACTACGCCTGACTGCCATACCTTAAACACAAACAGGCTTCAAGTCTCATAATATCATGCCTATCAATAGTACCCTGTTTTTTCTTTTTCAGGTAATTCCAACTAATGCCCCCCCTAACACTAACCGATATTTGAGCTAGCAGTCATCGGCACGGTTCAGCACCTCATCCAAAACACTGTGCCTCTGGAGAATAAAGGGTCATGAAAACTTAGCCTGGATAACCAGGGCTGAAAAGTCCTGCGTCAGGCGGGAGGGCACCATCGTTTTTGACGTAACCATTAAAGAGTATCTCAAAGAGATTGACGAGGCTTCACTGCTGACAGCAGAGCAGGAAAGCGAACTGGGGCATCTGATTGCAGATCAAAATGATCCCCGGGCCAGAGAACAATTGGTCCGGAGTAACCTGCGATTGGTGGTCAATATTGCCAAAAAGTATACAGGACGGGGCCTGGGCCTGGGCGACCTGATCGAAGAAGGTAATCTCGGCCTGATCAGGGCAGTCGACTATTTTGATCCGGACCGAGGTACCAGATTCAGTACCTATGCAGCCTGGTGGATCAAGCAGAGTATCAAGCGTGCCCTGCTCGAATGCGTCCAGCCTGTCCACATCCCCACCTACATGGTGGGCCTGATTAATCAGTGGAGAAAAGCCTCCTCTGAGCTTGAACAGCAACTGGGTCGTAAACCTGAACTCAAAGACATGGCAGACGCCATGCAGGTGTCCAGGAAGAAGGCCAAGAACATCGCTCACATCGTGGATGCTCTGGGCACCGGCACTGAAAGTCTGACGTCTGATGACGCTGACAACGGCCCCGCACTCGAAGCCACACTGGAAGACGAGAACATTGGCCGCCCGGAAGATACCATGGCAGGGGATGAAGAATGTGCCAAGGCCTTGCAGCTTCTCAAACGAATTGATCCCCGAGAAGCTGACATCCTTCGCCTGCATTATGGACTGAATGGCCAAAAACCCATGAGCCTCAAAGAAATTGGCGAAAAGATGGATCTCACGCGTGAACGAATTCGTCAGATCCGAAGGGATGCCCTGGCCAAACTCTGTGCCTACATGAATGAGAACCTGTAAGACAGATGATCCCAGGGGAATTCCCCTTGCTTTTACACAACAACCATGCCACAATATGCTCGTTTTTCGGGTTTATTGTGGCTTTTTTTTTGAGAGAGCAAGTATGGCTGTAAAATCTTCAGATCTGGAACAGTACATTCGAGCCATTCCTGACTGGCCCAAACCGGGCATTCTGTTTCGTGATATCACGCCCCTGCTGGCAGATTACCACGCATATCTTGCGGCTGTTGAAGCCCTGGTTTCCGACTATAGAGACATGAGGATTGATTACGTGGCTGCTGTCGAAGCCAGAGGCTTTATCTTCGGTTCGGCCGTGGCTGAACGCCTCCGGGCTGGATTTATCCCGGTTCGTAAGAAGGGCAAGCTGCCCTACAAGACAGAATCCTTTACCTATGACCTCGAATATGGCACCGACACCCTGGAAGTCCATGTAGATGCCATAGAAAAGGGAACCAACGTACTGCTTGTGGATGATCTTCTGGCCACAGGGGGTACCATGAGGGCCGCATGCTCCCTGATAGAAAAGGTTGGGGGCACGATTTGCGGCATCTCCTTTTTAATAGAACTGAAAGCCCTGAATGGTCGTTCAAAACTCGATCAGCACAAGATCAGTACGGTGATCACCTATTAACAGGACTTTTGCAGAAAGCCCTAAGGTATTCAGTTTTCAGTCGTCAGAAGAGCCCTGTCTTTACACTGTAAACCGTCATCTGAAAACTGAAAACTTGAAGTGTGCAGAACTTCACTTATGCCTGGACAGCCTTCTGAATGCGATCGAGCCCCTGCCTCAAGGTGGCCTCTGGGCAGCCAAAATTTAGACGTATGAAGCCCGGCCCATGAAAGTCTGCACCCTTGGATACACCCACACCGGCTTTCTCAAAGAAGGCCTTGGGATCGGCCAGGTCGAGTGCACGTGCGTCAATCCACGCCAGGTAGGTCGCCTCCACATGGTTCATGCTCAACCCCGGTGCCTGGGCCACAGCCTGCTCAACCAGATCCCGATTGAAACGCAATCTCTCAAGCAACTCGTGGTGCCAGGCCTCTGCCCGGGTGTAGGCTGTCAGCGCAGCGTCATAGCCAAACACATTCACATTGGGTACGATTCCTGCCTTGACCCCCTCAAACCGCCTTCGCAGGGTACCATCCGGAATGATGGCAAAGGCGCAGTTCAGGCCGGGCAGATTGAAGGTCTTACTTGGCGACATCAATGTCATGGTTTTCGCGGCAATGTCCGAACTCAGCGAGGCCGTGGGTGTGTGCTGTATATCATCCAGGATCAGGTCACAATGCACCTCATCCGAACATATGACCACGTTTCTTTCAAGACAGATCCTCGCAATCGAATCCAACTCCTGTTTCTCAAAGGCCCGTCCCACAGGATTGTGCGGATTGCACAGAATCAGCAGTCTGGTCCGATCGGTCATGGCGGCGCGCAATGCCGCTTCGTCGACCACAAAACGTCCCTGATCCTGAATCAAAGGCACGGTCTTTAATTGTCTGCCTGACAAGACTGGGGCCGACAAAAACGGCGGGTACACGGGCGTCATCACCAGCACCTCGTCCCCGGGCTGGCCCACAGCGCGGCATGCCAGATTCAGCCCCACCACAAGGCCGGGCAGCCACACGATCCATTGAGGCTCAACTGTCCAGCCATAGAACTGTTTCATCCGGTCAACCAGGACGTCAGTGAGTACCTCCGGGGGCAATGTATACCCCAACACACCATGCTCAATTCGACGCTGCAGGGCCTCCAAAACCTCTGGAGGCGCTTTAAAATCCATGTCCGCCACCCACATGGGGATGATGTCCTGACCTCTGTAAAGGTCCCATTTAAGGGAACTGGTGAGAGTTCGATCCACTGTCGATTCAAAGTTGTACGTCATATCACACCAAAATTTAGGGTTGCCATTGTCTTGATAATCCATGACATTATAGGGGCAACGGGAATTGAATCCAAATGATATTCAAAATAGGAGAGGCCATGAAAACCCTAAGGGAAATGCCGGCACATGAGCGTCCTCGCGAAAAACTCCTTCAACGCGGTGCACAAACCCTGTCGGATCAGGCACTGCTCGCCATCATTCTGGGCAAGGGCACACGTCAGCATGACGTGCTCTGGCTCGCCAGAAAAGTCGCCAAAGCGGTAGACGAACGAGGTCTGGACCTGGTCATTGAGGATCTCACGGCCATTGAGGGGATCGGTCTGGCCAAGGCCACGCTCATCATGTCGGCATTTGAGTTCGTCAGACGCAGGATCAAACCCAAGGGCCTGAAAATCTCTCAGCCCTGCGACGCCCTGCCTCTGATCCAACACTACGGAGATCGCACACAAGAGCATTTCCTGTGCATTTCACTCAACGGTGCCAATGAGGTCATCCAGGTCCGTGTGGTAACCATTGGCCTGGTCAATCAGAGCCACGTACACCCCAGAGAGGTGTTTTCCGATGCCATTGTGGAACGGGCCTCAGCCATAATCATTGCACACAACCACCCATCAGGGCGCGTTGAGCCCAGTCGAGAGGATACTGAAGTCACGCAGCGGATTAAAGTGGCAGGTGATCTTCTGGGGATAGAACTCCTGGATCACGTGGTGTTTACCCAGAACAAATACTACAGTTTTGCTGAACATGACCTGCTCTAAGCCCCGAACCCTTGAAAAAAATATGGCCCCTAAAACTCATTTTTTACACGGACGTCCCAGAAAAATAAGGCCATGAGCCACAGTTTCCCTAAGTTATCACACGGATAACTAAACCTGCCCTTATCTTGAACAAGGCATTGAACCTGAGGATGGTTTTCAGTATGCTATGGTCATGGTTCAAATGGGGGTTAAGGATAACATCTCAGCCTGCATCTTTGATGGCTGAATCTTCAACGGATTGGTCTATTTTGGCAGTGAGTACCCGCGAGACTGTGAAACTAACTGACTTTTGGTAATGGAACAGGTTCTCTGTTCCGATTTGGGACATATCAGGGCTCGACAGGCACAAGGGCTGAGCACCTGACAGTTCTGCAGGTTGGTTGAAAGGGTAGTAACTCATGAAACGTGACAATGTTTGCACAAGCATGTGGCTGATACGATTGAGTATCTCAGCCGTGTTCCTCTTTGGCGCACCAGCCTGGTGTGCGCCCGATGTGGAACTCATGCTCGAACAAAGTCCGTCAGACGCAGGGCGAATCACGCCCGGGACTGGGATCCATCGTTTCATCCCCAATACCCAGATTGAGATCACAGCGATCCCCCAACAGGGATTCCGATTCGCCTACTGGTTGGGGGATGTCACTGATCCCACAGCCAGCACTACCATAGTCTATCTCAATGACTCCAAAGCCATCGTCGCAGTGTATGAACCCATGGCAATTGTGCCTGGAGACGACGATGAAATTCGAAGAAATGGTGGTAGCACTGGCGGCGGAGGTGGATCAGGCTTGAGGCCCTCCTATGCGGATTTCTTTGCCATGCCGTTTTCCGCTCCAGGCGGCAGCATGGGCGGAGGTCAATCGGTCACCTATCAGGTCGTGGCAAGTGAACCTGTGCCTGAACCCACCACCATAGGCCTTCTGGGCCTGGGCAGTCTGGCCCTATTAAAGCGTCGAAAAAACTCGATCTCGCGTTGACAACACCAATGGCACCGCGTTTTGACATACTGGCTTTCTGCCTTAGATTGAAACACTCGAACAAAACCGTCGCAGCGGCCCGCCCGTCCCTAAGGGGAGGCTGAGCGAAACGGTCAGATGCAAGCCGGCAGGGTTTTGTTAGAGCGTCTTAAGCTCGGAACCACAGTCATTCCGCAAGAAAACATGTGGACACGTAATTCCAAGCTTTTTTAAGCAATCAAAGCCAATATCATTGACAACCCGTTGGTATAATTGCTATTTTAGCTGACTTCTGGCGGCGTAGCTCAGTTGGTTAGAGCGTGGGATTCATAAGCCTAAGGTCGGTGGTTCGAATCCACCCGCCGCTATTTTTATAAGTGGCCAGTGGTTGGTGGCTAAGGGTTAGCCCACAAACCAATCGCCGGGCCTTTGGCACTAATACAACTAGTGCCCCCATCGTCTAGTGGCCTAGGATATCAGGTTCTCATCCTGGAGACAGGGGTTCGACTCCCCTTGGGGGTACTTTATTTTTTTTCTCAGGGCATCCATAATTATGACTCCCGGGGCTTCTGATCAAAACAGGACGGATCTGGATTCATATTACATGCTTCAGGCCCTGGATGCCGCCTATCTGGCAGAAGAAAATGGAGATGTGCCGATCGGCTGCGTGATCGTACACAACGGTCGCGTGATTGCCAGGGCCTATAATCAGCGGGAACAACTGCAAGACCCCACAGCCCACGCTGAAATCATTGCCTTAACCCAGGCCTCTGCTGCTTTGGGGTCCTGGCGACTGCTTGGGTGTACTATGTATGTTACACTGGAACCCTGCTCCATGTGTGCAGGCGCCTTGGTTCTGGCCAGGATAGACCGTCTGGTATTTGCATGCCGCGATCCCAAAACAGGTGCCTGCGGAAGCTTATACAACATCGTCCAGGACGACCGATTAAATCATCGAATAGAGACCGAGTCCGGCATTCTTTCGGAAAATTGCTCGGCCCAACTGAAAAAATTTTTCCGTAAGAAAAGGTGATTCTTGATCGAGGTATTTCCTCGTTTTTTGGCAAATATCACAAAAATCCATCCAATAAACCAAACACCTATCCCCCCTAAAGCCTCTTTTATTTACATGTCCTATATTTTTGATTTGACCCAAACCTCCTAATCTGGTACAAATAACGCATCTTTGTAAGAGAAGATGTGTGGTGATGAAAAGAGCACCTGGAGTACACTGGAGTAGGGCCTCACGAGACACGTCACCCCTTTTTTTCTCCCGAAAAGTCTATATATGGCGTTACAGCGCCTTTTTATGGAAGAGTAAAAACGACGAAGCAATCACCTAAATCCTGGATCGGGCAATCTGGGTACTAGAGCACGTTAAAATGTAAGTTCTGATGAGGCGTCAGTTCGAGCCCTTACGTGCCTTCAGAAAAGAACATTTATTTTCAGTCGCGAAGAAAGGAAGGGTGCTGAGAATGAAGAATGCGAAACTAATGCTGTTTACAGCATTATTGTTTTCCGCAAGCATGGCATCAGCGGCGATTACCAATGTCGTCATTGATTTTGAGTCAGCATTAACAAATGCCAATTATGCAGCATTTGACAGTACTTCAGGGCTCAGTTTTTTAACTGGCGATTTTGATGCTCGTGGTACGAATTATGGTTACATAAGCTCTGCCGCCCCTTGGGGCTCGAATCCTATTGTGATCTCATTTGATCAACAAGTAAGATTTGACTCATTTGACTTAGGTGTTCGTACTTCACATGGTAGCACATGGACCGGTGGTATGAACATTTATGGCGGTTCTTCTGGCGGAGATACACTACTTGCATCGATGTCTTCAGGAACATCAACCAGTGCATTGACAAATTATGTAAGTACCGATACTGCAACACTGTTTGATAGTCTTAAGATTCTATACACAAGTTCACCGTATGGCATCTTTGACAACATCGCCTACAACTTTGGTGAGGAAGATCCTATTCCAGAGCCAGAACCAGAACCTGTACCAGTTCCCACGCCAGGCGCAATCGTTTTGGCCGGCATCGGAAGTTGTATAGCTACTTGGATTCGAAAGCGTAATTTGGCGTAACGCCGCACAACACTCTGTGCTAAGCTTAGCGTAGATCGAGATCTAATAGGGCTGAAAGTTTACCGCTTTCAGCCCTTTTCTTTTTGCCCTTGCTTCCGTCGCGTCAAAATCTTAAACAGAGCCCACTTCTCAGAAAAAAAGTCCTTGTATCACCCCAACTCAGTGCTGTATTATCTGTGGTTCTAAGATAACTTAGGCAAAGTATCTATTGACATTTTGGCTAGTAATTGGAGGCACCAACAGTGACTGACACAAACGACATTCGCAACATTATCCTTCTGGGCCACGGCGGGAGCGGCAAAACATCTTTGGCCGAGGCCATTCTCTATAAGACAGGCACTACCTCCAGGCTGGGTAGTGTGGATGATAAAACCAGCAATTGCGACTACTATGATGAGGAAAAGGAACATCATCATTCTATCTGCGCAGCCCTGGTCCATGCGGAACACAAGGGAAAGCTGATCAATATCATTGACACACCCGGCTTCCCTGACTTCATAGGCCCGTCCATCACTGCGATTCCTGCGGCCGGCACTGCGGTCATCGTGATCAGCGCAGCCAGTGGGATTGAGACCAATACCCGCAAGATGTATCAACTGGCTGAGGAAGCAGGCAAGCCGCGTATGATTGTCATCAATAAAATTGATGCCGACAATGTTGATTTCACAGAACTCGTCACTAACATCCAGGAAACATTTGGGTCACAATGCCGGTGTGCCAATCTTCCTTCGTCCGATAGAACCTCTGTGATTGATTGTGTCAATAACGATAGCGGCGAGTCTCCTGTCATGGATGTGGCTCAGGCTCATACGGATATGATCGAAAGTATCATTGAAGTGGACGACGATCTTCTGGAGGCCTATCTGGGCGGTCAGGAAATATCACACGACCAGATTCCTGCTGTGTTTGTCAAGGCCTTACTGACCGGTACGGTCGTTCCGATTCTCTTTACTGACTCAAAAAATCAAGTCGGTATTACGGAACTTCTGGACATGATTGTTACAGATTCTCCTTCTCCGGCTCAATCCGAGACCGCCAAACTGATCACCGGAGAAACCGAAACCCTGATCAAAGCCGATCCGGCAGGCCCCATCATTGGTTTGGTCTTTCGTATAGCCTTTGATCCGAAAAGTAATATGAAATATTCCAGTGTTCGCATCCTCAGCGGTACGATCAAGTCTGACACAAACCTCTTGGTCAACGACGAAAAGAAGAGCATTCGACCGGGCCATATTCTCAAGGCCCAGGGTAGTGAAAATGCTGAAATCTCCGAGGGTGTAGCAGGCGACCTCATTATTCTCGCCAAGATCGACGAACTTAGGGTGGGCGATGTGCTGCATGATAGCCATATTTCCGGTCGCATCACCATGCCCAAGGTACCGCAGCCCATGTTTGCCCTGGCCCTGGAGCCCGCAAGCCGCGGCGATGAACAGAAGATCGGCGGCGCCCTGGAAAAACTCTGCGAAGAAGACCCCTGCTTCAAGGTTCATCGAGACCTCCAAACCAAAGAATTGGTGATTAATGGTCTTGGGGAGCTTCACTTGAGAATCATGCTTGAGAAGATGGAGAAACGCTTCAAACTGCATGTCAACACCAAAGAGCCTAAGATTCCCTACAAAGAGACCATCACGGGCAAGGCTGAAGGTCACTACAGGCACAAAAAACAGACCGGAGGCGCTGGTCAGTTTGGCGAGGTGTACCTGCGTGTCGAACCTGCGGAACGCGACAGTGATCCGCCACTCCAGTTTAGCTGGGACATCTACGGCGGCACCATCCCGGGTCAATTCGAGCCCGCCATCTCAAAGGGTGTTCATGACGTCATGGAAACTGGTGTGGTGGCCGGTTTCCCCCTCCAGGATGTCAAGGTCTCCATCTATGACGGCAAGCATCACCCTGTGGACTCGAAGGAAGTGGCTTTCCGTGCCGCAGGGAAGGGTGCCTTTATTGACGCACTGCAGAAAGCCAAGCCCGCCCTGCTCGAACCCATCGTGGACATTGAAGTGACAGTCCCCTCTGAAAACATGGGTGACATCACTGGCGACCTGGCGTCCAAGCGCGGTCGTGTACAGGGCCAGGAGGTCCTGCCAGGCGGCTTTATCGTGATCAAGGCCCAGGTCCCCCTGTCAGAAGTCACGCAATACAACAGCCAGCTAAAGAGCGTGACGGGCGGTCGCGGCAGTTATACCATGGAACTGAGCCACTATGAACCGGTCCCTGGCAATGTACAGCAGCAGGTCATTGCCCAATACGCAAAGGAAAAGGAAGACAACGCCTAATCCCTCAATGCGTTCACCCTCAATTTACCCAGGGCCTTTTCTGACATTCGATTCAGTAAAGGCCCTTTTTTTGTCTCGGCCTTCCCATCGACAAAGGCCTGAGAACTCATGATTAGAAACTTACGCTGTACTGACTGAGCCACTGTTCTATGAGGGCATACAGGTCTGACATCTCAATCGTGCCGTTGCCATCCACATCGCCTGTCATCGCAGCAGAACGGTCTTCCAAGGCCATGCTCGCCAAGGCCGTGCCACCATAGGCGCCGAGATTCAAACGCATAGATTCGGGTTCGTCTGCGGCACTCAACAGAGGATCGCCGCCATCAATGCAGGGGCTGGTCATGTCATCCAGAACCCAGAGGTCGTGTTCCGTTGAATAGCGTCCTCGCTGACTCTTCAGGTGATAGTCCGACTGCTGAGGGTTCACAAAGAGCGGATCTGCATTCATGTTCCCCTCACCCCAGACCAGCTGTCCATTACTCAGGGGATAGATGGCAAGCTGCCCTCCAGGGATATCAGAATATGTCACCGTCAGGACACTCTCACTGCTCAAGGCCATATCCTGACCCTCTTGCCCAGAGACATTGCCCCAGACAATACAATGGCTCAGGAGAGGATTGGCACCATACCCGGCCCAGAAACCGCCGCCATATCCCACACTGGTATTGTGGGCAATCGTACAGTTGACAATCTCCGGACTGCCAGGACCATAATCACAGCGAATGCCTGCGCCCCCTTGGGTACTGTTATTGTGGGCAATCACGCAATGCGTAATCCGGGCATGACTTCGAACCACGCGAATGCCGCCGCCAGAATACCCGACGTTGTGCAGCACATAACAGCTATTGATGGTGGGGCTGCTCGCATCACACAAAATGCCGCCGCCGCGATCTGCATTGCCATGGGTAATGGTAAAGCCCTCCAGCACAGCCGTCAGATCTTCCCCGCTCTGGAAGACCACACCCCGTCCCAGGCCCAGGCAATCAATCATGGTATGGGCCGGGCCCTGAGAGGACCGAACTGTAATGGCACGCCCTCCGTAATCCAGATTCACGTTGCCAGCACCGACATAAATACCCGGTAACACGACCACAGTGTCACCATGAGTACATGAATTGATGGCATGCTGAATCGTGGCAAAGGGGGCCTGTTCACTCAGACCGGTATTGGCATTGCTGCCCCGCAGGGCATCCACATAGTAGGTGGCGGCCGTCACGCAGCCTGTATCTGTCCAGGTCGGATCAGAGGACTCCACCGCGGTGCTCAGACCGAGTATGCCGTGATTGCCGTACCCCGACCCATCCTGAACCACCTGGCCCTGGCCGTCATTGAACGCCCAATATCCCTTGAGTCCTGCATCCTCTTCAGGCAGACCGGACAAGACATCCACCACCTGGAAGTCCGTGAGGCGGTGATCGTAAAACCGTACATCATCCACCTGCCCCTTGAGATAGCGACCCTCATAACTGCTGTACTGCCGTCCGACATAGGCAAACTGCCCGCTGTCAGCGATGACCCCATTCGACACGCCGGCCTGCTGAAGGACCCCATCCACATAAAGCTGCGATGTCCCGTTGCTGACCACACCGGCGAGATGGTGCCACTCGGAATCCGTATACATTTGCGTGCTGTTCTGTCCGGTGTAGCCAAAACCATCGCCTGTCCAGAAACAGAAGCGATTGTTGTCGCGGCGTACCAGGCAGAAACCGCGAGCCCCATTCATCTTGCCGACCACGCCCATGTAGAGACCGTCTGTGCCGGGACTCAGCCGGACCCAGGTCGTGACTGCCAGATTGCCAGCCAACTGTAAACTGGGGTCATTGCCAAGCGTGACCATATCCCCGCCATCAAAGGAGAGACATGTGCTGCCCGCCACCTGACAATACAACTCAGAGGGTTCCACAGCGTTTGCTGCATTCGCACAGCACAGCACACAGATCAAGAGTCGAACAACCTTCATAAAGCACCTCTCTGCCTCAAACCTAAAGCTGGTTTCAAGGCTCGCCTTGAAACCAGTCATTAGGACTCATTCATCGTCATATCGGCACGCAGGTCCTGCCGGTTTACAGGGCTGATCCATATTCCATCAGCCACAGGTCGATCAGGGCAAATAGGTCACTGAAATCAATCACACCATCTTGATTGACATCACCCGGCAATGTCCCGCTGGCAGGGGCCTCACTCAAGCTGGCCTGAATCGTCCCACCATAGGCACCCATATTGATCAGACCGCCATTGGGATTGGGCTCATCCAGGACATCATCCAGGGAATCGCCAGCATCAATACAGGGGCTGGTCTGAGTGTCCAGCACCCACAGATCCATGGCTGCCCAGTAACGACCGCGAAAACTCTGCAGATGATAGTCGCCGGCCTGGGGGTCCACAAACAGAGGGTTCTGATCCACATTACCCGCCCCCCAGTTCACGAAACCGCTGCTGGTAAAGAGACCGGCCTGGCCGCCCTGGATGTCACTGTATGACACGGTGACGGCGCCCCCTACGCCCACGGCGATCTGAGGCCCTGCAGTCCCTGCATTGCCCCAGAGAATCACATTCTTGACGAGCGGTGATGCATAGGTGGCCCACAGCCCCCCTCCATAACTGGACGAAGTATTGCCCGTCACCGTACAATTGGCAATCACAGGAGACGTATTGCCATTGTCACACTTGATCCCGGCACCCGGGTCCTGGCTGACATTGCCTGCGATCACGCAGTTGATCAACGCCCCTTCGCTCTGAGCAAAACGAATTCCGCCACCCAGTGTCCCGGTGTTGTCCAAGATCTGACAATTCACCAAGGTAGGACTGCCGTAGCTGATGCAATAGACACCACCGCTGTAGTAGCCCTGGTTATTGCGGATCACGCAATTGGCAATACGCGGACTGCTGGCCTGGATGTAAATGCCGCCCCCGGTCTGGGCATTGCCATTCGTCATGGTAAAGCCATCCACCACAGTGCTTTGGGTGGCCCCATTCTGGAACACAAAGGCCTGGCCACTGCCCTGACAATCAATAATGGTGGCAGCAGCACCTGCACTGCTGATCAATGTCACGGCACGGCCATTGAAACTGAGGTTCTTGTTGCCGGTCCCGACATAGGTCCCCTCAGCCACGACCACCACCTGGCCGTTCTGTGCGGCATTGAGACCGCGTTGAATCGTGGCAAACGCACTGTTCCGCGTCCGACCGCTGTTGAAGTCACTACCTGTCGCAGCATTCACGTAATAATCGCCTACCACGGCATTGGGATCCACGTTGGGATCCACCAAATTGGTCGCCATGTAGATGTCACGTCCCTGGCCGTAATCCCGCGTAAAATACAGTGCACTCCTATCCGCCGTGACAAACGGGAAATCCAGCACCGCGTCCGGCACCTCAAGTTCTGTCATCGGGACAGGACTGCCAAACGGCTGGCCCAGGGCAGATCGCTCTGCCTTAAAGATCTGGAATGAACCGTTCCGGTTTGAAATAAAATACAGGGACAAACCATCTCCGGAGAGGCTGGGATGATACTCTGCAGCGCCGGTGTTGAGTTCCGTCACATTGACAGCCGCACCAAAGGGTGAGGTGCGGGCGGCCCTGGTGGCCTGCCACAGGTCATGCCCCCCGATCCCGCCGGGCAGACTGCTGCCGCTGAACACAATGACCAACTCATCCGAGGTCAATGTCGGACTGGCCAAACGCCCCAGCGCATTCAACGCTTCTAGGTTGGTGCCGTCGGGCCAGGCTGCGGTCACGGCGCTCCGCGTGGACACCTTGATCCGACTGAGTGAACCGGGCTCCGTGCGGAAGTAATACATGCGGAGATTGTCAGGGGACACCCAGGGGCTGTCCACATGACCGCCGTTGTAATTGAGTGAACTGATTTCGGTCACCGCTTCAAATGGTCCGCTTGGCACGGGACGCGTGGCTTGATAGATCCGTGTATAATACCAACCTGGCCCACTCTGTCTGGAAAAATACAGGGTTAAACCATCAAATGACAAAAACGGAGACTTGTCAATATAGCTGCTATTGATTTCAGTCACGGCTTCCGGCGCAGACCATTGGGCCCAGGCCGTAGAACATGACATGAGTGCCAACACACACACCACCACAGAAAACAGGGAAAATCGTACGTTCATGATTCATACCTCCTTAAAGACAGGCTGAAATATAGGACTCTATATTGAGTAGCACACAACAGTTGATGATGACCCCTACAGAAAAGCAGGTGTATTGGCCACCGCATACAACAGAGTGCGTACTCTTATAAAAAGACACAAGTTCATACATAAGCACTCTATCGACATATTGATAGTCCCGGTTAACCCGGACTCTATAACGCTCTTTTCTTAGACAATGACCAGGAAACCTGATAAAGCGCACCAATAAAAGCCATGAAAATGTGGGCAGAGAAGACTATCATCGACATGAGCAGCGCCACGGAACGATCCACACCGTAGACCCCGAGCAGGCCCATGAGTACAAACTCACGCACCCCGCAATTCGAAATCGACACCGGGATTCGCCCCAAAATGTAGATCAACGCATGCATCCATACAAAGGCCATAAAAGGGACATCAATATGTGTTGCTCTGGCAGCCAGCATAAACATGACACCGCCGCCCAGGGCGCTGGTCACGAAACCCAACCCCAAAATATACAGATGAAACCCCTGTCCCAAGGTCCGAAAAACCTGCATCTGTATCATCACCCTGTCGGCCTTGGCACGGACCCATTCGGGCAACCGCCTCATCCATCGCTGCATCAGCCAATCTACCCTGCTTCCCACACGCTGACTCAGCAATATGGCAAACATCCCCATAATCACCACAAACATCATGATTCCGCCGAATGATAGCCAGCCGGCCTGGGCCTGGGTCAGGCTCAATTGCGACAGAGGATTGTTTACAGCCAGGGCAAGCAGCCCGAATGCCACCATGGCGACCATGATGGAGACCTGATTGTACACCATGGCGGACACCACCTCTCCGCCCTTGCCCGTGGCTCGTTTGATCACATACCATTTGGCAGCCAGACTCAACATCCCGGGCATGATCATGCCATACAAGGCCATCATCGCACTCGCAGCAAACAGGGTGTTGACGGACACAAAGCACGCCAGCTTCTTGATAATCAATTGAAAACGATACGACCGGCACCAGAATAGACCTGCATTAAAAAACCAGGTCAACACCAGAAAACGCCAGTCCGCCTGCATGACAGCGTTTTTGAGCTCCCGCAGATCTACCAGACAGAACACCGCGATCAGCCCCGCAGCAGTCACTGAAAGTCTGAGGAATAGCTTAAACCACTTTTTTTGATTTTGCGTGAGACTCACAATTACCTGCTCTCAATGACTGACGATCATCAACCGTAAACTCTGGAGGCATGTTCTTTATTCAAAAACTGGACAACACCGCTTATTGTCGGCCATATAATAAATTAAAAATAGAGAAATGTATAGCAAAGGCCCCGGCTCCGGCCCATGGACCCTGGTTACATCTTGCCAAATCGGCTATCACAGTGCTATGATAGGTGTTTTTCAGGAGACCCTCTGTGCCGTTTCGCAGCCTCACACTCAAAGAACTGGCCAAGATGATGGGCGCTGACAGCCGCCGCCTCGAGCGCATGGCCCAGCGCGGAGAGATACCTTGCCAGAAGGTTGGTGGTGAATTTCGATTCAACCGGGCCGAGATCACCCAATGGCTCCAACAGCACATGGGCACATTCCACAGCGACCATCTCGAAGAGGTGGATGCCGGCATGACCGCACACAGACAAACCCACCAGACACAGCGCATGATCATCCCCCTGATTCGACCGGAAGCCGTGACCCACTGTCTGGAAGCACGCAGTAAAAACGGGGCCATCCGCAGCTTGATCTCCCTGGCCCAGGCCACCGGCCTGGTCTACAACGGTGACACCCTGCTCGAAGCCGTGCTGCACAGAGAGGAACTCTGTACTACCGCCATGGAAGGCGGCCTGGCCATGCCCCACCCCAGATGTCCCCTGCCGTATGACATCGCAGATACCATCCTGGTGGTGGCCCGTGCCCAGCACGGGATCCTTTTTGGTGCCCCGGATGGGCCCACACGTCTGTTCTTTTTTACGGCCTCGCAGGACGATACCCATCACCTGCATGTCCTGGCCCGAATCTTCCGGCTGTTGCGTCACGACGACCTGCTCGAAAATCTCATCCACGCGGACACCGCCCAGCACATGATCGACTTGATCACAGACTGCGAAACCAATCTCATGAAATAGATCAGGCTGTAGGAGATACCCTCATGTTTAAAACCGTTGGATCGCGAGTGTGGGCCTTTGACGCGGAATGGATCCCTGATCCCCAGGGCGGACGCATGCTGTATCACCTTGAGCCTGACCTGACGGATCAACAGGTCTTTGAGGTCATGTGGCAACAAGGCGGTGCCACACCAGAGGACCCCATGCCCTATCTCAAGACCGTGCTGTGCCGCATCGTGTCTATTGTGGCCGTGGAACGGGTGACACGCGGCAGTGATGTGACACTGCACCTGTTGTCCCTGCCCAGAGACACGCAGGACCCGACCCACACCGACGAGAAACACGTGATCGGCACCTTCCTGGGTAAGGCCGGTCAATACAAGCCCCAACTGGTCGGTTTCAACTCGACCTCGGCGGACATCAAGGCCATGATTCAGCGAAGTGTGGTCCAGGGCCTCACGGTTCCGGCATTCTGCAAGCGTCCCAACAAACCCTGGGAAGGCGAAGACTATTTTGACAGCCGCAACAGCGAGGCCAGCGTAGACCTCAAGGACGTGCTCGGCGGCTGGGGCAAGGCCACGCCATCCCTCAATGAAATCGCCACGCTCTCCGGGATCCCAGGCAAGATGGACGTGGACGGCCAACAGGTGGCCAACCTCTGGCTCGACGGCCGCCTCGACCGCATCGTGGCGTACAATGAATTCGACTCGCTCACCACCTACCTCATGTGGCTGCGTGTCGCCCACTTTGGCGGTCACTTCACCACCCGGCAATACGAGAAAGAACAACAGCTCGTGCGTGACCTGATCGCTCACGAAGTCAAAGAGAACCACAAAACGCACCTCAACGATTTTCTAGTTGAATGGGATCGACTAGAGGGTATGCGACAGTAGCCATCACGACTTGTCACGCCCCCGCCTTGTCCTAGGCTCTGTCTGAAAAGGCCGTCGTCGGCCCGAGAGCGAGCGTTTTTTCGTCTGGCAAGGACGGCGAAGCAGGCGATATTGAACGTATCGTCGATGCAGCCGGACGCAGTCCAGACGGACAACCTCGGTTGCCTTGATCCGACAATGGCTGCGAAGCAGCAACTAAAATACTTCAAGAAAACAAGCTGGTCGAAGCCAGACCGACTTTTCAGACAGTGCCTAGCTTAAGCCAAGGTCCTATTGCGCCGATACACTATCGGACGCATACCCGATTCCGGGTACGCATAGGATGTTAATGGCCAAGGGATCGCGACATGATTTGGCCCGGTTGCAGGAACCTGCTTTATGACAACAGCTTACGAAACCCAAACCACCGGATGTTACCGTACTGGCACCATTGGTCCGTATGGCGATGCCCTGAATACCTTCCTGTGGAACGCGATCCTTGAACGGGCCACAGATGTGCACCTCCACTGCATCGACGAAGGTCTCAGAGTCCTATATCGTGTCGATGGCATTGTCCATCCCAAGATTGTTTTCCCGGGAGACACCGGCCGTAAGCTGTTAAATCAAATTAAATCGGCGGCCGGCTTGGATACGGTCCGCACCTTCAGTCCCCTGGAGGGCCAGATTCATTGGCGACACAACACCTCCAAGCTGGACATCCGCGTCACCTTAACCCCGGTCCAGGACCATGAATCGATTCATCTGCGTTTTCTTCGTTTGCCCATAGATGGCTGGAATATGGAGACACTCGGCCTGTCAAAGAAGGATCAACAGGTTGTGTCCAATACCATCCACACGCAGAGTGGTCTGGTGTTGATCTGTGGAGGCACGGGATCCGGAAAAACCACCACCATGTATTCCCTGGCCTCACTGCTGGATCTAAGCACGACCACCACCTATTCCATCGAAGATCCGGTGGAATACACGCTGTCCTATGCCCAGCAAATTGAAGTGGATGAGCGCCATGGCTTAACCATGCATGAGGGTCTGCGTACCATTCTCCGCATGGATCCGGATCTCATCATGGTCGGTGAAATTCGCGACAAAGACTCTGCCATCGTGGCAGCGCGGGCCGCCCTGTCGGGAAAACTGGTGTTGGCCACAATCCATGCCCATGATGCCGCCGGTGCGATTGACAGCCTGCATTATCTGGGCGTACCCAAACAAATCATTGGCAGTGCCTTACGCCTGGTGATGGCCCAGAATCTGGTGCGTAAAGTATGTGTCCATTGCAGTGACTCCGTGGAACCCACTGAGCAGGTCAACGAGGTTTTCGCCCGCTTCAGCATGGAGAGGCCCGAGACGCTGAAGCAGGCAAACGCCTGTACTGAGTGTAACGGCTATGGCTTTTATGAACGGACCGGCCTCTTTGAGATCCTGCCCATTGACGAGAAGCTCAAAACCATGATCAGTGACAATGTACACAATCACGGTTTATCACAATACCTGCGAGCACAGGGCATCACCTCCATCATGCAGGATGGACTCAGCAAGGCAGCGCAAGGCATCACCGCCATGGATGAGGTCCATCGAGCGTGCAAAATCAATCCGTCCAACATCCTGTTGACCCCGGCCAGTCAGGAAACTGCGCACCATAACTAAACCATCGTGCGCCTCGGAGTGGCACGGTATACATCAATGACTGTACAGGAATGACAGTTAGAGCTTGGCGCGATGCCCAGACGGCCAATAGATCTGCAGAAACTTGCCTCTGATCGCGCCATAAGACAGCGTGCCGAAATGACGGCTGTCAAAGGAGCCGTTGCGATTGTCCCCCAGCACAAAACAGTGATACGCCGGTACGGTCACAGGGCCGAACTCCATGGCCTGTGGATCTTCCTCAGAGGCTGGCTTGCACAGGAAGATCTGGTACCGGGCATGGCCATTGGTCTCCCAAAAGACATCCCCCTCGATGGCGCCTTGAGCCTGGTTCAGGGCCTGCCTTCTCACCCAGGCCCTGTCGAGTGCCTGACCATTGATAAATAGTTGCCCGTTTTTTATCTCCACGGTATCCCCTCCCATGGCCACAACCCTTTTGATGTAGTTCTGCCGTTGATTGTCCGGACGATTGAACAGAACCACATCGCCCCGTTCGATCCCCCGGATGGCGAATGGCAGCTTGTTTGCCAGAACGCGATCCCCTGCCATGATCGTGGGGACCATCGAGTGAGTCGGCACACGAAACGCCTCGCACACATTCTGTTTGATCATGAGCGTGTAGCCAAGTGTCCCGGCCCCGGCAATCCAAACCAGGGCCACATAGATGCCCCAGTGATTGTACTCCTTCAATGGATAGTCAAAGCGGGACCGTCGCGCCCTGCGACACGCATCGATCGCGGCGAACGCAGTGGCCAGCAGAATCACGCCGCCACTGGCCAGAGAGAATGGCCAGAAGGGTGTATTCTCGTGCATGATACCAATGACCCAGCCCAGCGAAAACATGGTCATCAACAGAATAATCACGATGCCGCTGGCCATGTCACCGCAATAAATCTGCCCCAGACCCGGCATGACCAGAGACAGACACACGGCTGTCCAGGGCCGCCGGCGATTGGGATATTCGGATGCACGTACTTCAAGATTCATGATACACTCCTTATGCTTATGAAAACAGCAGAGAATAAATCTGAAACAACAGTCTCAGAGTCCCGAGCAGTGCACCGAGTGACAGTGCCCCTGCACGTGCCAGGGCCCTTGCCTGGAATCCGTTGAATTGAACGCCGCGACAGATCCGTTTGAACCAGCATGGCTGTGATGCCTTGTGATGGATTTGACGCATGATGGCATCAGACAGATCCACGTGACAGGGCTGGGTGCGATGGCTTTGCCTCCACGCTTCATACATTTCGGTATTCATGATCATGCTCCGTCAAGGGCCTCAAGGGCCTTTTTTATCTTCTTTTTGGCCCTGTGAATTCGTGACCGGATCGTGCCGATACTGGCACATTCAATCTGCGCGATCTGGTCATACGGCAGATTTTCAAACTCTGCCAGGGTAAACGCCCGCTTCTGGTACGAGGGCAATCCATTCAGGACACGGTCGAGTTGTTCCATGAATTCCTCTCTGCAAATGCGTTCACTCGGGTCGTCCGAGGACGCCACCGGAGAAGAACCCGGCACAGGGATGCATCGCCTCTTACGCAGGTAATTGATGCTTTGATTTCTGGCAATCACAAACAGCCAGGTTGAAAACCGAGATCGTGCCGGATCATGCGTGGACAACTTCTCATACACTATCACAAACACGTCCTGGGCAATATCTTCAGCAGCAAACCGATCGCCCACCAGATTGGCGATCATCTGCAACACAGGCCCCTGGTACCGCTCGATGATCCAGCGATAGGCATCTGTCTTGCCGGCCAATACCGCCTGAATTATTTTCTCTTCCTCAGTCATCCAAGGTCCTGAATCCATGGCTATTCGTTCACCCAGTTATACACCGAATAAATCCATCAGTTCCCTCCAATAATATACAATATGAATATTTTAGGCGAATGGTATCCATCGATCTCTTGTCGTGATCAATAAACTTGATTGTTCAGGCATCCAGCAGTATGGTGATGACTGATGAAGGCATGTTCTTGAGAAGATAACTGATGAATTGGAGTGTGACTCATGAAACGCAGATCATTTCTCAAAACTGTTTCGGCTTCCACAACAGGGGCCATGATTGGGCTGGACTACTGGAATACCGTCAAGGCCGCTATGGCCAAGGATGCAGACAAACCCATTGCACGTCGTGTATTCAAAGGGGATATCAAGCTATCCATTGTGGGCTTTGGCGGGATCGTCGTGGTCGGCCAGGCGCAGGCCGACGCCAACAGGGAAGTGGCCAGGGCCGTGGATCGAGGCATCAATTACTTTGACGTGGCCCCTTCCTACGGTAGAGGGGAAGCCGAAGAAAAACTCGGTGTGGCACTGCAACCCTACCGGGACAAGACCTTTCTGGCCTGCAAGACACAGAGGCGTGATGCCGCGGGCGCACGTCAGGAACTGGAGAATTCGCTCAAGGTCCTGAAGACAGATCACTTTGACCTCTACCAGCTCCACGCCATGAGCAACATGGAAGAGGTGGATACTGTCCTGGGTCCCGACGGTGCCTTGGACACCTTTGCCAAGGCGCGAGAGGAAGGCAAGATTCGCCATCTGGGTTTCTCCGCCCACAACGAAGACGTGGCCCTGAGATTGCTGGACGAGTTCCCCTTTGATTCCGTGTTGTTTCCCATCAACTACGTATGTATGGCCCAAGGCAACTTTGGACCTCGATTGCTGGCCAGGGCCAAGGAGAAAAAGGTGGCTCGCCTGGCTCTGAAGGCACTGGCGTACACACCCTGGACCAATCGGGAGGAAAGGAGCAGCAGCCCCAAGTGCTGGTATCAACCGATCAAAGATCTGGAACAGGCACGTCAGGCATGGCGTTTCACCCTATCAGAGGATGTGACCGCTGCGATTCCTCCTGGCGACGAAACCATCTACCGCATCGCAGAAACCCTGGCCGCCCAGTTTACCCCATTGACGCCCGACGAGAGACAGACCCTTCTGGCGTTCAGCAAAGACGTGACGCCCATCTTTCGCAGTTGAGGCCATTCGGAGAACTGAATCCAGACTGCAAAACAAAAAAAAACAAAAAGGGGTCACCCATATAGGTTCCTGTCAAGTTTAAACAGACAATTTCTGAGTCGAAAACTCTTTTCTTTTTCGACTTGGCTCTTCAGTCGCTTTATCACTGAACACTTTTCTTTCGATACGCTTGGGTTTCATGGT
>JAIPFM010000046.1 GCA_021736645.1 Phycisphaerae bacterium | reverse complement strand
GACCTGGCTCTAGATAGACGGTGGAACAGATGCCTGACACGCAGAACTAGCGTCCCCCACCACCAGTACGAGGCCTGTTGTCAAATTCAACGATCTTGGGCTCAGACAGGCTGCGAATGCCATCCGTGTCCACTGCCACAGCAACGAGTTCAAACTGATAGACACCTTCTTCAAGGTCCATGGGCCATCTGGCAGTCCACCCGTCCCTGGCACTTCCGTCCTGCCCCATGAGAACCCCATCCAGATAAAACTCCACGCTGACGATTTGCCGGGTAGTGGTGATCACTTCGGCGCTCGCTGACATAGCCCAAGGCAGCCCAAATTCACTGACATTGTCAGCGTTGAAACCGAATCCCAAACGTGTCAGCGGAACGCCCACACTCAAATCCGGGCCCATACTGGCATACAGGGTGTTGCCAAATGCGCCCATGTTGATGCGTCCACCATTGGGATTAGGCTCCTGGCTATAGTCCATGGCCGGATCACCTCCGTTAACGCACGGACTGGTCTGTTCGTCATAAAGCCACTGATCAATGGCCCACTCATAGCGTCCTTCAACCGTTCTCAAACGAAAATCGTTGTTCTTGGAATCCACAAACAGTGGATCCAAACTCAGATTGTACAGCTTGGAGGCATCACTGAGCCTCTCAATATTACTGTAGTACGCGGTCACACCCGCCAAATCTTCCAAAGAGTTATTCCACAGAATACAACTATTGATTGTCGGATCAGATTGCCCCAATCCCAGCACACCAATACCGCACTTGACCACTGTGAGGTTCTGCAGCGTGGGGGCGCTGTCCACCAGACTGATGCCAATAAGACTCTCACAAATCACCATGTTCTGAAGCACTGTACTGGAATCCTCGCCTGACAGCATCTGTACAGCAGACTGGCCGGTCGCCTTGAGTATGGGCACACCCAGACGGCCGGCCACCCCCTTGATCGTAATGGCCTTGCCCTTCAAATCCAGGCTTTCCACATATGTCCCTGCAGCCACAAACACGCGATCTCTGTGCCTGGCCAGATCAATAGCCGCCTGAATGGTTCCCAGCGCATGATCCGGAGACAACCCATCCCCATCCTCACACACGCAGCACTGATCTACATAGAAAATCCGAGACACTGGCTGCGGCGGCGCAAATCCACCGTCCTGAGCTAGACCCAAACACACCACAAACAGCACCACACCACCACACCCAAACAAGGCCTTTGTTCGTTTCATAATCCTGCCCTTTCCACATATTTGCCACATGTTTTCTATCATCCCTGCTGTCGGTCCACGTTTCAGAATCATCTGCTGCCCCCGCAAGAGCGTTTGATGACCGCAATCTCAGAATTTACGTCTTGGGCTTCACCCAGATTAATACCCATTAAGCCTTCGGTTTGCGACGTAGTGCATTGCCCCAAAATGACGCCTGTGGCAGAAATATGGGCAAGGACACCGGTATTGGACCCAACCAATGCCCCGACAATGCTTGAATTAGGATGTACCGTGATATCTACTCCCAACAGGTCGAATCCGTGCAAATACCCCTCTGGGCCGATTGACCCAAATAAACCAAGGTAGTCTCGGGCGAGATCAATACTCACCATGTTCAGATTTGTAATCGTGAATCCTTGTCCGTTAAAATCACCGGTAAAAGCCGTCCCCTGAAAACCTTCTTTAAGCTCATCTTCATCCGGCGAAATCAAGGCGGTACGGTAAGTCCGGCCCGACATGTCAAGATGATCTGTCAACACAAAGTGCCTGTTCCAAAATTCAGGGTGATACCCCAAAGATTCCAGTTCGCCAGCCGTATTTATCTGATATGGATTCTGCTCAGAACCGTCTCCTGGATTCACTGCCCAGTCATAAATATTTTCAGCGCATGCAACCAAATCAAGCAAACCGGACTTCTCGTCATTGGGCCTTACCGTGATGACTGCGCCGACAGGCAGCTTAGTGTGATAATCAAAAGACACCTGCCCTTTTTCAAGACCAGCAAGGGCCAACTTGCCAATTGCGTCATCCAGGGGCAATCCCACAACATCAGGCACCACCTGCCAAGGCAAAACAGGCGGTCCTTCCCCTGGCATGAACCACTCTTCAAGCCGTCCATCCGAATCGTCCCCCCAGAAATCCCAGTTCACAAAGCTCGCCTGCTGAGCCATATCGAGGCTGCTCAATGGCAGACCGAACTCATTGTCTGGTCCGCCCCCCTCAGAGGGATCAAGAAAATAGCCATCTTCTACTCCGACAAACGGCGAGCCAGCGCCAACTAATGCGCCGGCCTTCATGCTGAAAGGTGACGTCCCAACGATATTGACGCTTGCCATAGAATAGCATGACAGAATCTTAGGAAGCCATGAGGCTCCGGAATCCGTTCCCACCAAACCACCCACATTCAATCGACCAGTCACATCGCCAGTTGAATAACAGGCCGAAATAAACCTGCTATTAAACCCAACCAATCCACCTATATCCCCATCTCCTATCACCTCGTTACTTGAATAGCAGGAATCAACATACCCATCATTGTCTCCAATGATTCCACCCACGGAATAACTCCCGAGGATTATCCCCCCCGCACCACAAGCTGACACGCGACCAATGCTGTGCCCAACAATCCCTCCCACATTTCTGGGGCCCAAGACATCCGATTCACTGACACACCCCACGATCACCCCACTGTTGCTTCCCACTATACCGCCAATGTTCATAGATGTACCGCACACAGAGCCCGTACTGCTACAATTCAAGACAACACCAGAATTGATGCCAACCAAGGCTCCGGAAGAACTTGTACCCACCACATTCACATTCTTCAAATTGACATGACAAACCGCGGCCTCACCTCTCAAACGCCCGAACAATCCCTGAACACCAATCCCCCTGACTGTCAGATTATGAATGCAAAAATCCTGTCCATCGAATGTGCCACCAAAACTGGAAATCACTGGTTCAGAAAGGCATTCACTCGCCAGGTCAACATCATTAATCAAGACAAAACAAAGATCCTGTAGATTTGGATCGCTGCCAATGGCATACAACTGCTCCGCTGTCGCGATCTGAAAGGGATCGTTCAGTTCCCCTGTGCCGCCGGCAAATTCATGCGCATCTGCCCGACTCGCCAGACTCAATGAAAGCCCCAAAACACAAAACACAGTCCATCTCATGGTTCTACCCTTTCATTAGTCCACTATTCTTTTCAGCCTTCAGGTCGCCCAGGGATCCCTGGCGGGATTCAGCCCTCAGCCTTTACATCTAATCTCCAACCCCTAGCCCCTGCCACCTGATCCCTAAACCCTACCGAAAGACAGACCGGTTCCGCATGAATACAAGGCGTGTCAACACCTCTAATGGGGCCAAAACAGGGATTTCAGTCAAACTGAGCGCATACAGAGACCGCGTCAGTTTTCAGACGTGAAGTCTTGTTTTGCGTAAAGGCAGGGACCGTTATGACATGATAAAATGAATGATGGCGTTAGCTATAAAATGACGTTCTGCCTTTTTCTCTTTATTCTGTCTATTTAATAATCTTAGGGGACGTCTGTCAAGAGATCACTTGAGATTCGAAAAAAACCGGCTCAGTCTGGGCTGGCACTTGTCTTTGATGTTAAATGACGCGGCAATGCCCACGGCCCGACCCACGATATTTTTCCTGGGTACAAATCGGAAATACCTGGAATCGCGACTGTTGTCCCGATTGTCGCCCATAACAAAATACTGCCCCTCCGGCACAACCACTGGGCCGAAAAAGCGTTTGGCAGGTACTCCTGGCGTGATCATGATAGGATGCTTACAGGAATCCAGATCTTCCACTGCAAAGATGTGATGATCCCGGAGAGTTTCAGAGAGGTCTTGCAGAGCATTGGGATCAATCGCGGTCTGTGGCATGGGCTGCTCATTGATGTACAACTGGTTGTTTCTGAGCTCTAGCAGATCGCCCGGCAGGCCAACCGTGCGTTTGATAAGGCGAACATCGTCTTCCGGGGAAAAACAGATAATGATATCCCCCCGCTCCGGACCGGACCACTGGGCCATACGCTGGAGCGTCAAGGGCACTCGCAATCCATAAGCAGCCTTGTTCACGAATACAAAGTCGCCCTCCAGGATGGTAGGATTCATGGATCCTGTGGGAACCCAGTTAAAATCCGCCAATGAGGATTTCACCGGAATAATCACGAAAACAATCAAGAACAGCGTAGAACGCCATTCCTTCCACATCTTCTTGGCCCAGGCCTTGGCTTTTTCTTTGTCCATATTTTCCTTATCGACAGTACAAACTCACACCTATAGTTCGAATATTATACGGAGTAGAATTCATTGAGTTCAAGGATTTAGTTCCTGGAATTCAGACCAGCGACGGTTCACAATCCAGACTTGAATCCACGCTCAGGCCTAGACAGTCCAACAAAACCGCGGCCTCGACCCGCCCCCAGGGGGAGGCTGAGCCAAGTGTTCAGATGCCAGACGACCAAAGCAGAGGTCCTCTGGGGATCGATATAGGCCAGCGTCGGAGACGGCCGCTGCCGCCAGGGGAAGCCTGCAGGGTTTCATTAGAATGTCTTAAATCACCTTGGCAATAAAGACCCTGCACACCCAAAAAACGCGTCGATGCCTGCAACAAGACACAAGCGAGAGGAAGGCGATCCCCCCTGCGCGACCTTCCAAACGCCTGGACTGCACGCTGCCAGAGTTTTTTCCTGACTGTTGCCAACCCGCTCAAAACCGCCCAAAACTTGATGTTTGTGACACTTCGCGTCACTTGCGTTGATCCATCACAGGACGGCTATACGCAACTTTTTTTCAATTTTTTACAATTTGCGCTAGCATAAGTTTTGACATGTGATATAGTGCTCGACCTCGGTAGCAAACGAGGCAACAACAAAAAGTTAATACGTACCTTTTTCTGATTTGCAGGGCCAGAGATTTCAACGCGAAGTGATCTGACTCGAGTCGCATTAAAGCGGCCAATCAAAAAAAACTTTAAAATGTTGTTCCTTACGGGTTGACAACAGAAATCAAATGAATACAATGTTTGTTTTCGACGGTCAAGCGAATCACACATTCGCAAACCAGTTTTAAGTTCTTTGACAAGTTAACAGTTAAGCCAAAATATGTAGTAGCGAAAGTGCAGCAGCCAGGGCGAATACGCTTACCCTGGATTGCTTTAAAATTCGGTGTATTTAATACATCAGCACTTTCGGTGCGTATGCTAGAAAAGTGTAGAGCCTTTTTTTGACAAACCCTGTTCTTCGGAACAGTATTTGACAATTCAAATTGAAGGGTTTGATCCTGGCTCAGAACGAACGCTGGCGGCGTGGCTAAGACATGCAAGTCGAACGGACTATGTAATTGAGTAATCGAGCACATAGTTAGTGGCGAAAGGGTTAGTAATGGCTAGGTAACGTACCCCATGCTTCGGGATAGCTATTCGAAAGGATAGGTAATACCGGATAATATCACAATTCGATAGTTTTGTGATCAAAGATTTATCGGCAAGGGAGCGGCCTAGTTCCTATCAGCTTGTTGGTGAGGTAATGGCTCACCAAGGCTATGACGGGTAGCGGGACTGAGAGGTTGGCCCGCAACATCGGGACTGAGACACTGCCCGGACCTCCACGGAGGGCTGCAGTAACGAATATTGTGCAATGGGCGAAAGCCTGACACAGCGACGCCGCGTGTAGGAGGAAGTCCCTCGGGATGTAAACTACTGTCAGGGTAAAGAAAGTCTGTTTCGGCAGATTGATCTAACCCGGAGGAAGTCACGGCTAACTTCGTGCCAGCAGCCGCGGTAAGACGAAGGTGGCAAGCGTTGTTCGGTATTACTGGGCTTAAAGCGTGTGTAGGCGGATAAATAAGCGTTTTGTGAAATCCCTCGGCTTAACCGAGGAATTGCTTGACGAACTGTTTATCTTGAGGCAAGTAGGGGTGCACGGAACTCTTGGTGGAGCGGTGGAATGCGTAGATATCAAGAGGAACGCCAGTGGTGAAGACGGTGCACTGGGCTTGTTCTGACGCTGAGACACGAAAGCGTGGGGAGCAAACAGGATTAGATACCCTGGTAGTCCACGCTGTAAACGATGCCTACTAGGTCGTGGGGGTTCTGACACTCGCACGGCCGGAGCGAAAGTTTTAAGTAGGCCGCCTGGGGAGTACGGTCGCAAGGCTAAAACTCAAAGGAATTGACGGGGGCTCACACAAGCGGTGGAGCATGTGGATTAATTCGAAGCAACGCGCAGAACCTTACCTGGGTTTGACATGGTTGGATGCCCTCCTGGAAACGGGAGTAAGCTGCCCTTCGGGGTGAAACTTTCACAGGTGCTGCATGGCTGTCGTCAGCTCGTGTCGTGAGATGTTGGGTTAAGTCCTTTAACGAGCGAAACCCTTACCGTTAGTTGCCATCAGGTTATGCTGGGGACTCTAGCGGGACTGCCGGTGTTAAACCGGAGGAAGGCGGGGACGACGTCAAGTCATCATGGCCTTTATGCCCAGGGCTTCACACGTGCTACAATGGTCGGTACAGAGCGACGCGAGACCGCGAGGTGGAGCAAATCGCAAAAAGCCGGCCCCAGTTCGGATTGTAGGCTGGCAACTCGCCTGCATGAAGTTGGAATCGCTAGTAATCGCGTGTCAGCTATAACGCGGTGAATGTGTTCCTGAGCCTTGTACACACCGCCCGTCAAGTGATGGGAGTTGGGAGTACCCGAAGTCGGATTGCTAACTTGTAAAAGAAGCGTCTGCCGACGGTAAGCCCGATGACTGGCACTAAGTCGTAACAAGGTAGCCGTAGGGGAACCTGCGGCTGGATCACCTCCTTTCTAGGGATTATACTAGAGCGTAGTTACTTAATAGTAGCTATGATTAGTCAGGCCTTTCGCTGTCTACTTTGGTTTAACTGTTCTTGATATTAGAGCCCTGTCTTCGGACAGGGCTTTTTTTTTCGCTTCGCGGGGCCGAGGTTAATCCCTCGGAAGTAGATTCCACGGAGGGGCACTTCATTAAGTGAACCTCAGCGAACGTGATGTGCCCCGGTTAAATACCAAGGCGGCAGCACCGCATGGAGTGGTCAAAGGGTTCGATATAGTAACCTCCAAATCCGAATCACCGCCCCGCCGCCCTTGACACCCCTGGCCCTGACGGTATCGAATCCTGGGAACGTCGGAGAAATAAATATATTTATGCAACGATCCTATGATAAGTCCACAGTCATAAAATCGCGCCTGTCGGCAGCAATCAAATTCCTATCACTATACGGAATAGCCTTTGTTTTTTTTTGACCTGAGCATTATACTGCCTGATCCAGTAAGATAGCGTACATCGAATGTCACCATTTTGATCCGGGAGATATTGATTCCCTATGCAGAAAAGAATCCATCACTATATACTTCTTCTTGTATTGTTCATCGTTCCATCCCCCCTCTTTGCCCAAGAAGGACGCGGACCATTGCACATCGCTTTTGCCGGTCCTTTAAGCGGCGTTGGTGCGGAAAACGGCACAGCGATGCTAAGAGGCATCCGGCTCTATCTGGATGACATCAACAAACAGGGTGGCATTGCCGGCCGAAACATCGTACTCGATCAATATGATGATCGAAACGATCCCGAAGTTGCCGTGACGATCGCTCAGGAAATTGCCAAGCAAAATCGCGCCCTGGCCGTCATTGGTCACTTCTACAGCTCCTGTTCGCTGGCCGCCGGCCCCCTGTACCAAGGCCATGCCATCCCCGCCATCAGTCCCGGATCAACTCATCCCGACGTGACCCGGGAGAATCCGTTCTATTTTAGAACGATTCCCAATGATCAGGTTTCCGCGAGCTTCCTCGCGCATTACATTAAGGAGGTGTTGGGACTCGACCGAATCAACGTCATTCATGAAGAACAGCAATATGGCGCATTCCTCTCCCAGGCGTTTGTCTCGGCCGCTGACAACCTGGGATTGGCCGTCACCCACCGCTGGAGCTATTCGGTGACGGCGCCCGATCTGGAACAATCCCTATCGCAGATCGTTTACACTCTGAAGCAGGAGGCAGCAAAAGATGCGCTCTTCATGGCCGTACAGGCGCCGGAAGGCATTCTTCTGTTGAAACGGTTACGCGAGGCCGGAATCGACGGCCCGATCATTGGCCCCACCTCTTTTTCTTCACCCGCTTTTGCGGATGGATTTGACAATTTTCCCGAAGAGAAGGCCCACCCCGGCTACTTTACCGAAGGCATCTATACTGCCAACCCTCTGATTTTCTATGCGGCCAGCACGCAAGCGCAACAATTTCAACAGAACTTTGAATCCTGCTACGGCGAGACCCCACGCTGGCCGGCCGCCTTTGCCTACGACGCAATCATGCTGGCGGTCCGAGCAATCCAACAGTCGGACATCAAGGGAAATATCGGTTCCATCAGACGCGATCGCTTGAACATCAAGCAATACCTCGCCAACCTCACCAGCGCGATTCATGCTGACGAAGGGGTCACTGGTTATACTTACTTTGATGAACACGGGGATGTTGCCAAGCCCTTGATGATTGGGATATACAAGAAAGACCACCTGATCGCCGCCCCGACTCAGCTTCGACCGATCCCTACGACCCGAAAGATTCCAGAACTGGAGAAAGCGCTCGTTGAGAAGCAAGTCTTCGAAATCGATGGCCAGTACTTGGCCCGTACGGCGGTCGTCTCCACCGGCATCGAAATCGAAAGCATTAATGAAGTCAACACGAGCGACATGACCTACCACATCGATTTTTATCTGTGGTTTCGCTATCAGGGCGACCTGCCCATCGATGCAATTGAGTTCCTATACGCACAGGCACCCATCACCCTGTCCGACCCGATCCAGGAAACCAAAACCGATGGAGTGACCTATCGTCTGTATCGCGTGCAGGGTGTATTCAAGGTGAATTATTATGCGCACCCCTTCTCGGGAAAGTACCTGCTCAACCTTGCCTTTCAGCACCGCAACCTGGGCCGGGACAATCTGATTTATGTACCGGATGTGATCGGCATGGATCTGGCCGAAAAATCAAAAAGCCTGAATCGCACCCATGGGCAGACGCTGATAAATCCAACCGAGGAATGGTCGCTCGATCGGGTGCGGGTCTTTCAGGATATCGTGGCTAAAAACACACTGGGTTCACCGGCGCACATTGAGCTCCACGGCCAGACTACCGATTTTTCCCGCTTTAATACGGAGATAACAGCGACCCGAAAATCACTGACGCTGCGCGGCACGATCTCGGCCGAAGCTTCAATGTATATTCTAGTCTTTGGTCTCATCTTCTTGGCGGCAGTGGGGGCGGCCGGCTGGTACCCACGCACCAAACCCTTTGTCAAAACACTCTTGCTGCTCCAGGCCATAGCCGTCTTCATGCTGCTGATCTCTGCTGAGGTGAAGACCCTGGTGACGCTCATGCAGGAAAACAACGTCACGGTCATGCATTCGACCAAGCTTTTTTTCGATATCCTCTGGTGGCTGATTCCCGCTTTCTTTGTGAATAAAGCCAGTGAACACCTGTTGTGGGTGCCGTTGGAGACCAAGGCCCAGCGCACCATCCCCAAAATTGTGCGGCGTTTTGTGGCCTTTATCGTCTATTTGATCGCGGTCTGCGGCATCATCGCTTTTGTCTATCATCGCACCCTGACCAGCCTGCTCGCCACCTCAGGCGTGGTGGCGATGATCATTGGCCTGGCGATTCAAATCAATATTTCCAATATCTTCTCCGGCATTGCCATCCACTTGGAGCGACCATTCCGGGTCGGAGACTGGATTGAAATCAAGGGCATGCTGGGCAAGGTCATTGACATGACCTGGCGCACGATTCGAATACAAACGGCTGTTGGAAATATCGTCTGTATTCCCAACAGCGTTGCTTCAGAGAGCACCTTAACCAATTACAACTATCCCGATGACTCCTACTACTTCGGATTCACAATTCATATCGAACCGGCCTATTCGCCTGATCGCGTGAAGAAGATTCTCACCGACGCCATCTTGTCCTATTCGGAAGTTCAGGCGCCCTGGGTTCGATTTTGTGGACTCAAGGAGTGGTCTGCCGATTATTGGGTCTTTTTCTGTGTCCGGGATTACGGTCTACGCAACGACCATCTCGATGCGGTCTGGACCCGTGTGTGGACCGCCTTGCATCGCGCGGGCATTAAGCCAGCGGTGCAACGACAGGAACTTGATCTCTTCCGGGGTCAAAAGGCACGGGACTTCAAGGACGCTATAGATCCCATAACATTATTAAACGAGATCGAATTGTTCTCGCCTTTTTCAGGTCAAGCCAAGCAAGAACTCAGTCAGCGCATGCATCGCCGTCAATACGAGCCCGAGGAAACGATCATTCAACAAGGCGATGAGGGTGATTCGCTGTTCATCATCGTTGAGGGCGTGGTCAAGGTGGTGGTGAACCTGGACGACGGAAAAAGCCTCGAAGTGGCACGGCTGGGCGCGGGCAGTTTCTTTGGCGAGATGGCGTTGTTGACCGGGGAGGCACGCACCGCAACCATTCAAGCGGTTTCGAACAGCCAATTGTATGAAATCACCAAGACTGATATCGCCCCCCTGATCAGTCTGGAACCACACATCGCGCATGCCTTGACCGACGTACTGACCGAACGCAAGCTAGCCACGGCCTCAAAGAAGGAAAAAGGTGAAAACGCCGCTGAAATAAAAAAGTCATTTTCGCGACAAATCCTGAAGAATCTTCAACGCTTCTTTGGATTGAAGAATCAATCCGAATAATTCTTCTTATTTGATTCCCGAGACAACTGAGTACAACAGAGTGGCCACGGAAATCTCCTGGAAACCGGTTGGACGATCAGCCCAACAAAAACTGGAGGGACGACCCCCGATTGAGAAGAACGGTATGACGAAACCTAGTTTTGCATTTTTCGGTATGGGCAATCTGGGATTGGCTCACTCAGCCCACATGGCTATGCATGGGTATGATGTGAGTTTATGCACCAGAACAGGGGCCAAATTGCAGGCCGTTATGCGCAATGACAATGGCGTCCGTCTGACAGGGATGGTCTCAGGACAGGCCCGGCTGCCCCTTGTCACGCCAGACTACGAAGAAGCCGTCGCAGACAGAGACGTGATTGTGCTGTGTACGGCGGCGCCGGGCCATGTATACACGATTACTAAGCTGCTGCCCTTTCTCAAACCACACCATCACATCGTGCTCCATCCGGGATACATGTTGGGCGCCATTCAAATCCATCAACTACTGTCCAAACATCGCATGTCGAGCATCGCAGTCAGCGAGTTTGAGAGCAGCCTGTTTACCTGTCGTTATGACGGGCAAACCGTCAGCATCAATGCCATCAAGAAGCAACTTGGATGTGCCACGATGCCCGCTCATCGCGTCGAGGAATGTCTTTCCCTGTTTCGCCCCCTATACGGTGACCATATCCAGGCCTATGACAATATCATGGAAACCAGTCTGCTGAATCTCAACTTCATTTATCACCTGCCCATCACACTACTCAATGCGGCCTGTACGGACAGAGGGCACAATTATCTCTATTACAAGGAAGGCGTCACAAAGGAAGTGGCGACCCTCATTGAGTCCATAGACAATGAGCGCATGGCCGTGTGTGAGGCCTTGGGAATTCGCACCCACTCTGCCCATGAATGGCAGATACGACATTACAGCGACCTTATCGAAGACAGCACCACACTGTACAGTACCATGCGGACCAACCACGCTTACAATGGGATTTATTCGCCGGATGCACTGTACACACGCTACATCTGGGAGGATATACCCTATGGTATCATGCCGGTTCTGTCTCTCGCTTCAGCCGCACAAGTCAAGACACCTGCGATGGAAGCTTTATACGAAATCTGTCAAGCTATGTTTGGCAAGGCCTGGAGAAACGAAGCACGCACCCTGGAGAATCTTGGCCTGACCTGTGAGCAATTGCTCGACTATGCCAGAACGCGTAGAACTACCTGATAGATGCTCCGAACCATTACAGAGGCATTGGGTGGGATTGACCTCAATGCAGTCGAAATGTTGCAGAAAGCCAAACAAACATGAACCGATCAGTGTATCCTCAATATCCAATGTCTAACAAGGAATTTCCATCGGATGAACGAAGAAAGTGGAGCGAAGCGACTTCCTTCCTTGAACATGGTGTGTTCTGTGTTGGATATTGGATATTCACTCTTTGGACCTAATTTGTATTGGGACACATCGCACTCACACCTCAAACCTCACCCTTCAAACTTAGGCGCCCCCGCCGCCCTTGACACCCCTGCCCTGGCTTCGTATGATCTGGGCCGTTGTCTATTTCTATATATATTAAGGAATCTCAAGCATGACCCAAAAGGAACGCAGTTGGGAAAAACGTCTGGCAGGTGAACCGAATCAGGTGATGATGCGGTTTGTGGAGTCTCTGTCATTTGATCAACGGTTGTACAAATATGACATTCAGGGCTCCATTGCACATGCAGCCATGCTGTGTGAACAGAGTCTCATTACATCAGACGAACTTGCGGCCATCAAAACCGGGTTGTCCGACATTCAGCAGGAAATCGAGGCTGGCACCTTCGTCTTTGATTACAAGGACGAGGACATTCACATGGCCATTGAGAGTGCTTTGATTGCCAAAATAGGGGCACCCGGCGAAAAATTGCACACGGGTCGAAGCCGAAATGACCAGGTGGCCACGGACATTCGCTTGTGGATGCGTGAGCAAATCACCGTCATCCAGGACAAGATCCGTTTGCTTCAGCAGGCCCTCGTGGCCCAGGCTGAAAAATATACGACCGCCCTGCTGCCCTCTTATACCCACTTTCAGCGAGCCCAGCCCGTGGTGGTGGCTGCGTATTTGATGAGTTTTGTGGAACAGATTCAGCGAGACTTCATTCGCTTTCAGAATTGCGCAGGTCTGTTGAACTGGTCGCCCCTGGGCAGCGGCGCCATTGCGGGCTCCACGCTGCCCATTGATCGCGACGCCACAGCCCGGTCTCTGGGTTTCAACGGCCCCACTGCCAATAGTATTGACTCTGTGAGTGACCGGGATTTCTGTGCTGAATTCACATTTGACTGTGCCCTGCTCAGCGCCCATCTGTCGCGCATCGCAGAGGACTGGATTATCTACTCATCCAGCGAATTTGGATTCATTCATATTGATGATACCCTGTGCACCTGCTCCAGCATGATGCCCCAAAAGAAAAATCCGGATGCCCTGGAACTGGTCAGAGGCAAGACCGGTACTGTGTATGGCGCCTTGATGGCCATGATGACCATCCTGAAGGCCCAACCCTCCGGGTACAACCGGGATCTTCAGGAGGACAAGGTGCATGTGTTCCAGGCCAGTGATACCATCGAGGCCTGCCTGGACGTGATGCACGCCGTGGTCAACAACACCACCTTCAATGTCGAGCATATCGAAGCAGGCCTGGACGCCGGTTTTCTGGATGCCACGGCCCTGGCTGAATACCTGGTGATCAAGGGCGTGCCCTTCAGGAAGGCACACGGCATCGTAGGCACGCTGGTTTCCCAATGCGAACAGGCCCGGTGCAAGCTCAGTGACCTCGGGCTTGACCAATTCAAGACACAGTCCAGTGCCATTGATGAGGATGTGTATTCCTACCTGGGCCCTGCCAGTGTGGCCAAACGATACGCCTCCGCAGGTGCTGGCGGTCCCAAGCAGGCCCAGACTCAAATCGATCATTGGAAAACAAAACTAACAACCAGAAACTAACAGCCAGAAACCAAACAGATGGGCCTTTGCGAAGACAACCTGGTAGCCTGGTTTGAAACCCAATGCCATGCGTCTGCCCGGACAGTGCTCATTCCTGTGGGTGATGATATGGCCCAGGTGAGCCTGGGTGATCAAACCACGGCCCTGATCACCACGGACATGCTGCTTGAAGGCGTGCATTTTGACCTGTCCACCGCAGAGGTGGAACAGGTCGGATACAAGGCCGTGGCAGCGAGCCTGAGCGATTGTGCGGCCATGGCCACTGTCCCGGTGGCTGCGGTGGTATCCGTGGGATTGTCCAAAGATATTTCCGAATCGAATTTGAAGGCCCTGCACCAGGGCATGGTTCGAGCCGGAGACCTGTTTCACTGCCCACTGGTGGGAGGCGATACCACGTGTTGGGGTTCAAATGGGCCTCTTGTCATTAACATTGCCATGCTCAGCCGGCCTGCACTGCATTGTGCCCCTGTGAAGCGCAGTACAGCCCGGGTGGGTGATGTCATCTGTGTGACAGGCACATTGGGTGGGAGCTTGTCCGGCCGCCATTTGACCTTTGTGCCGCGTGTACATGAAGCCCTGACCCTTACCAGATTGGTGCCCATCCACGCGATGATGGATCTGAGCGACGGGCTCAGCACGGACCTGCCGCGATTGTGCCGGGCCAGCGGGGTGGGCGCCCATATCAAGGCGCATAGACTGCCCCTGTCCGAAGCTGCCCAGGCACAACCCGATCCTGTCACGGCCGCACTCAACGATGGAGAAGATTTTGAGTTGCTGTTCACCCTGGCGCCGGACCACCTGGGCCAGCTCCTCAAAAACTGGCCCTGCCCAGCACCTATAACGCCCATCGGCGAAATCACTGAGAACTCAGACATACTGATTTCTCACCCGAATCAACCTGCTGAAACACTGAAAAGAGCGGGATTCGATCATTTCATTCAGCGATCCTTGGAGTAACCAGTGAATATGGCACCCTTTAAACTCATGACAAAGTCTCCGGCGCAGACCATCGCATTCGGCCATTTTCTGGGCGAACGTATGAAGGGAGGTGAAGTCCTGGCCATTGTCGGTACCCTGGGCACAGGAAAGACCCATTTAATCAAGGGAATTGCCTCAGGTGTGGGTGCCGACCCCAAGGATCAGGTCAACAGTCCCACCTTTGTGCTGGTCAATGAATATCAGGGACGTCTGGACATGTATCATATCGATGCCTATCGCCTGGACAGACTCGAAGATTTTGAAATGCTCGGCTTTGACGATTTTCTATATCCAGGGGCCATTGTGCTGATCGAATGGGCAGATAAAGTCCAGGCTGTGCTCCAGGATATCGACACAATTGATTTGCATTTATCCCATATTTCCGATACAAAACGATGTATCGCTATAGAAAATGCGCCTCTATATCTGAATTTGACTGATTTTAGAGGCTAACGCGGGGACCAGTTTTAACTTGACAAGTCATTGACGTATCGGGTTTAATACCGAATTCGTAGCTTTTGGCCGAGTGATGGCTGGAATATTAACTCAGGTAATATGAATACTTGGAGTAGTGCTCAATGCTTCCTGTAAAGAAGACTAGTAAAAGTAGAACGCGCACACGACGCAGCCATCATCATTTAACGGCTGTGAATTACTCAATTTGCGGCAAGTGCGGTCAGGCGAAATTGCCTCACGCGGCTTGTTCGGGTTGTGGTTACGTGAACCCAAAAATTACATTGGATCTTGGTAAGGAAGACAAATAGCCAATGCGAATTGCACTTGATGCTATGGGAGGTGACAAAGCACCTGACGTCATCATTGCAGGCGCTTTGGAATCACTTGAGTTTCTTGATCAGGATGACGAACTGATCCTTGTTGGCCCCCAGGACGTTGTGAATCAACACATGTCCTGCCCAAGACGCTATAAGTCACGCGTGCACATTGTCGATGCACCTGAAGTCATAGCCATGGATGAGCCCCCTGTCGACAGCCTGCGCAAAAAGCCCAAAAGCTCCATCGCGATACTGGCAAAGCTCGGCAAGACCCATGAAGCGGACGCCGTGATCTCTGCAGGCAACACAGGCGCCTGTGTGGCCGCATTTCAGATGCGCATGAGAAATCTCCCGAATGTGAACCGGCCAGGTATTGCGGTGACGTTTCCCACATTCGGCGGACCCGTTACCATCTGTGACGTGGGTGCCAATATTTCCTGCAAACCAATTAATCTATATCAATACAGTGTCATGGCCAGCATCCAGGCCGAGCACCTGCTGGGCATTAAATCGCCCCGCATTGGGATCATGAGTATCGGCCAGGAAGAGGCCAAGGGCAATGAAATCGTCAAGAAAGCCCGGGACCTCATCAAATCCGATCCCAACCTCAATTTTATTGGCAATATTGAAGGACGTGACATTTTCAAGGGTATCTGTGATGTGGTGGCATGTGAGGGTTTTGTGGGCAATGTCATGCTCAAACTCACAGAAGGGGCCGTGGACGGCCTGTTCAAGGCCATCAAGCACGAGCTCATGCAGGAAAAACTGGGCTTGGGCCTGGCTCTGAAGTTCAAGCCCATCATGAAACGAATTTACCAAAAGTATGATTACAACGAGTACGGTGGAGCCCCCCTGCTCGGTGTCAATGGCACCGCCTTTATCTGTCACGGTTCCAGCGTGGAACGCACCATCAAGAATGCCGTTATTATTGCCAAGAAGCATCACACGCTCAAGATCAATGACAAGATAATGGACTCTCTGTCGCACTCATCAGTAGGGACAACAGATGTACAAACCAATTGAAGGTAAGGAACTTCCGTATCGCGCCATCATTACGGGCACCGGTTCCTATGTACCTCAGAAAACGCTCACCAATGAAGACCTTGCCGAATTGGTAGACACATCAGACGAGTGGATTACATCGCGCACAGGCATTAAATCTCGCCACATCTGTACAGACGAAGAAAGCACGGCCCTGCTGGCCACAAATGCAGCCAGGCAGGCTATCGAGAGAGCGGGCATTGACCCCAAGGAACTGGATCTGATATTGGTGGGCACAGTCACGCCCGAAATGATCTTTCCGTCCACGGCCTGCTTTGTTCAGCATGAGCTAGGCGCTACCCATGCCTGGGGGTACGACATCTCTGCGGCTTGCAGTGGGTTTGTGTACAGCCTGGCCACAGCCCAGCAATTCATTGAAACGGGACTCATTAAAAGGGCCCTGGTCATTGGGGCGGATACCCTGTCAAAAATTACAGACTGGACGGACCGCGCAAGTGCCATTCTGTTCGGCGATGGTGCCGGCGCTGTGGTGCTGGAGCAGTACGAGGGCAAAGATCGCGGGATACTCTACAATACCATGGGAGCAGACGGCAGCGCGTGGCAGTCTCTCAACTGTCAGGCCTATGGATCACGCCACCCTGTGGGTCGGGAACTGGAATCCCCGTCCATGAAGTATATTTCCATTCAGGGACGTGATATTTACCAGCAGGCGGTGCGCATGATTGTAGAATCTGTGCACAAGTGCCTGGATGCGTGTCACTTGAAGGCCGACGATGTCAAGATGCTCGTGTCTCACCAAATGAATGCACGCATTATTGAATCTGCAGCCAAACGTCTGCACCTGCCTGACGAAAAGATATTTGTCAATATTCAGGAATACGGCAATACCTCCGCCGCATCCATTCCCATCGCATTGAATGAATGCATTGAAGCCGGCAAGGTCGGTCAGGGCGATCTGGTCATTTTCGTGGCGTTCGGTGGCGGCCTGACCTGGGGCGCGAACGTCATTCGTCTCTAACCTTCATTCACAGCAACATCAGGACAATGAACATGAAGACAGCCTTTTTATTTCCAGGACAAGGTGCCCAATGGGTGGGCATGGGCAAGGACGTGGCAGAGTCTGTGTCTCAGGCACGAGACGTCTATGCCAGGGCCAGCGAAATCCTGGGCTTTGACATCGCGACCCTGTGCTTTGAAGGCCCGGCTGAGGCACTCAATACCACAGCCATGTCGCAGCCTGCGATTTTTGTCACCTCAGTCGCCCTGCTGGAATCCTTGAAAACCAAGAGTGACCTGACGCCGGATGTCACAGCCGGTCTGAGCCTGGGTGAATATACAGCCCTGTACGCAGCCGGCGCCATGAGCTTTGAAGACGCCTTGCGTCTCGTGGCAAAGCGCGGGCAGGCCATGCAGGAAGCTGCAGAGGCTTCAGAGGGTGGTATGGTCAGTATTATCAGTATGGAACCGGATCAGGTAAAGGCCCTGTGTGCCCAGGCCAGTCAGGGTGAACCCCTCCAGCCTGCCAACTTCAACTGCCCTGGGCAGATTGTGATCAGCGGCGCCAAAGCAGCTTGCGATCGTGCTGAAGCCCTGGCCATGGAGATGGGTGCCGCCAAGGCCGTGCGTCTGGACGTGGCAGGCGCGTTTCACACAGACCTGATGGCCCCGGCGGCGGCCTCACTGAGTGAGGCCCTTGCAGGCTGTACACTGCGTGATCCTTCACCCATCCGTGTGATCGCCAATACCACGGCAGACTATTACCCGAATACAGACGCCGTGCGTCCGTCACTGGTCAAACAGCTCACCTCTGCGATTCAATGGCAAGGCAGCATGGAGAGACTTCTGGCGGATGGTGTGGAAACATTTTATGAAATTGGACCCGGTCGTGTCTTGACCGGATTGATGCGAAGAATTAATCGAAAAACGCGGGTCAACAATGTCAGCAGCCTCAGTTCGCTGGCAGACCTGTCGTGATATTTTTAGGATTTGGAATAAGGAGGTCATCGTATGTCCGAAAAACGTCTGGCTGTTGTCACTGGCGGAGCCCGGGGCATTGGTAAGGCCATTGTGTTTGAACTACTCAAGCAGGACCGCAAGGTCGTTGCCATTGACCTGAATGCAGACCAACTGGAAGAGCTGAAAAAAGACGTGGCCGATGCGGGGTATACGTGCCTGACATGCTGTGTCAATATTACGGACACTGAAAAGTTCACTGAGACCCTGGAAGCTCTTGCCAAGGAACATGACGGCATTGGGATCCTCGTCAATAATGCTGGTATCACGCGTGACAACCTGTTGATCAGGATGTCTGACGATGAATTCGACTCCGTGATCCAGGTCAACTTGAGAGCCGCCTTTGTGGCCATGAGAGCCGCAGGCAAATCCATGATGAGGAACAAATTCGGGCGCATCATCAATATCAGTTCAGTCTCAGGTGTGATCGGTAATGCCGGACAGACCAATTACTCAGCCAGTAAGGCCGGATTGATTGGCATGACCAAGACCATTGCTCGCGAACTGGCCAAGAAGAATGTCACGGCCAATTGCATTGCGCCGGGCTTCATCAATACTGAGATGGCACGAAAAGTTCCGGAAGCCGCACTGGAAGCCGCAAAACAGGCAATTCCAATGCGAAAACTCGGGTCTGTTGAAGACATTGCCCGGGCAGTCGCATTCCTCGCAGATGACAAGTCAGGGTATATCACAGGCCAGGTCTTGTGCGTGGACGGCGGCATGGCCATGTAAAAAAAACAAAAAGTGTTTGTACATGTGTACCCCAACGAGTACACTACCGCCAAAATTTCAATAGGCTAAAAGTGCAGCAGGATGCTGCGGAAAAGCCGCAACAATTGAGTTCCTGTTTATATAGGGAGGACCACAAGTGAGTAATGAAGTAGATGTTCAGGCAATAGAAAACAAGATTATTGATATTATCAGCGAACAAATGGGCGTTGACAAGGCCGACATTTCGCGCGAAACATCATTTATTAATGACCTGAACGCTGACTCTCTGGACACAGTCGAGTTGGTCATGGAATTCGAAGATGAGTTCGACATGAGTATTCCCGACGAAGAGGCCGAGAAGATTCAAACTGTGGGCTCTGCGGTTGAGTACATTGTCAAGGTCGCCAAATCCAAGGGTAAAGAATAAGAGGCAATTTTATCTCCATGACTAGACGACGAGTGGTTATCACAGGCCTGGGTTGCATTACAGCCTTGGGTGAAAGTACAGAGACACTGTTCGATGCTTTATGCGCAGGTCAAAGCGGCATCAGCATGATCGAGTCTTTTGATACCAGTGCGTATCCGGTTCATTTTGCCGGTGAGATCAAAAACTTCGATGTATGTCAATATGTTGAAAAGCGTGACACCAAACGTATGGATCGCTTTACGCAGTTGGCCATGGGCGCCGCCATTACGGCGGTGACAGACAGCGGTCTGGATTTCACCCAAGAAGATCCCTATCGTATGGGTGCCATTATCGGCACTGGTATCGGAGGTCTTACAACCATTGAAGAGCAGCATTGCAGGCTGCTGGACAAAGGCCCCGGCAAGGTCTCGCCCTTCAGTGTACCTCGTTTGATGGCAAATGCAGCCTGTGGCAATGTGGCCATTCAGTTCGGTCTTCGTGGTCCCAACTTCTGTGTCTCCAGTGCCTGCGCGTCAGGCAACCATGCCGTGGGCGAGGCATTCTGGAACATCGCATCCGGACGCAGCGACGTCCAGATCACGGGCGGATCAGAGGCGGCTGTCTCTCACATCGGCCTGGCCTCATTTTGTGCAGCTCGGGCCCTGAGCAGGAAAAATGAGACGCCGCAGCAAGCCTCCAGACCCTTTGACCGGGACCGGGACGGCTTTGTGCTGGCCGAGGGCGCCGGCATTCTCATCCTGGAGGAATACGAACGGGCCAAACAACGGGGCGCCAAGATATACGGGGAACTGCTGGGCTATAGTGCCACGGACGATGGCTACCACATCACATCCCCCCTCTCCGATGGAGCAGGTGCTGCCAAGGCCATGGAACTGGCTCTGGAAGACGCACAGTTGAATCCTGAGGATGTTGACTACGTGAATGCCCATGGCACGGGCACAGAGCTCAATGACCTGGCAGAAAGTGCCGCCATTCGCAGTGTGTTTAAAGATCATGCTCCAAAACTCTCCATCAGCTCTACCAAGAGCATGCTGGGACACATGCTGGGTGCCACGGCCGCGGTTGAACTGATTGTGTCTACCATGATTCTCAACAAAGGCATCATCCCGCCCACCATTAACCTGGACAACCCGGACGAGCTGTGTGGTGCTGATCTTGACTTTGTCCCACTAAAAGCCAAGGAAAGAGATGTCAAGGTTAGTATCAGTAATTCCCTGGGCTTTGGTGGTCACAATTCATGTATTATCGTGGGCAAAGTGTAATTGACTTTGCCTGCTTTTTTGCCTCCTGCCAACTGATCGCGACGACCTGAAATGAATGTTGTAATTTCCCTATTAGCCCTGGTTGGCGGCATTATTCTGCTTTCTAAATGTGCGAATGTGCTGGTCACAGGATCTGTCAACCTGGCAAAGCATTTCGGCATCCCCCCGATGGTCATAGGTCTGACCATTGTCGCCATGGGCACCTCAGCCCCTGAGGTGGCGGCCAGTATCGCAGCAGTCTTCCAGGGCCCCCTGGGCGGGGATATTGCCATAGGCAATGTGTTTGGCTCCAATATCGCCAATCTCGCGCTGGTGGGCGGCGTGGTCGTACTCATTCGCCCGCTGATCATTCCCACCAGGACCCTGCGTTTTGATGTGGTGATCATGCTGGCAGTCAGTCTGGTCCTCTGGCCGATCCTGAGAGACCTGAATGTGACCCGGTTGGAAGCCCTGTTCCTGCTCATCCTGTTTCTCATCATCACAGGCTGGACTGTATTCAGTGCCAAGAGCACACGTCCCCTGGACCTGACAGCGCCCAATATATTGCCCCCCGACATCCTGTCTCACTCTCAACCACTCAACCGAAGTGTGGTCTTCATCATAGTGGGCCTGATTGGCCTGGCCCTTGGGGCCAAACTGGCCGTATTTGGCGCTATTCGGATCGGTGAATCGATTGGCATGAGCAAGGCCGTGATCGGCCTGAGCATTGTGGCCATAGGCACCAGTCTGCCGGAACTCGTGACCTGTGTGGTGGCGGCCCTTCGAGGTCATGATGACATCTCTGTGGGCAATCTGGTGGGATCCAATATCTTCAATACGCTGCTGGTTACGGGTGTGGCAGGCGTAACTCGGCCTTTTCAGGTCAGCCCAAGGTTTGCCGGTGGAGACGATTACTGGGCCATGGTCACCGCGGGATTTGTGTTCCTGGCCTTGGCTCTACTCGGAAGAGGCACCATCGGAAAAAAATCAGGTATACTGCTGCTGGTGGGCTATGCAGGGTATATGACCTATACGTTTGCCCAAAACGCATAAATCCCCGCTCAAAGGACAAAAACACGTCGTCCTGTCATAAAGCCGACAGGGCGACGGTGATTATGCCTCTTCACGTACACAAGACTCTACGCGTCCATCCAATCAACCATCACATTAGCTGATTTTGTGGCGAATCTTCCATTTTGTACGTCGTTTCTTGCTGCCAATTTTACGTCTGCGTCTTGGTTTAGCCATCTGGTTCTCCTGTGTTCTGACAGAAACTCTTTGCAACAACCCAGTAAAATGTCGTATTATAGTGCCGCTTCTCAAAAATTGAAAGTAAAAAGCCCTGGCGTAAGAGGATTCTTTATGTCGCCCGGATTAACGAATAAGACTAGGAGTCACCATGATACAGTGCAAAGATTGCGAACTCTGTGATTTTGGGCCGGACAACCAGAGACACTTTCGCTGTGATCCGTTTGTCAACATCAAGGAACCTGAGTGCCTCCAGAAATGGCAGCTCATACGCCTGGACATGCTGGTGGCCAGTTACCAGGGCATGACGCAGTGGTATGGTAAAATGGCCCCTCTACAGGACAAAATATTCAAATACATGCAGAGAGAAATCAATGACATAGAAGAAACCGACAGCTGGAAACTCACCGAAGATGACCCGGACGATGCGTATCCCCCTGATGATAACGACCCCCTCTAACCTGAGCTGCCGGAATCCCCATGAGCAACATCTATACTGAAAGCCTGACTCGACTCATCGACGAATTTGGGAGACTCCCTGGCATTGGCCCCAAAACAGCAGAACGTCTGGCCTTTCACGTGCTGAAGACCCCGAAGACCGAAGCCATGGGACTTGCACACGCCATCCAGCAGGTCAAGGACAACATTGTTCGCTGCGACACCTGCTGTAACCTCTCAGAGGGCCCCACCTGCCCGATCTGCGCGGATCCCAAACGAGACCCAGGTATGATCTGCATCGTGGAGCAACCCAAGGACATCATCAGCCTGGAAAAAACCGGTGTCTGCAAATGGGTGTATCACGTACTGGGAGGCCATATTGCCCCGCTCGAAGGCATCGAGCCCGATGATCTGACACTGGATAAGCTCATGCAGCGTCTCCGATCCGACTCAGTCAAGGAAATCATCATGGCCACCAACCCCAACATGGAAGGCGATGGCACAGCCCTGTATATCAGCTCCCTGCTGCGAGGCACACACATCCGCATCACACGCCTGGCCCGTGGCCTGCCCTCAGGCAGCACCATTGAATACGCCAGCGGCAAGATCCTCACGGACGCCATCATGGGCCGGCAAAACCTGGATTAAAAAAGAAAAGGTTCACGGTTCACCGTTGCCTGAATCCACCGTTCTCATAGCCGCCAACCGTGAACCATGAACCATGCAACCGTGAACCCATGCAACCATGAACCAACGCTTTTGCTTCACAGGGCAAAAGCGTTCCCGTTTTTTTCAGTGCTGAGTTGACAATTCTTGGCGATGTGGTATCCTGTTGAATTCTCGTTTTTCGGGAGTGTAGCTCAGTTGGTAGAGCAACGGCCTTTTAAGCCGTAGGTCTTGGGTTCGAGTCCCAACACTCTCATTTCCCTTCTTCCCCAAAAAATCCATTCGAAGAGGATCACGAAATGTGGCGATCCTTGATGCACGTGGGAGTCAGCCATCAGCTTTCAGCCGGAACCAAACAGAATAATGAATATCCAACAAGGAACTCAGGAATGACGAAGTTGGCTGCCGCCTATTCTATGGTTCCATTACTTCGACATTGGACATTCCTGAGTTGTTCTTACGTCGCTATCGCGACAAGGTTTGATCCAGCCGTGGTTTTCCTTGTTCGACATTCTGCTGTTCGCTTTTTCTAAATCCCAAATCGAAAGTGGAATAAGGGGTCGCCTGTATTACGGTAGTGTCAGAGGTTTGCCGTTTTTTTAGCTTCTATGACCAAGGACTCGATTCAAAAACGGTTCTTGGTTTGGTTTATCACAATCCGTTAGGGAAGGTAAGGATCAAAAAATTGGACATGCCGAAATACGGGGACCGACCCCATTTGCCTTTCTTTGTTCTGCCTGATCAGGCAGATTCTTATTGATTCATGCCCTCTGATCCTTCTGTGCAATGTGACGAAGACTTTCAGCAATTGATTCATGTGCCTTCATGGCACGCCAAATCACAACTAAAGTGACTATCCAGGTTGCCAAACCAAGCAACATCGGAAGCAACGCAAAGAGTGCTACTCCTGATTGAGGGGGAGGGGCTTGTGATAGAAGCGCAGCTGTAGTTGATTCTATAATAGCTTGAGCGAGTAGCATGAATTTCTCCTAATTGTATAGAGCAGAACGCACGGGGTCAGAGCCGGCCCGTCATGTACTTTATAAGGGACACTGATTAGCTCACGTGGCCATTCCACTCCATCCGTACATTTCGTTTCTTCACTTTGAAATCCTTGGGATTGGTACGTCAAACTGCCGTTGACCCGTACTGGCATTCAGGAATACTGGGATTCCCAATGACCTCGTGGATATGTGCGAATTTCCTGGTGGGTGACGATAGAGGCTCTCTGAGGTGAGGTGACACGGTGTACGAATAGAGGTGCAGTTGTGATGGTGCCTTTTAGTCTTGATGAAAAGCCATCCCCAATAATCTATCTAGCTCACCTTGGCGAGTACATTTTTGTCGATAAGCTTTAGTGTGGTTTGCAAGGTTCTGATTGCTTGGAACGCTTAGGCCACAGTCATGCAGTATCTCTTCCAATGAGATACCTTGATTTCCTTTATCCAGACACCCAAGAACCTTGAAAGATATCGCATCTCCTGAACAAAACTTCCATTTCTCATCGGAAGAATCCAGCAATGCCAAGGGCTCAGTTTCTCCATCATGCATGCCGTCAAGATAGACCAAGTTGAATCTTTTTCTGAAATTAATTACCTGCGAGAGTGAAACCGAAACAGCTTGTATCTTTCCGGCAGTAATAAGAGGCGAAAGGTCGATGGCGTGTTGCTCATCGTTCTCGTCAAACCACATGGTAGCTTCGCTAATGATTATCTCAGTAACTGATATTTGACACGCGTCAATAAGCTGTTCCCATATGCCCAGTTCATGGGCAAAAATAATAACGTCCGCATCAAGTAGCAGCAAGTTCAGTTTCTGTCTCTGCATATTCCTGCTCCCTACTGCTTATGAAACGTCTGGCTTCCCTGCGTGACATCGACATATATTTTGAGAACTTGCCAATGGATATTTGGCCATCCTGTAAAGCCTCAATGGCAAGGGCCCGATATCTTTCAGGATACTTTGAAGGAAAAGGACCATCCTCTCGAGGAGCAGTTTCTACATACTCCCTCGCTTTTTGTTCATTAGCTTTAGTAGTCTCTTCATTCTGCTTATAAAGAAAGTGCATTCGCCAAACAAGTGAAACTAGGGAAACATCGAACTGACGCGCTATCGCGTCTAGATTGCTAAACGAGATCCTCCCCTGCTCATCCCTTGCTTTGTCTATTGAGGTGCGAACCAGAGTTTCTGGCAAAAGCAGGTTGCCCGCAAAACAGGTAGCCAGTTTTTCCTCCATTGAAGTTGGCTCACAAATCTCACCATCGTGGTTAAATCTTTCCCATGTCAATAAGTGAAAAAGCTCGTGGGCGATGTCGTGATTTCGTCGCCATCTACACACGTTTTTATTCATCAAAATTGCTGGCCCAAATGTCGATGAATATGCACAAGCTGCGATCCCCGCCGGTCCTAAATCCAGATGAAAAACCTTTACCTTATAGACCTCTTCTAGAACAAATAGAAGGCTCTCACCAGAACGATAGCCCAGGGAAAAATGCCCTCTAGTAGCTTCTGCAAGGTCTATTGCCTCTGGATACCCAAACCGTGCTGAGGGGCTGTCAAGTTTAGGGAGATTTTGGTTTGAATCATGAGAAGTACACACCTCTAGATGGTGGTACTGACCGCAAAGTTCAAGAAACTCAGCTTCAATCTCCTTTGCGTTTTCTGGTTTACTTCGCCACATAACCAGTTGACTGGACATGGGCCTCTCCCCCAATAAAATGCTGAGGGGCGTGTGATAAACCTCTGATAGCTTACTTAAGTGGCCAAGTTTTGGCTCCCTATGACCTTTTTCAATCGCGCTGAGTGTTGAGTCGTCAATTCCAGTCCTCTCAGACACTTGAATCTGTGTAAGACCAACATTGCATCTTACAGCATGCAGTATTTTATGGATCTCCATGGCACATTCTCCTAATAACCAAGAATATTATTACATATATCGACGTAATTGTTCAATATAATTCTTGTTTATTAAGATTTTTTATAATTTCTTGGCCCTTTCTACGATTAAATCAGCATATAGAGTCTTTTCCAAATTTGCCAAAGCGTGGATTGCCAAGATCCTCAAGCCGCTCGATATGACCCTATCCCAGGCTGTGAGTTTGTTCCTCAAGCAGATCACCCTGCAGAAGGGTATCCCCTTTGAGGTCAAGATTCCCAATAAGCAGACAGCCCAGGCCATGGCCAAGGTGGTAAAAGGGCAAGACCTGCATGAGGTGGCCAGTGTAGACGACGTGTTTGAGGGGCTTGACGATTGAAAATCCTCCAGACCACCCAGTTCAGGTCCCATGGGATGGCCAGGCCCAAAGAATCTCAAGCGAGGAAAAAAGCAGCAACGAAACCTTGACTCACTCAAAAAGGCACTCCGCCTGCTTGTTGAAGGTGAAAAACTCCCGGCCAAATTCAAAGACCACGCCCTCGGGGGCCAGTGGAAAGATTTCAGCGATTGCCACATAGAACCGGACTGGGTCCTGATCTGCCAAATCCAAGCCGATGAACTCCACCTGGTGCGCATCGGCTCACACGCCGACCTATTTGAGTAAGCACAACAGCGTCTGCCTCACATGCTCGGGCCGATCCGAAGGTGGGGCCATTTCTGCAGCCAGATCGGATCGCTATTCCGGTTGAATTTTACGCATGATGGACTGCGCGGAATTAGCGATTTGTGTGGCGTCTGGTGACGCTGTCACTGTTTCTGCAAAACGCGAGTACTCTTCCTGACGTTTGGCGATCAACGCATGGTACTCCTTTTCAAACAGGTCTATTGAACTGAGCAGCGGTTCAGGGGCGGCTTGTCCCAGACCGCATTTTGCCGCGGTCTTCATCACGGTGCCGGTCTGTTTCAGTGTTTCCAGACATAAGGTCTCATCCGGACCACCGAGTCGTTGCCAGTTGCGGAATTCAGTCGGGCCCACGGGTTCTGTGATCAGATGGAGCATGTCACTGATTCTGCGGGTGCCAACTCTGCAGGGCACACAGTCTCCGCAGGATTCCTTCTGGTAAAACTCAAAGAAGTACTTGACCAGTTCCGGGAGACTCACGGTCTCATCCAGCACGACGATGGCGCCTGACCCAAGACTGCTGCCGGCCTTGTCCATGGATTGGTAGTCCATGCGCACATCGAGATGGTCACTCGATATAAAGCGAGTGGATGGTCCCCCTGGGAGCACGGCCTTGAGTTTCCGGTTATTTTCGACACCCCCGGCCAGACCATAGATCAGGTCACCCAATGAGTACTTGCCGAGCTCCACCTCAAACACGCCTGAGTTGTTTACGTTGCCATTGATGGAGAACAGTTTCGTGCCATGCGATCCATCGATGCCAATGCCCTGAAACCATTGGGCCCCATTCAACATGATGTGGGGAATATTGGCGAGGGTCTCCACATTATTGATAACCGTGGGTTTTTTAAAGAGTCCGGCCTTCGTGGGAAATGGCGGTTTTATCTGGGGCACTGCCCGTTTGCCTTCGATCGACCTGCACAGCGCTGTTTCCTCGCCGCACACATAGGCACTCGGCATCCTCAGCATGCTCAGAGTCAAAGAATAGGCGGAACCCAGGATATGGTGCCCGAGAAATCCTCTGGCCCCGGCCTCTGCCATGGCGGTCTCGACCAGGTCTGCACTTTCCCCATATTTGTCTTTGATATACACATACCCCTGAGAGGCGCCAACAGCATAGGCCCCGATGATGAGTCCCTCGATCACCTTGTGGGGATTCTGATCCATGAGCATCTTGTCCTTGAACGTGCCAGGTTCACCTTCTTCTGCATTGCACACAAAATACTTCTCAGGTCCGGGTTGATGGAGCGCAGCCTCCCACTTTGAGCCCGTGGAAAATCCTGCACCGCCTCTGCCTGTGAGGCCGGAGGCCTTCACTTCTGCAATGACTGCCTCGGGCTTCATCTTGAGTGCTTTCTTAAATGCCTGGTACCCACCTCGTTTCATATACACGTCTATATCGACGTTGGATGCGGTAAACGGCATCCACTGCCACAGGTGAATGTCTCGTTCAGGATACATGGCTTCAAAATAGGCGAGGTTCTCTGGGGTCACGATTCTCTCTTCTGCAGCCTGGGCGCACGTGCTCTCGCAGTGTTCGAGCAGTATTCTCCTCTCCTTGACCTGTGGTACAGTCCTACCTGTGCCCAGAGCCTGATCGTCTTCTTTGGCAATCTTGAGCGCTTTTTCCACGGCAAGACTGATGTCATCCGGATTGAAGGGTTTGGTAATGTAGTCGTAGGCACCCAGTCTCAAGGACTCCACTGCGGTCTGTACTGTGCCGTACCCGGTGATGATGATGACCTCAACTGAGTGGTTGATGTCCTTGGCCTTTTGAAGCACGCCGATCCCATCCATGCGAGGCATTTTGAGGTCAGCGATCACCAGTTGAAAGGGGGTCTGTTTCATCTTTTCCACTGCGATGACACCGTCCTCTGCTGTATCCACGAAATACCCTCTTCGGGATAGTATCTTCTGCAGACCATGGCGCATATCTGTCTCGTCTTCGACAATCAGAATTCTCTTTTGAGTTGCCTGTACCATTGTAGTACCCACCTTCTTCATGAGTTTTCAAAAAAATGTGGTTCTGTCTGGAGGCTCTGTAAGTAATTTCCGTGCCAAGTCCTGGATCACAAGACAAGACTCAGAAAAAATGGGCTAAGTGCTTCTTTTACATGATGATATAGAATTGAGCCCACGACGTCTATTTCGGACAAGAATGATCGAGATATGTCAAAAACGACCTACAAAGATGCCGAGTGCGCATCAAAGTCCTTTGATTAGAAGGTATTACAGTCAGGTCATTTTTGACACCGTCATCTCTACTTGTGTTCTTCGGCCTGGATATCACACCGCCTCATGAGCCGTCTGAAATTTGCGCCATCCATTTTTGCCTGCCTTGCGGATTGGCTGATGTTGCCATCATTCATCTTCAGGAGTCTTTTGATAAAGTCTCTGTTGAAAGAATCCACGGTTTGCTGTTTTGCCTCTCTATAGGAAAGACCTGACGCAGGTGTGCCATCATTCAGCTGTGCCTGAAGGATTTTGTCGGGCAGGTGACAGAGCTGGATCGTCTGCCCTCCTGTGGCCAGAACCACGGCCCTTTCCATGGCATTTTCAAGCTCGCGAACATTCCCGGGCCAGTCGTAACTCATCAGGACTTCCAGAACATCTCGTGGCATACCGGAAATGTTCTTCTGCATCTTTTTGCTGAATCTCCGCACGAACCACTGCGCCAAGCTTGGAATATCCTCTTTGCGTTCCCTCAACGCGGGCAGTCGAATCGCGATGACATTCAGGCGATAATACAGATCCTCCCTAAAAGACCCATCTTTTAGGCATTGTTCCAGGTTTTTGTTGGTGGCCGCAATGATTCGTATGTCCGCGGTCATCGTGGTGGTCCCGCCCACACGCATAAACTCGCGTTCCTGCAGGACTCTCAAGAGTTTTCCCTGGACTGCAGGACACACATCGCCGATCTCATCAAAGAAGAAGGTCCCTCCGGAGGCAATCTCAATGAGTCCTCGCTTTGTGGATACAGCCCCTGTAAATGCGCCCTTTTCGTGGCCGAACAATTCGCTCTCCAGGAGTGTCTCTGTCAAGGCACCGCAATTCACGGGGATGAATACACCGTTCTTTCTTCGACTGTTGTTGTGGATGTAGCGGGCAATGAGTTCCTTGCCTGTGCCGCTCTCTCCCAGGAGCAGGACCGTGGTGTCGGTGCGAGCGACCTTGTCGGCCACCTTGAAGACATCCTGCATCCTGCCGCTGTCCCCTATGATGTTCTGAACGTCCCTGGATCCCTTCAGTTGCTGCTTGAGAAACCGATTCTCATGTGTCAGCGAGACCTGCTTCAATACCCTCCGGACCACCATGCGTATATGATCGGCATCAAAGGGCTTGGCTATGAAGTCGCACGCCCCCAGTTTCATGGCTTCCACGGCATTCTCCACTGTGCCATAACCCGTCATGACAATGACCAGGGTGTCGGCATGTTCTGCCTTGACCTTGCGCAACAGGTCTATGCCATCCATGCCCGGCATCTTCAGATCTGTGATCACGATGTCAAAGTCGGATTGACGAACCTTTTCAAGGGCAGCGGCGCCACTGTCCGCGATGTCGACACAGTATCCCTGCTTGGACAGAATCCTCTGCAACCCAAGAAGCATGTCCTGCTCGTCTTCGACAATTAAAATAGTACCGCTGTCTACCATGGTGATCAGCCCTTTACTACGGGGAGTTTAATCGTGAACGTACTGCCCTTGCCAACCTGACTTGTCACATCAATTTGCCCCCCGTGCTTCTGGACAATGCCGAGCGTGACAGACAGGCCCAGGCCTGTGCCTTCCCCGGTCCTCTTGGTGGTGAAGAAGGGATCAAAGAGCTTGCTCAAATGCGCCTGAGGAATACCGCAGCCCGTGTCAGAGATCTCAACCTCAACACACGCATGCCCTTCAGCCATGCCGGTACGCACCGTCAATTGCCCCCCTTCCGGCATGGCCTGCAGCGCGTTCATGATGATATTGACAAAGACCTGCTCAAGCTTGTCACTGTCTCCCTGGAGTGCAGGCAGCGCAGGAGACAGATCCGTCAGCCATTGCACGTTCTGTAATTCGGCCGGCGGGGTTGTCACGGCCATGGCCTTTTTCAGAACGTCATTGATGTTCACCGGGGCCAGTTCAGGATCTGACTGGTGGGCAAATTCCAGGAGATCCTTCACAATCCGGCCAGCCCTGTTCGTCTGTTTCAGGATGGTCTCCAGGCTCTGCCTGCAACTTTCAGGATCTTCTTCCAGGTCATCAAGGACCATCTGTGCATACAGCGAGATCGTGCCCAATGGATTGTTGATCTCATGGGCAACGCCAGCAGCCAACTGCCCGATTGTGGCCAGTCTTTCGGATTTCATGATCTGTTGATCGGTATAGTCTCTCAACCTGTCGTCTCGTTCCTTCAGGGAAGAGGCCATGAAATTGAACGTTTCTTCAAGCCGGGCGATTTCATCTCTGCGCGTGATCTTGATCTGATAATCAAAGTCCCCCTTGGCCCATCGACCGGACGCAGACACCAGGTCTCTGATCGGCTGCAGTATACTCTTGGACAGGAGGGTTGAAACCAGCAGGGCCGCGAGCATGCCCACCAGTGTGATACCCAGGAACATGGCCACGGCCCTCTTGCGCATATCCGTATACTTGGCTTCGAGCACGGCCACTGAAAGCACGCCAATGATATCGCCCTGTGGATTTCTTATGGGTTCATACGCGGCGATATACCAGTTATTCACGACAAAGGCCCGTGCTGTCCAGGGAAGCCCCTTTTCCAGGACCTGCTCATACACATCTTCAGACAGTCGTGTGCCGATGGCGCGGCCTCCATCGGCTCCCTGCACATTGGTGGAGATGCGCACGTCCCCCTGGCAGATGGTCGACGTGCCAATAGCCTCCCCCCTGTACTTCACCCCGCGATAGGCAATTTCCCTGACCTTGTCCACCAGGGTATGGCTTTGATTGAGTAGATTCCCTCCATACAGGACGCCAAGCAGACTGCCATCCGTCCTGAATACGGGCGCTGCGGCTTTGATGCACATGGCCGACGTCTGCTCTGTGTCCGTGCCCGGCCGAGCCTTGGGCGTGGCAATGATTATCATACGGGCCTGTTCGGCCAGGGCTTTCCCCTCCTTGATGAGCTGCGTCTTGGGCACAACCACGGTTCCGACCACCATGTCTCTTGTGGATAACACACGGGCCACCATTTCATCCTGTGCCTGATCGTCCCCGCTGACAGATGGATTCCCGGCCCTGACGATGACCGCGCCAGAGTCATCCGTCAGGGTCAATATATCCAGCGACTCTTTCTGCAGTATCTCCTGCAATTGTCTGGTGAGCGTTTCTATGTCATGACTTGACACCGCGTCTTTGATAAAAAACCTCAAGGCCGTAAAACGTATCACATCCTTGAGGTTTTCCATTTCCTCCCGATACACCTCACGTCCGGAATTCAGATCGTGTTCCACCTTGTCCTGGGCCTGACGAATGATGCCTGTGCCGATGAGGCGCGTGCCCACCCCGGTCGCCACCAAACCGCATATCAATATCACGGTCACAAAACTTGCCACGAGTTTTGTTTTCAGATGGATTTTCACAGTTGTTCCTGCGCGGGGTAGTATCAATTTACATGCCACCGATTTCCGTAGACAAAGATGAGTATACTACCAGGGAAGTCGCGATTCAAGAGAAGAAGAAAGTCGCCATGAATTATCTGCATACCGGGCTGCATCACGGCATCCCCCCTACCCTGTGCATTTCCCCTTGTCACAGCCACCCAACCGGGGTAGGATTGGGCCGCTGCAAGGGAAACGGTCATCCGGTACAGGGTTTTCCTGTAAAATTGACTGTCTCCATGGGTCATGACTCTTTCAAGGTTGAATGCTGCAAACAAGCACAATATGACAAACTCAAAGGACAAACCGGCGTTGCGTTTACTCCTGTGCGGAGACCTGCATCTGGGACGCTCGTCTTCACGGCTGTCCACCACTGCGCATCGCGACGAATTTCGGGCCATCGCGGCCTGGCATCGGATCGTTGATCTGGCAATCCAGGCACAGGTCC
>JAIPFM010000045.1 GCA_021736645.1 Phycisphaerae bacterium | reverse complement strand
ATGAGAAGGTTTGTTCCACGGCAAACCTGGAAAAGGTGGAATACAGGAACTTCTCCGCCTCTCCGTAATTGACCAGCAGGATGCGATTGTTGTATTCCGCATTGGTGATGTTACAGCGTCCTCCGCCTGTGATACTCAGTTTTTCACCCAATGCCTGATTCTTCTCGACCAGCAGCACGCGCCTGCCCTGCTCGGCTGCTCGCCCTGCGGCCATCATGCCTGCAGCGCCGCCCCCCACCACAATCACATCAAACGATTTCATGTCGATACTGTAGCACACTGCCTGGATTTCGCAAGCATGACTCGACCCCTGACCCCCGATCCCCGACACCTGGCACCTATCCCCTGATACGCAGCCTACTGCAACGCCTTGGCAATATCACCTTCCAGTGCCGTTAGAATGCGTTCGAGACACAGGTCCAGGGCGTGGGTCAGGCAGGACGCATCGTGCGTGTCAACGGGCTCGGTTTCCCTGTAGGTCTTGTTGAGTATCACTTCGCCGCTTCTGTCCTCATGATTGATGAGGAAGAACTTGATTTCAAAGATGGCCGTGGCCGGCCGGTCCTCGCGGAAGTCGCCGTAGAGATTGAGGATGTGGCCCTCGAGTGCATGGGTGGGTTCGGCCTGCGAACCCGGCGTGAGGATTCGCGAGAAGAGATCGGCTTGCGAGAGCCAGTGGCGGACCCGCTCCGTGATCATCTGCGAGGGGGACACGAGAAAGCCGTTGTAATAATCGACGGCGAACTCATTCAAATCTGTTCTGTAGACAAAGCCCTTGGAATCATAGGTCCGCTCCATGGTGAGACGGTGGACATCCAAAACACCGGTGGTCCGGGTGACCGCCAAGGTGGGATCCCGCTCGGCCGTGAGTACGAAATGGTTCTGTGTACTGATGCTGGTTCGACAGCCTGCGATAAGAACCAGGGCAAGCAGAGAATACGTAGCTTTCATTATTTTGGCTCCGTTTTACGTGGGGGTTTACTGAAGATGATACTCGACGGATTGCGATTCAGGCTCTCCGTGAGCTGCTTGAGATTTTCCGAGATTTCACGGGTATCGTCCAGAACCCGGTCGATCTGCGGGCTCTTGGTGGCGATCAAACGATCGATCCTCAGCAGCGTGGCGTGCAATTGATCTACCACCAACGGCAGGTTCGCAGGCAGAGACTCGGTCTGGGGTCGGGCGAGCAGGACATTGAGTTCGGCCAGGGCCTGGTTGGCCTGTGCGAGCATCGCTTGGGCCTGGCCGCTGAGCTTCGGCACATTGGCATCTGCCACAGCCCCCTTGAGCGACGCCAGTACCTCAAAGGCCTCCTGGCTGATCTTGGCCGTGTCAATGGCCTGGATCTTCTGCTCCGCCTGGGTCAGAAGGGCCTGAATGTTCTCCACGACCTTGGATACGTTGGCATCCGTAATGGCCTGATCCAGTGACACGAGCAGATGCTGGGCCGTGGCACTCATCTTCTGCACATCGATCTTTTCCATTTTGTACAGGATCCTGTCCACGGAGTCCTTGAGCGTACGCAGCTCACTGGGGGCAGACGGCAGGTAAAAGTATTCCGGTGTCCATGACACGTTGAGCACAGGAAATCGGTTCGGGTCGAGAAATTCGGCCTCCAGATAACCGATGCCTGTGAGGATTTCCGTGGCATAGCGGATGCGCATGCCCTCCTTCACAAGCTTTTGAAGCCGATCGCCCGGCAGGGTATCGAACACACCCAGCATAAACTCGGGATCCACGGCCACCACCACGCGCACATAGCGGGCGAACTGCGCAAAGGACTCGTGATCCGCGGAAATGGGGTAGAGATCCCCCACAAAGCTGATGTGTTCCACGCGCCCGATCTTCACACCGCGAGCCTCCACAGGCGAGCCCGTACTGAGTCCGTGGACGGAATTGTCAAAATAGGTCTCAAACAATAAACTCTTCTTTTTCAAAAGACTGGCACCAAAAATCACCACACTGATCAGCAGGATCAGAACGGCCAACAGAACAAACAGGCCGATTTTAAAATAGTTTGGTTTTGTACCCATAGAACGTCCGCCTTATGTGTCACTTATCTTGGATTCCCGACCAAAGAACTGACGCACCCAGGGATTATCGCTTCGAATCCTGAGGTCGTCCGGGGCGCCGGTCGCGACAATGGTCTTGGCACGTTTGTCCAGCATGATCACACGATCCGCAATGGCAAAGATGCTTGGCAGTTCATGTGTGACCACCACGAAGGTCATGTCCAGTGTTTCAGAGAGCTGCAGGATCAACTCGTCCATCTGCGCGGATGTCACGGGGTCCAGGCCGGCAGACGGCTCATCCAGAAAGATCACCTTGGGGTCCAGGGCCATGGCCCGTGCAATGGCAGCCCGTTTTCTCATACCGCCGCTCAACTCGGCCGGCATTTTATACGCTGCCTGTTCCAGGCCCACGGCCTTGAGCTTCATCAAGGCGAGGCGCATGCGCAGGTCTTTGCTGAGATCCGTGAACTCCTCCAGCACCAGACCGATGTTGTCCAACAGGTTCATGGATCCGAACAGCGCACCGTTCTGATACATGACACCGATCTTTTTGAGGATCTCCAGACGCTCGGCTTCCGTGGCCGTGACCATGTCCTGCCCGTCAATCAGGATCTGTCCTTGCGCTGGCTGGTACAGACCGATCATCTGCTTGAGCAGCGTACTCTTGCCGCACCCGGACCCGCCCAGGATACCAAATGCTTCTCCGGGATACACGTCAAAGGACACGTCCTGGAGAATCACCTCGTCGCCGTACGCAGCCACCAGGTCCCGCACTTGAATAATCGGTTCATTCTTCATACTCATCAATCAACTTTGAACTCTAGACTCTGGACTCTAGGCTCTGGACTCCAGCCTAGATTCCAAGAAAATAATACAACACCGCAAACACGCCGTCTGCCAGAATAATGGCCACAATGCCGCTGACCACAGCGCTCGTGGCCGCATTCCCCACAGCGCTGGCCCCGGTTTTGGTCTGCAGGCCCCGCAGACATCCGATCCCTGCGATCAACAAACCAAACACCAGGGTCTTGGCCAGACCGCCGAACAGGTCGACCAGACCGGAGGATGTCTGCATACGTTCCACAAAGGTCACGAGGGGATAGCCCATGGCCAGCATCACCAGGGCACAGCCCAGGAGACCCAACAAAAGATTGAACAGGGTCAAGAGGGGCAGCACCATGACCCCGGCCAGTATCCTGGGCAATACCAGAAACCGGACAGGGTCCAGGCCCAGGGTGACCAGGGCATCGATCTCTTCATTCACCTTCATGGTACCGATTTCTGCGGCAAAGGCAGAGCCACTGCGACTGGCCAGGACAAACGCCGTGATCAGGGGACCCAGTTCACGAAACAGAGAGATGGTGACCAGATCTGCCACAAAGACCTCTGCCCCGAACTTCTTCATGGCCACCGCCGATTGAAACGCCAGGATCAGACCGATGAGAAAGCCGAGCAAGCCGGTAATGCCCAGGGCATCGGCCCCGCTCTTTTCGGCCAGTGTCATGGTGTCATTCCACCGCAGTGTACGGGGCTGCATCACCAGACGCACTGTCTTGGTCATGATCTCCCCCATGAATGCGACCTGACTGTACAGATCCTGCCCCACAGAGACAGTCGCCTGGCCCACCTGTATGAGCAAACGATCCACGGCCGTGCCCCTGGGTGGAGACATGTCAAATGTCCCGGGATCGAACAGGTCAAGGAGTCGTTGAGACTGCTGGCTCAATCCCTGGATCCGGCAGGTACGCTGCCGACTGGTCTGGTAGGCCTGGATGTGAAGGAGTAAGCCAATACCCGCGCTGTCACAATAACTCAGGCCAGAGGCGTCAATGAGTACCGTATGAGGGTTCTGCTCAGCGAGCTGCGCAGCCACGCGGTCCCATTCTTTCTGGACCCGCTGAATGTCCAGATGTCCTGAGAGCGTAATGTGCAGCGAGTCGTCCCTGACCCCGTCCTTTGCCATTCAAACCGTCCTTGTAAACCCAGGCATTTTAAAAACAGAAAGATGTTTAAAAACTAAATCCATCAACAAATGCCGCATGGAAACTGTACACGTCGTCAAAGTCTTCGATCGTATCTGTGGGCAAAGCACTCATCCATTCATGCTCGATCAGCGCATATACGATCTCTCCAAAGTCTCGCGTACCCCGGACTCGCCACGATTCCAGCACCAGCAGGGCCAATCGGCCCCACCGCTCCAGCGCCAGCCTTCTGAGACCCTCGCACAGCATCTGGCCGCTCACATGCCCGGGCGAATCCTTGAACTCCTTGACCGTATATCCCAGCCCCTCGTACACAAAATGAAAGGCTTCAGGACTGTACCGCCCATCCAGCTTGGCAATTTCTTCAGGTGTTGATTTCATTATCGGTTTTCAGTAGGCAGTTTTCAGCAGGAAAACACAGGGCCTGTCGGACCATTCCTTCAGCCCCCAAATCGCTAACTGACTACATCTCCGGGTTTGGCGCCTGAATCCGGGGACAGGACAAAGATGTCACTGCCGCCGTGCCCAGCCGCGAGCACCATGCCCTCAGACACGCCGAAACGCATTTTACGCGGCTTGAGATTGGCAAAGAACACCACCAGGCGCCCCACCAGGTCTTCGGGCTTGTACGCCTTGGCAATACCGGCAAACACATGTTTTTCCACACCACCGACATCCAGGGTCAGGGCCAGCAGCTTGTCGGCCCCTTCCACAGGCCCGGCTTCGACCACCCTGGCCACGCGCAGATCCAGCTTGATAAAATCGTCAATGGTGACTTCCTCTTTGAACGTGGGCGCTTCAGTGACTTCAACGGGGGCCGGCTGAGGCTTGGCTTGTGAGTCTTTACTTTCTTCGATCATGGCATGTACCTGTTTTTCTTCTACACGTTGGAATAGATGCTTGAATTTTTGAATGGGATGGTTCTCAAGCACAGTCTCGAGATCACTTAATTGAAGCGGGGCCACATTCAGGAAGGCCTCGATCTTTTCAGCGAATACCGGCAGGATGGGTTTGAGATAAATGGTGAGCACGCGCATGGCATTGAGTATCGCGGTCAAGGTGAAGCGTGTCCCCTCGGGGTCGGATTTAATCTGTTCCCAGGGACGCTTGAGTTCCACGTAGCGATTGACTTCATCGGCCAGGGCCGTGAGCGTGCGCACGACGGCAGCGTACTTTAGATTCTCATAATCGCTGACCACCTGATCGCGCACCGCAGTCAGGGTGTCGATCAGACTCCGTCCCTCGGCATCCAGTGTGCCAAGACAACCATCGAGTTTGTTGGACAGCATCGGTCCGGAGCGTGACGCCAGGTTGGCGAATTTGCCCACCAAGTCAGAGTTGACCTTGTTGGTAAAGTCTTCAATGCCCAGGTCAATATCGTCCACACTGTCTGTGAGCTTGCTGGCATAGTAATAGCGCAGGTACTCAGGGTCCAGATGATCGGCATAGGTCGCGGCCTTGATAAAGGTCCCGCGCGATTTGCTCATCTTCTCCCCGTTGACCGTGAGGAAACCGTGGACAAATAACTTTTTGGCCACCTTGAACCCTGCGCCGGTCAGCATGGCAGGCCAGAACAGGGCATGAAAATACATGATGTCCTTGCCGATGAAATGATACAGTTCATACGCGTCTTGGTCGCCAGGGGCAGAATGCTCACCTGGCCACATGGCGTCAAAGTCCAGGCCGTGGGCATCACAATAATGCTTGGCAGACGCCATATACCCGATGGGCGCATCGAGCCACACATAAAAATACTTGTTGTCCTCGCCCGGGATCTTGAATCCAAAGTAAGGCCCGTCCCTGGAAATGTCCCAGTCCTTGAGTCCGGAGGAGAACCATTCCTGCAGCTTGTTGGCCACAGACTGCTGCGTGAATCCCCCTGCAATCAGGGCCTTGAGGGGTGCCTCGTAATTGGCCAGCTTGAAGAAATAATGGGACGACGTCTTTCGTACCGGCGGGGTGCCGCAGGTGGCACAGAACGGGTTTTCAAGATCTGTCGGCCGATACGTGGCACTGCACTGCTCGCAGGAATCACCGTACTGATCCTCGGCCTTGCATTTGGGACAGGTGCCCTTGACATAGCGATCCGGCAGAGGGATGGCGCACTGTTCGCAGAAGGCCTGCTCCACATCGCGTGTGACAATGGCCCCGGCCTCATTGAGCCGCTTGAAGATCAGTTCACTGAAGTGACGGTTCTCCGGGGAATGGGTTGAATAGTAATTGTCAAACGTCACAAAAAAGCGATCAAAGTCGGACTTGTGTTCTGCATGAACCTTTTCGATCAAGGCCTCGGGGGTGATCCCTGCAGCACGTGCACTGAGCATCACGGGCGTGCCATGCGTGTCATCCGCACAGAAATAATGGCAATGATGACCACACAACCTCTGGAAGCGAACCCAGATATCGGTCTGGATATACTCGACCAGATGCCCGATATGGATCGGACCATTGGCATAGGGCAAAGCAGAGGTCACTAAAATGTTCCGTGTCATTTATCACCTTCAGAACTTTTGGGCTGCGGGGCCTTGGAAGCACTGTCCCCGCTGCCGTCTTTATTGGCTGGGCGTCTGTTGCCCCGACGTCCGGATCGACGCCTGGAACGACCTCCTCGCCTGGACCGACCCGATTTCTCGGATTTCTCTGTCTTCTCAGTTTCACTCTGGGCCTGCGCCGGGTCGATTATCGCGGCAGGTTCGGACATCCCCGAGTGCCCCTGAGGTGTTTCTGGGTCTGGCTTGGCCCTCTCAGGCCTGGGTCTCTCCTGCCTTGGCTCAGACCGACCTCGAGGCTCGCGACTGCCACCCTCTTCAGACCGCGGTGAGCGTCTCCCATCTCTCCGCTGACCCGAACCGCGGGAGGGCTGCTTCTTTTCCTCTTTTTCAGGCTCAGGCCGGCGCGGTGCATCCGGTGCCAGGATTTCAAGCTGCTCCAGGGGAATCGAGACTCGCTCCCCCTTTTCGGACTCGACCAGGATCAATTGCGTCAGTATCTGACCGTCAATGACCCGCCCCTCGCAGTCTTCCAGCTGCACGCGTGTATTCTTCCTGGGCAATTTCTTTTTGAGTTCACCGTAGGTGCTGTCTTCATATCGCAGGCAGCATTTCAGGCGTCCGCAATACCCGGATATCTTCGCGGGATCCAGTGTGGCCTTCTGCATCTTGGCCATGCGCATGTTCACGGGCTTGAGATACTTGAGAAACTGTCTGCAGCAGACCACCTGTCCGCAGCTCTCCACATCGCCGAGCAGACGCGCTTCATCCCTGGCCCCGATCTGACGCATTTCAATGCGCGTCTGAAATTCGTGCGACAGGGTCTTGACCAGATCCCGGAAATCCACACGGCCTTCAGACATGAAGTAAAAAATTACACGCTCGCCGCCCAGGATGTGCTCGGCATCCACAATCTTCATGGACACATGCGTCTCATTGACGATGCGTTGACAGGTGCGAACCTCTTCCTGGGCAATCTTCTTGAAATGTGCGGCATCGCCCAGATCGTCATGTGTGGCATAGCGTATGAATTTCCCCCCCTGCTCACACATCATCTCCATTTCGGAGGACTTGTAATAATTCGCCACCTGATTGGGGTCCCAGCGGTATCTCCCCTGTTTATAACATCCCAGGGCACCCACGATTCTACCCAGTTCGAGGCCTTTTCGTGTTTTCACCACGACCTGGACATCGATCTTGGGAATTTGCGATTCATTATGTTCAAACAAACCAATGGCATTCATGCGCCCGAATCGCACAAGCATCAGCTTCTTGCCCTTGGATCGCTGCGGTTTTGGCTCCGGCGTATCAGACATCTAAGTCACCTAAATACAACAAGTTACGCTTATAAAAATCACATCAAAGACCGGGCATTATACCAGAACCGGCAATCCTTAACAACAACCGCTCAAAAATTAGCCGCTCATTCACGCCGGCCTCGATCCACCGCACGGCCTCAAAGCACTCGGCAATCTTGTCTGCCGCTTCCTGGGGGCCCAAGCGAGCAGCAGCCTTGCCGACCCAGTCCGCCTGATCTGCATTGATCAACGGCTCAGACAGGCCCAAAGGCTGCTTCATCACATCGGTCAGCAAAGCCACCACCATGGACACCACAGTCTTCAGGGCCCGGCGATTCAAATCCGTCTTGCTGGTCGCAGCATCGAGCCCGGTCCAGGTCTCAAGAATGGATTTGGCCCCTGCCAGCAAGGCCTCTGCCAGCCCCAGACACTCGGCCAACTTCAACGGCACCAGCTGCGTCACCAGTTTGACCTTGAAGCCATACAGATTCGCACCGGCCTGTTCCAGTTCGGCCCAGTGGCAGGCCGTGCCCAGGCTCCCCTGTGACAGGCAGGCAAAATACTGTGCCTTTGTTGCATCCAGGCCAAGACCCTGCAGATGCGCAGCAATCCGTGTTTGATCCACAGGGCCAAACCGGATGATCTGCGTCCTGGACTTGGTCGTGGGCAGCAGCCTTTCCAATCTTGTGCACAGCAGCACAATACAGCAGGTCGACGGCGGTTCTTCCAGAATCTTGAGCAAGGCATTTTGTGACGCGGTATTGAGCTTTTCCGCTTCACTCACCACAAACACCTTGCGATGCGACAGGGTCGGACGCGTGGATACCTTGGCAATGAGAAACTCACGAATCACATCGACCGGCATGTCCACAGGCGCAGCCTTGCCCTTGCCGTCTTTTGTGAACTCACGCAGTTCCTTATACACAGGAAAGAAATCCGGATGCGCCTGACCCTCCCACGCCCGACAGGACGCACACAGGCCGCAGGCCTCGAACCGATCCCCCTGTGTCACCGGATCAAGACACAACAAGAGATCCGCCCACGCAGCCGCGGTCTTGAACTTACCCACCCCCTCAGGCCCGGCAAAGATGTAGGCATGCGCAGTTCGCCCCATGCCAAACGCGCGACACAGCGATGCAATGGCTCGATCCTGACAGAATATTTCCGTAAAACCCATGGCCACAGGATACCTCAAAACGAGTCAGGAATACAGAGGTTCTGCCCATTCTGCAGGAAAATACGTGTAAGATCGGTCGAGACAAGAGTTTCGTTAAACATCCATTTTACAGTCAAGCTGTCCGACCGACTGTCCAACCTTACCTTCTCAACTTCTTTTCTTCTTGAAATCTCACCCCTCCGGTGTCTGACTGTAGGGGAAGCCCTTCTCCTCCTCATAGATCCTGTCGATCACGGCCTTGAGTGCGGTACGAAGCTGTCGGGTGTTCGCATCCAATCCATCCTGGTCCAGGGGCTTGTTCTCAAGCTCGTCGTCCGGGACATGGTAGAACAGGCCGCTGCGGTACAGCTTGTAGGTCTGATTCCTGGCATACCGCTTGACAGCTTGGCTGCGTTTTCCGTCGCGTTCGTACCAGCAGTAGATCCAGTCGCGAGGCGTGCCTGTCTCACCCCTGAGCTGAGGCAGGAAGCTGCGTCCGTCCACGAGCCGATCAATAGGCACCTGGTCGCCCCCCAGATCCGCCAGTGTGGGCAGCATGTCTGAGAAGTCGATGAGATCCTGGCTCACCTGGCCCGGTTTGATCGTGCCAGGCCAACTGGCAATCATGGGCACGTGCGTACCGGCATTGGGTGTCGATCCCTTGCCGCCCTTGACGTCGCGGCCCTTGAACGGTGATGTAATGCCCGGATAGGTGCCGTTGTCACAGGTAAAGATCAGGAGCGTGTTCTCCCGGAGGCCCATCTGAACCAGGGCTGCATCGATTTTCCCGACCATCTTGTCAGCATAGGCCACCATGTCTTGGAAATGGGGCCGGTTCCATTTGTTTCGAGGCCACTCCTTTTTTTCGAGTGGATCCCAATCTGCTGAATCGGGCGTGGGCTGAAATGGCCAGTGCGGCAGGATCATGGGGTAATACACGAAAAAAGGCCCCTCTTTGTGGCGTTTGATAAAGTCGACCACGTAATCGCTGGCAATGTCGGGACCGTATTTCCCGGGATAGTCCACCTGCCGACCGTTGATTTCAAAGCCCGGATTGGCGTATCGCGGGGGCCTTCGCGTCAACTGCCACAGGCAGTATTCATCGAAGCCGAATCTGTTCGGGCCTTCGAAGCCGCCCAGCAACTGCCATTTTCCGGCCACACAGGTGTGGTAGCCCGCAGCCTTCATGACATTGCCAAAGGTGATTTCATTGGGATGAAGGAACCCAAATCTGACGTAGTTTCGGGCGTTATACCGGCCGGTCATGAGTTGGACGCGGGACGGCGTGCAGATCGGCTGAGAATAGGCGTGTTCGAAACGCATGCCGCCGGCAGCGAGACGGTCGAGATTCGGTGTTTTGTAGAACGTGGAACCATTGGCGCCCAGGCATTCATACCCCATGTCGTCAGCCATGATCAGCACGATATTCGGTTTGGACGCGGCAAACAGAGGGGTGACAGCAAGGAGCGGTATCACCAGAAGCAGGAAGGTTTTATATCGCATGGTTGTTTTCCTTTTCTTTAGGTTGCCAACATGAATGAAAGAGCCATGGGATGTGATCCCGCAGCCATTGAACGGCCTTTGTCCACGCCTTGCATGTTATATGTGATTTTGGCTGACCTGTCCATGCCAGACCTTTCACATCGATTCCATGGTAGTAATCACCCTCCAGGTGGTCAGGCAGTACGAGGGCCCTGCCAAGACGATCCGCTTTGGCCCTGTGGATTCCGGACAGGATGACCAGTGATTTTCCTTGTACAGGCCCATTGTCTTGTGTACGATATAAAGTGTTTGCTCAACAGTGTTTGTCGAGTTTCATTCGATAGTATGCGTTGCCCAATGGGCATTGGCCCATCAGGCACCCCAGGGAGGACTATTATGAAGAATCGCCAAGGTTTCACACTGATTGAATTGCTGGTCGTGATTTCCATCATTGCCATTCTCATGGGCATCCTCATGCCGGCCCTCAGCACAGCCAAGAAAATGGCCCAGAGTATTGCGTGTTCCAGCAATCTGCGCAGCCTCATGATTGCCTGGCGCATGTACGCCGACGAAAACGACGACAAACTCGTGTCCGCCGAAAGCGGGGTCAAGGGTCGACCGAACTGGTTCACAGGCGGGCTCAGTTACTCGGCAGATCCAGTGAACTGGGATATCGAGAATGACATGAAGAAGAGTCCCCTGTGGTCCTATGCAGGAAGGAACCCCAAGATCTTCAAGTGCCCTGCGGACAAGGCCAAGGTGACCAACAATCTTGGAGCCGCGGTGCCGCGCGTTCGGAGCAACTCCATGAGTCAAGTCTTCGGGCGGGGAGGATGGCTGGACAAGACCTACAACGAGGGCCAGCAGGCCTGGCGTACCTATAACAAGCTCTCCACGATCGTCAGCCCGGTCAAAACCTGGGTATTTGTGGACGAGCACCTGGACAGTATTAACGATGCGGCCTTTGCCAACGCCTGTACAGGGGCCTGGACCCAGAGTGGCGCGCAGATCATCGACTTTCCGGCCAATTATCATAATGGTGCCTGCGGGTTTTCCTTCGCAGACGGGCACGCCCTGGTTCACAAGTGGACCGGATCCAAAATAAAGGACGCGCCTCTCTTTTATGGGTTTAACAGCAGCCTTCTACTTAATGTCCCAGCAGAAAACTCCTGGGAAGATGTCATGTGGATGGCCGAACGCACGACCGTCAAAAAGTAATGCATCGCCACCCCACCTGGGCGATGCCCGGTTTCAAACCCAATAAGCGGTTATTTTTCCTTGTATTACAGTACCCTCTGGAGTACCATAAAAATGTCAATATAAGTAATATTCCCGAGTTTTATCAGGTGGTATGTATCGTGGTACAGCAGGCTTTCCGCTTCTTCTCTATGTCTGGAGGATTATTATGAAAAAAATTCAAGCTTTCACGTTGATTGAGTTGCTGGTCGTCATTGCCATCATTGCAGTGCTCATGGGCATTCTCATGCCTGCATTGCAGCGTGTCAAGGCACAGGCCCAGAACAGCACATGCCAGGCCAACCTCAGGAACTACGGGTTCGCCATGAGAATGTATCTGGACGACAATGAGTACAAGTTTCCCTACTCCTTTGACTGGCTCTATGCGGATGGCGCCAATGGATGCCGCTGGCACGATGAAAGCAAGAACCTGGACAACAATCCCTCTTTGGGCGGTGCCCTCTGGCACTACCTCGCCAAAAAGGACATTCACGTGTGCCCCACCTTCAGCCGTATCGCCAAGAGCGTGGGTTGTGGAAATTGCAGCGGCGTGACCATTCCCATTGACCCACAGTATGGCTATTGCATGAATTCCTATCTGCATGGGGACGCCTGGAATTCGGTGCCGGCAAAATACAGCCCAAAGATCAAGAAGACCTCGCATGAGAATAGCGTGAAGGATCCGGCCAATGTGTTCGCTTTTTCCGAAGAGAATACGTGGGCCATCCCGGGCTTGAGCGGTGCAGGCATCAACGACAACAATCTGCGTTCCACCCCCTCCAAGACGACCGACTGCTTTGCCACATTCCACAAGCCGGTCGGAGGAGACCTCAATACAGGTCTGGCCAACGCAGTATTTGTCGATGGACACACGAGTGCAGTCTCAGCCAACCCGCCTGGGAACACCTATGTGTTGAGTTGGCCCGCTGGCGGCAAGGCACCTATGGACTGGTGATGGAACACCGGTTCAGCTGAGACACTCTAATAAAACCCTGTGACACCCTGGATGACCGCCTTGTGTACGCCATCTATTGGCTGCGTGGCATCGACTACTACAAAGCGATCCTGGGTCTGAGCGAGATTCAGGAAGCCCTGACGCACCTTCTGGTGATACGCCTGCCCCTTGAGTTCCATTCGGTCAAGTTCGCGGTCCATGCGCTGGGCTGCGGTGTCCGTGTCCACGTCGAGGATGATCGTGACATCCGGCCACACGCGTTCCAAAGTGTCCTGGGCCACGCGCAGCACACGATCCACACCAAATCCCCCGGCATGGCCCTGGTACGCACAGGTACTGGAAAGCCATCGATCCAGGACCACACAGCAGCCCTGTGCCAGGGCCGGGGCAATCTTCTCAGACCAGAGCTGAGCGCGTGACGCCATGTACAGGAGAAACTCGGTCATGGTGCCCATGGCCTCGTGCGCCGGACTCAGCAGGATCTCTCGAACCTGCTCCCCGATGCGCGTGTCCCCGGGATCACGAAATGTCCTGACTTCAACCCCCTGCCGGGCAATCCATGCACACAGCATCTTGACCTGAGTGCTCTTGCCGCACCCATCCGGCCCATCCAGCACAATCAACCGACCCTGCAACCATTTCGTATCCAATAGAAGCAACTCCCAGCAATGGCTTAAAACTTAACACTGAAAACTTAAAACCGACGAAGTTCTACTTCGTCAGCACCAAATTATCCTCACCCACGAGCTGCTTCATCTTCTTGCAGAACTCCACACTGGGGTTCACGCGCAGGTTCTGGTCTGCATTGGCGTACACCTTGCCCTTGTCCGAGAGGATCGCCACATACAGGGTACTTCGCCCCTTGTGGCGCTCGCACAGGTTTCGGATTTCCTGAACACGTTCTGCAGTCACGGCTCGGCTGTCGAACTTGATGGCCACCCGTGCCGCCAGTTTCTCAGTGGCCTCGTCCATGGCAATGATTTCATCGGTGAGCAGTTGAGGGCGTTCGCGCGTCTGGTCGGCCTTGGCCTTGACAAACACAACCTGGTCCGGGACAATCTTGTCTCCATATTTTTCCAGTTCACCGGGGAATACCACCACATCCACAGCGCCTTGCAGATCCTCCAGCGTAAACACAGCCATCTTCTTGCCGGTCTGTCTGCCATTCTTGATCACATTGAAGCGGACCTTGGCGATCATACCGCCCAGCACCACCTCGGCATCCTGACGCACACTGGCCAGGCGGGCCGTATTGGTCGTGGAATAGATGTTGACCAGTTCCGCGTGCTGACTGAGGGGGTTGCTGGTCACATAGAAACCGAGCACCGCCTTTTCAAAGGCCAGCATCTGGGGCTCCGGCCATGGCGGCACGTCAGGCAACCGATCCGCGTCATTGGCATACTCCTCGCCCCCTGCCAGTTGGCCGAAGAAATTCATCTGGCCCTTCTGCTTGTCCGCCTGGAGTGTGGACCCGCTCTGCATGGCCCCTTCCAGGCCCTGCATCATCTGGTTTCTGTTGCCGCCCAGCCGGTCAAAGGCGCCCGCCTTGATCAGGGCCTCCATGACCTGCTTGTTCGCGGCGCGCAGATCCACATTTTCACAGAAGTGATACAGGCTTTTAAATCGCCCTACCTGTTCACGCGCGGCAATGATCTGATCCACGGCCTTTTCGCCCACGCCCTTGACTGCCGCGAGTCCAAACCGGATCACACCCTCTTTTTCAGGCTCACCGTCCACAGGGGTTTCGCCCTCGACCGCGGCTTTTTCACGGTAGATCGGTGTAAACTGTGCCCCGCTCTCATTGATGTCCGGGGGCAGGATCTCGAGGCCCAGTTCGGTCTTGCATTCTGTGATGTAGTCCACAACCTTTTCCGTCACATCCCCGTCAAAGGTCAACAGAGCGGCCATGAATTCCACGGGATAGTGGGCCTTGAAGTACGCGGTCTGATACGCCACAAACGCGTAGCGGGTGGAGTGACTCTTGTTGAAACCATACCCGGCAAATCGCTCAATGATGTCCCAGATATCCGTGACCTCCTTCTCGGTGAGGCCCTTGGCAAGACATCCTTCGGTGAAGCGTTCCCTTTCCGCAGAAATGATGTCTGTCTTTTTCTTACTGATCGCCTTGATCAGCTTGTACGCGGCACGCAGCGGAATGTCACCCAAACGGTTGCAGATACGCATGACCTGTTCCTGATAGGTCATGATCCCGTACGTCTCACCGAGGATCTCGGTCATGATCGGATGCGGCAGTTCCCACTTGGCCCCGTGCTTGCGTTCGATGTAATCAGGGATGAGAATCATGGGCCCCGGTCGATACAGGGCATTGGCTGCAATGAGATCCTCTATCCGGTCCGGACGCATCTTGATGAGCAGATTCTGCATGCCGCCGGATTCGAATTGGAACACACCCTTGGTCTGGCCCTTGCAGAAGATCGCAAAGGTCTTGGCGTCCTGCTGATCGATCTTTTCCGGGTCAACGTCAATCCCATGGTTCTGGTTCACCAGCTCGCGTGTACGCATGAGCACACTGAGCGTCTTGAGGCCCAGAAAGTCCATCTTCAACAGACCGACCTTTTCCACGAGCGGCCCCTCGAACTGGGTAATCAGGTCATCCGAACCGGCCGCCTTGTACAGAGGCACGTGATCGGTCAACTGACAATCCGCCACCACCACACCGCAGGCGTGTACGGAATTGTGGCGGGTCAGGCCTTCGAGCCGCTTGCTGATATCGATCGTGCGATGGATCAGGGGATCATCCATGTACAGGGCCTTGAGTTCGGGCTCAGCCTCCAGCGCCTTGTCCAGGGTCATGCCCAGATCCGCAGGCACGAGCTTGGCCAGCTTGTCTGCCTGATCCAGGGGCACACCGAGCACGCGGCACACGTCACGAATCACGGCCCGGGCCTTCATGGTCCCGAATGTGATGATCTGGGCCACCTGACCGTATTTCTTGCGCACATACTCAATGACCTCCTGCCGGTGCGCCTGGCAGATGTCAATATCGATATCGGGCATCTCATTTCGTTCGGGGTCCATGAACCGCTCGAACAGCAGGTCATACTTGATGGGATCCACATCGCACATGCCCAGGGCATATCCCACGATCGTGCCCACACCGCTGCCCCTGGCCCCCACAGGGATATTGCGTTCGTGTGCGTAATTACAGAAATCCCAGACAATCAGGAAGTAACTGGAAAAGCCCTTGGACTCGATCACGTGCAATTCACGTTCAATCCGTTCCTTGATCACGTCGGTGATCTCGCCATAGAGTTTCTTACAGCCTTGATACACCAGTTGGGTCAGGTAGTCCTCCGGCGTGATGCCCCCCGGCGGTTCATAACGCGGGGCATGGGTCGACTTGATGTCAATATCGATATTGCAGCGTTCCGCAATGGCCAGGGTGTTGTCACACGCCTCAGGATAATCATAGAACAGGGTGCGCATCTCCTGCGGGCTCTTGAGATACACATTGGGCGGATAGGCCATGCGTGCGGGATCGTCAAATTTTTTACCTGTACTGATGCAGGTCAGGCAGCCGTGAGCCTCATGGTCGTCGGCATTGAGAAAGTGCACATCATTGGACACCATCAGGGGCAGGCCCACCTTGTTGGCAATATACACGAGCCCCTCATTGACATCCGGCACATCGCCCTCGTGACGCTGCAGTTCAATGTAGAAACCGTTCTCACCAAAGATTCGCGCATAGGCCTCGGCTTCGGCCAGGGCCTTGGCTTCATCGCCCTTTAAGAGCCAGTTGGCGACCACGCCCTTGAGGCACGCAGAGCACGCGATGATGCCTTCACTGAATTCGGTCAGGATCTCCTTGTCCACGCGCGGACGATAGTAAAATCCCTCGGTATAGCCCGCACTGGAGAGCTTCAACAGGTTGCGATACCCCTGGGTCGTCTCAGCCAGGAGCACCATGTGCATGGCCGCGTCCTTGATCCCACCCTTGCCCTTGTCGAACCGGCTCTCCGGAGCCACGTACGCCTCAGTTCCGATAATCGGCTTGATTTCAGCACTCTTTGCGCGTAAGAAGCAATCCAACACCCCGAACATGTTCCCGTGGTCCGTAATGGCCACAGCGTCCATGCCAAGCTCCTTGCATCGTTTGAACAGCTTGCCCGGCGCAATGGCCCCGTCCAGCAATGAATACTGCGTATGCAGGTGTAAATGAACAAATCCCTGATCACCCATATATCTTTAATCCCTTTTCAGAAAAGGTGTTACAATCTAGATGCCATAGTCCTTTTGTCCTCCTCATCATAGAGGCCGTGACTCGGCCTGTCAATGGCGGAGAAGGCAGAAGTCCAAAGACCAAGGACAGAGCACCGGAATATTCGGTTGCAGGTCAATGAATACCCTGTACAATACTGAAAAATTAAACTGTATTGGTTACTATGATCCAGCAAGGAGGCAGTTATGCTTTTAAAGAAGATTCGTAAAATTGCAGCATTGTTACGCGGCCAGGTCAGTCCTGTGATGGCTGGGATTGGTGTGGCCCTGGGATTCTGGTTTGGCCTGATGCCTGGTTTTTCCGGGCTGCACGCCGCAGTGCTGGTGCTGATGCTCCTGCTGAATGCCCCGATCGGCATGTTTATCCTGTTCATGGGAATTGGCAAGGCTGCCTGCCTGGCCTCGGCCAAGCCCCTGTACGAGTTCGGTGCGTATCTCCAGGAACATGTCCCCTTTATCATAGATATCACCAGCAAGATCCCCATTGCCGGGGCCTCCAACTTCTCTGTGGCAGCCCGAGACGGCGCCATGGTGGCCGGGCCTCTGGTGGGTGCGGTTCTGGGCCTGATGGTGGGACTGATCATTCTGGGCTTCAGAAAGACCTGGCTCAAGCTTGAAAGCAACTCGGAGAAATTCAATGCATGGCAGGAAAAGGGCTGGGTCAAGATGATGGACCGCATTGTCATTGGCAAACGGGCAAAAAGTGCCAAGGACACGCTCCAGGCCAAAACAAAATACGTCCGCAAAGGCGGCGTCGTCCTGGCGGTAATCCTGCTGGGCGGAGCCCTGGCTGTGTCCTATTTTGCCAAGGGCACCATCAAAAACAAGACAGCCTCAATGCTCTCCCAAAACAACGGCGCCACCGTCGATATTGGCACTCTGGTCGTGTCCCCCCTGACTGGTAATTTTTCGGTCACAACCCTGGCAGTGGCAGACAAGGCCGACATCAATAAAAACACATTCCAGGCCGGGGAAATCACGGCCAAAGCCAATATGTACAACCTGTCTCTGGGCAAGGTCGTGCTGGATCAGGTCAAGGTGTCGTCCGTACAATTTGATCAACTGCGTGACACACCGGCCCAGCTCTTCGCCAAGGAGATTGTAGAACCCAATGAGACGGAAGAAACCGGTCCATTCAATCCGGGCGACTTCAACCTCGATCCCAACGGCCTGGCCAAACTCGAAACCTACTTTGACAATGCCAAGAAGGTCAAGGCCTGGATTGACAAGATCCGTCCCTACCTGCCCAAGCCCGGCGAAGACGCACCCAAGCCCCTGGAAAAACCGCTCCAATACCTGGGCTATCTCCAGGCCCGTTTGAACGAAGTGCCTGTGGCCCGTTTCCTGGCCAAGGAAATCCTCCTGGACAAGGTCAATCTCGACGGTGTCTTCGGCATGAGCAATGTCCAGGTCAAGAACCTCAGTGACGCACCCATGGCCTCCAAGTTGCCCGTGTCCCTGGACATCCAATCCGAGGACGGGACCGCGCTTAACATGGCCATGCAGTTTGATGATGCCAATCACCCGGGAAGACTGACTGGCACGTTCAAGGGTATTGATCTGTCCAAGCTTCAGTCAGGCATGAACAAGGACAACAGCCTCACCTTTGAAAGCGGTAAGGCCTCTGGTGAGATCCTGGGCTTTATCAACAGCCAGACCATTGACCTGAGCCTGAAAACCCAGGTCAGCAATCTCAAGGCCGCCTCAAACAAGGGCCTTTTCGGTCTGGATGCCAAGACCACCAACGACATCTTCAAAAGCATAGACAGCCTGGACCTCACGCTGAAAATCGTGGGCCCCATCACTTCGCCAAGACTGGCCTTTGACACCAAAGAACTGAGAAACACCCTGCAAAGCAAGCTCAAAGACATAGGTAAACAAAAGGCCGAAGACGAAATCAACAAGGTCATTGAAAAGAACCTCGGCGACAAGATCCCCGATGAACTCAAAGACAAGGTCAATACGGATACACTCAAGGAGGGTCTCAAGGGCCTCTTCGGCGGGAAAAAGTAATGACAGGACTTTTTCAGAAAGCCCTGTGGTGTTCAGTTTTCAGTATGCAGTATGCAGAAAAGCGTGTTTTTGATACAGTTAAGGGATTCAAGGATTGATCGGAATCCGTGTTGTGACTCATTTAGGTAAACACAAGGCCTGCTCAGATCACGAGCAGGCCTTTTTCTGATATTCTCTTTACGAAACACTTGAATTATGCCGAAATAGTGCGTATATTATATGCAAATTTAACATTGAATATTTCTTTAGCATAAGCGTCATGATCAAAAGGCACCTTTCAAGAAAACTATTGCAGGCGATCCAGCAATACCCGATCGTCAGCCTCACCGGCCCCAGGCAGTCCGGAAAAACCACACTTTTGCGTCACACTTTCAGCGATTACGCCTACGTGAGCCTGGAAGATCCGGACCTCCGGGCAGAAGCAATAACAGATCCCAGAGGATTTCTGGAGCATCTCTCCTCGCACGTGATCATTGATGAAGCACAGCAGGCACCTGATCTCTTCTCGTACATCCAGGGGATTGTCGACCGAACCGGTCAAGCTGGACAATTCGTGCTGAGTGGTTCCCAGAATTTTCTTCTCATGGAAAAAATCAGCCAATCTCTGGCTGGACGCTGTGCGATTCTCCATCTCATGCCCTTTAGTCTTCCTGAGTTGCTCGCCCAGAAAGCCATGAACCCGGATCAACCTGGCTGTACAGGGCCAAAGCCAGCAATGTGCCCCAACCTGTATGACATGTTGACCACCGGGTTCTATCCCCCGATCCATGATAGAAAACTATCTCCACCAGATTGGCTGGCCAATTACTACATGAGTTACATTGAACGGGATGTCAGACAAATCACAAATGTAGGAGATATTGAAGCATTCAATCGTTTTGTCAGGCTCTGCGCAGGGAGACACGGCCAAATACTCAACATGTCCTCCCTGGCAGGAGACAGTGGCGTATCCACTGTGACTGTAAAACGATGGCTGTCCATTCTGGACACCAGTTTCATCATCAAGCTGCTCAGGCCTCACCACAAGAACTTCAACAAGCGTCTTATCAAAAGTCCCAAGCTGTATTTTCTGGACAGCGGATTGCTCTGTTACCTGCTTCGCATTCGAAACAGCGAAGAACTCCAGTTCCATGCCATGCGAGGCGCCATCTTCGAAGGATGGGTCATTTCAGAATTATACAAGAACACGCTTCACCAGGGATTGATCCCGGACCTCTACTACTGGAGAGACTCCAACGGCCACGAGATTGATCTGCTTGTGGATCACGGCAGTCAACTGATCCCCATAGAAATAAAATCCGGCCAGACCCTCAACAGCGAATTCTTCAGGAATCTCCACTACTTCCAACGACTCACTGGGCCGACAGACACCCAGCCCATCCTGGTCTACGGCGGTGACAGGGCCAGCCAATACCAAGGCGTCAACGTGATCCCCTGGTACAACTGGCGATAGAAAATGGGCCGTCTTCCCCGGTCACTCGAACATCACAAAGAAGACACCAACCCCGGCTCCTGCACCATGTCACTACCTGCCCCGCTTTCGTTCCCTCGCGTGGATGGCGTCGATCTTTTTGAGCAGGGCCTGCTTGCCCTGGTCCTGGAGACACTCGGCAATGATCTTTCGATTGCGCGGGTCATAGTACTGGAGCAAGGCGGCCTGGAGGCGTTTTTCCCTGCGTGATTTGACGATGGTCATGTCACGGCCCTGCATGTCTGTGCCGGCCACGTACATGGCCGTGGCCAGCGTGCCTGGCGACGGCACAAAATCCTGGACCTGTCTGGGCCGCCAGTTGCGTGACACCAGGTACTCGGTCAATTGAATGGCCTCGCGAATCCCGCTGCCTGGATGCGAACTGATAAAATACGGCACCAGATACTGCTCCTTGTCGGCCCTGCGAGAGGCCTCTGCAAACTTCGCTTCGAATGCCTTGAACACATCAAATCCAGGTTTATACATGAGATCCAGAACCCTGGAGCAAGTGTGTTCCGGCGCCACCTTGAGATGTCCGCCCACAAAATGTCCGGCCAGGAGATTGAGATACTCGGGCTGATTCACGGCCAGGTCGTGACGAATACCGGACGCCACAAACAGATTCACGTGCTTGCGTCCATGCGCAGGCCTGGCCCATTGAAGCAGAGACTCCAGGAGTTCAATCATGGGATTGTGATCGAGATTCAGGGATTTGCAGTGATCCGGATAGATACAGCTCGGTCGTGTACAGATCTCGGCCCGCGTGCAGCCCATGCGGTACATATTGGCGGACGGTCCGCCCACATCCACAATGGTCCCGCGAAAGTCCGGATGCGCCCGCAATGTCTCTGCCTCTGACAGGATGGAATCGGCACTGCGTGACCCGATTGCCTTGCCCTGGTGACACCCGATCGCACAGAACGCACACCCGCCAAAACAGCCCCGATGCGTCACCATGGAAAACTGCACGGGCTGCAGTGCAGGCACACCGCCCCGATCTGTATACGAGGGGTGACTGAGACGGGTATAGGGCAAGGCATACACACGATCCAGATCTGTGTCCTCCAGCACGCGGGCCGGAGGATTGACCACCACGGTGCCCGGGTCCTGATCCTGAGTCACAAACACACCCGGTGTGTAGTGCGCAGCTTCATACAGCCGATACGCCTCCATAAAGGCGGAGGCATGATCCTGCTGTTGCGTCAACGACGGCAGAGGCCGGGCATTGTCCGGTACTTTCATACCCTGTCGCAGCACATAGGCCGTACCGAGGATATCGTGACACGCCTCAATGCCGCGTCCCGCTGACAGCCGTGCTGCAATCTCGGCCACAGCCAGTTCACCCATGCCGTACACCAGCAGGTCCGCCTTGGCATCCACCAACACAGACCGCTTTATCTTGTCTTCAATGTAGTCGTAATGCACCAGACGTCTGAGGCTGGCCTCCACGCCGCCCAACACAATGGGCACGTCAGGGAATGCCTCCCGGGCCCGGGCCGCATAGGTGAGCACCGGCTTGGCAGGACGCAGGCCCGTGACACCGCCGGGACTGTACAGGTCCTCGCGCCGCTTGCCGCCCATGGACGCATAGTCATTTAATCGCGAATCCAGACACCCGCTGGTGATCCCCCAGAACAGACGCGGCCTGCCCAATGCGCGAAACGGCTCAGCCGATCGCCAGTCCGGCTGGGCCAGGACAGCCACCACATAGCCCAGGGATTCAAGCCAGCGTCCGATCAGGGCCACGCCAAAGGAGGGATGATCCACGTACGCATCGCCGGTGACCAGAATCACATCCGGTTGGTCGGCCCCGAACGCACGAATCTCTGCCAGTGTGGTCGGCAAAAACTCCGGGCGTCTTGTTTTTTGTATTCGAGCCATAGCCGGGCATTGTACAGGATGACCGGGTCTGTCACAACGAGGATTCGGCTCGCGCACAGGTAAGGCGGTCTATTGAATACGCTGTATCGTCCGTGTGATGAGCCGATGGAGCAGGCCTGCGACCGCAATGAAGGCCACCACAAAAAGGCCCATGGTCAAGGTGTTCGGAGTCGGAGACATGGCATAACCCACCTTCATCAACAGGGGCGCGATCACAAATCCTGCTGCCAATACGCCTGCCCCGGCCAACACAAAGGGGATCACGACCACCGGTGCAATGACCATGACATAGGTCCGTGCCAGGAAGGTGTCGTCAAACCCGAGTTGATGCAGGAGCTGGAGTTCCTGCCTGGCATGGGTGATCAACAACTGGATGATGAGGACGAGGCTCAACAGAGAGACCAGGATGAGCACCCCACCCAACACACACACGACTCCCAGGGCGACCTGAAGGGACCTGGCCCAGTGCGTCACCGAGAGTCTTTCCTGGTTGGTCTGGTATGCATGTTCTTTACAAAAGGCCTGAACCGCCTCTTCCTGGCCGGGCTCAATTTCCACGATCACCCGGGAAGGGGGAGGTGATGCCTTTCGACCGATATTCTCGTTGGCCCAGGTCATGAAGGACATGGGCACCAGGATTGTGGAAAAGCGATCGCTGAAACCCACGATTTTCCCGGCAAAGGACAATTGTTTGCCCTCCCCGCTGCACACCACATAGGCCTTGAGCAGACCAATGGTTTCTTCTGTGAGCTTGGGCAGGCCCTTGGCTGAGGCATAGCCAAAATTGTACAACACCAGAAAGTCACGCGCCACAATCGCCGGGATCAGAGTGTCTCCCTCCTGCCAGTGCCAATCGGACGGGTGCGTGTCCAGAAAGCGATCGTCCACTGCTTCACACAACAGCTCCGACTGCAGCCCGCCATCCACCCCCAGGTAGGCGGCCCCTGCCACTGCGAAGTTGGTGGTTACAATCGGTCCCACATCGCGTACAAATGCCTGCTGCCTGAGGGCGTCCAACTCATCTTTGGAAAACGCCGTGTCCCCGAATCCCAGTGTATGCTTGAGACTCACCTGCTTGTTGATCATGATAAACCGTGTGTCCGCATCCCGGTCCTCGGGATACAACAGATGCATCACATCGCCGCTGAACCGTATGGCCGAAAACAGGAGCAAGAGGCCCAGCGTAAATCCCAGGGCCGCCAGAACCAGAGACACGCCCCCCTTGTGACATGCCAGAAGATGGCGTAGTATATGTTTCATAGAGCCACCGCCCTGTGGTACGGCAGCCACGTATCTGTTGCCAGACTGGTCACGATCATGCCGGCCTGATTTTTGTCGCAGGCCTCCAGCAGCAGATCCCGCATGGCAGCAATGCAGGTGTCGTCCAGGTGGCTGAAGGGTTCGTCCAGCAAAATCCAGTCAAAGGGCTGGACCAGGGCACGGATAAAGGCGATCCTCTGTTTTTCACCCTGGCTGCAGGATCCGGCCAAGGCCTGGACACGAGACGTCATGCCCAACCGTTCAAATGCCGTGTCAATCCAGGCGGAGACGGCCGAATCAACGGGTTTGGCTTGACTGGCCTTGAGCAGCACATTGTCCAGGCAGGTCAACTGATCAAACAAACGCAGATCCTGAAACATAAGCGACAGTGTGTGTTGACGCAGATCTGCCCATTCACGTCGACTGAGCGAAGCTGCGTCTTTGCCGTCGAATTGAAGTATGCCAGTATAATCCGTAAGCAGCCCATATAGAATCGAGATAAAACTCGTCTTGCCAGTGCCGGATGGCGCGGCTACGTTCACAAATGCCTTCTCAGGAAAATGAACATCACTCCCCCAGACCTCAGACCCGGTGCCCGTTAGAAACGTGGGACACACAGTCTGCAACATGATCTCCATATACCATACTCCATGCAACCCATCACAACAAAAATGCCTTGTCACACTCAGGCGAAGTCATTCTATGTCAATTCCCAACAGACTCAACTTCTTTTTTTGAGGGCCTTGGAAACAACACCGATTGAAGAAAACCGGAACAAGCCAATTCAATCGCAATAAAAACCTTGACGCCACCACCTAACGCCAGGAGAATTGCTGTCAACTGTTTGCAAAGATAATGAGACTCCGTGGCATGAATAGGATGAGCTGTGCTCAAAGGACGCACAATTTATGATTACCCAAAACACTGAAAAGTCAGGCCAGACCTGCTTTGCCCCGGCAGCGCGAGCCTCCCAAGTTGAGCTTGATCGTCAAAGAGCGGGCGTGTGTGATCCCCTACTGCAGGCCCTGCTGGACTCGGTGGATGGCTACATGGCAGTATTGAATGGACAACGACAGATTATAACATGTAACAATCAATTACTCGTGGATCTTGGTTTGAGTCGTGATGATATTCTCGGCGCCAGACCCGGGGAAGTCTTGAAGTGTAAAAATGCGGAGACAGCACCCAGTGGCTGTGGCACGGCAAACGCCTGCAAGCAATGTGGTGCTGTCAATGCCATACTGGCCTGCCAGGCTGGATCCCAAGCCGTGTATGAGTGTATCATCGCTGTCAATAAGGATGGCCTCCAGGACACGCTGGAATTTCGTTCCAAAGCGACAAAATTTCAACTGGATGATCACGAGTTCATTATTCTCACGATGCAGGACATCACGTCTGAAAAGCGGAGGGCTGTACTGGAAAGAACGTTCTTCCACGACATTCTGAATACCGTCGATGGGATTTCAGGCTGGAGCAGCCTGCTTTCTGAGCAGAAAGACATTCCCATTGAGGAGGCTGCCGAAAGGGTCTTTAGGCTTTCAACTCGACTCATCGATGAAATCAGATGCCAAAGGGATATTCTAGCAGCCGAGCGAGGCCATCTGCAGCCGTCCTATGCCACGGTCTCAGTCATAGATGTTTTCGAGAACCTGAATACGCTGTTCAAAGACAGCTCGCATTCTGCTGGAAAGCGTTTTGAGTGTCATCCTGTGGGTAAAGATGCCGTGATTCTGACGGACAAAACACTATTGATCAGAGTGCTGTCCAATATGGTCAAGAATGCCTTGGAGGCGTCAAGCCAAGGAAACTCCGTCACTGTCCGGTATTCATCGCAGAATCGTATACCCCGTTTTGAAGTCCACAATGAGGGTGAGATTCCAGAGGATGTGGCACTGCAAATATTCAAACGTTCATTCAGTACAAAAGCGGAAACAGGAAGGGGTATCGGTACCTATAGCATGAAACTCCTGGGTGAAGAATACCTGAAAGGAAAAGTGGGTTTTACGACCTCAACATTGTATGGAACCACCTTCTACATCGACCTGCCCGTGGACGAATCATAGGCGTTATGGATCTATTGAAAGAGAGGCGGCGCATCCTTGTTCCTCAAGGTCAATGGCTGCGTACCCGTTAACACGCCATGCTGACCCAGTTTATAAAATTCTCTCTGGTTGGTCTGCTCAATACGGCCATCCACTATGGCATCTTCTATGTCACTTACCAGTACATGGGGCTGTATCACCTCCTGGCCTCGACCGTGGGTTTCTGCTTTGCCGTGTCAAACAGCTACATCATCAACAAGTACTGGACATTCAAGACAAGAGGCTCGAAAAAACGCCGCGAGTTTGCCAAGTTCGTGATTGTCAACCTCATCACACTGTCCATCAACCTGGGCAGCATGGCCCTGCTGGTGGAACGATTTGGCATGGATCCGCGCACCGCCCAGTTGGCCTCCATCGGCCTGACCCTGTCCATTAATTTCCTCGGCAACAAATTCTGGACCTTTCGACCGAAAGCATAACCTAAAAACACGGTTGCGCGCAGAGATCGCAGGGGCCACAGAGACAACTGTTAGCAGTGTTGAAATAGTACAAGAAAAGAAAAGCCATTATAAAAGCCTTCTTTAAGAATCTCTGCGAACTCCGCGGTCTCTGCGAGAGAACTTTTAACCTGCTGCCTGATAGGGAATGAACAGCATCAGGGTGACGCCGAAGTGGCCGTGATGACAGCCGCGGCCGCCTCGCCCGCATCATCGATCGTCACGAAACGGTAGGTGTATTTTGTGCCCGGCATCAGATTGGTGTCGTAATAGACCCTTTCGATTGAAGGCAGTGTGATGATCGGTATGAAGTTCTTGCCATCTGTTGAGCGTTCGATGCGAATCGACCGATCGCGGTGGCCGTAGGGTCCGAACCATAGCAGCGTGATGCCGTAGACACCTTCGCATTGGTGACCATAGCGGTGGTAGCCCCACTCGCTGGGAAGATCATCGGCTTTCTTCACGCGTATGAACCGGGGCTTGTACACTGGCCCGCTCCGCGTCGTTACGTCCACGACGCCCATCGCCTGCTCCCCTTCGGCACGCACGCCGTAGAAATACTGTCGAGAGGCCTCCAAACTAACATCGGTGAAGGTGGCCGTTCCGGCTGGAACCTTCTCGAGCAGGGCAAAGTGCTGGTTGTCGCCCGAACGCAGGATCTCGTAGCCTTTGGCGCCGGCCAGGGCATCCCAGTGCAGCGTCACGGAATCGTGTGTGGCGGCCGCTTGGAGATCAATCCCGCCCGCGACCGGTCTGCGTTGGGACAGCTCCCCGCGATGGGCAAACTCACCGATCAGGTGCGTGGGCACCACCTCGTTAAAGATCCGCACCTCATCCACACCACCGACAAACGTCGGACCTCCTGCGACAAATTGCGACGCATCCGGCACCGGTCCGGCTGGACCACGTGCCATTTCCCTGCCATCAAGGTAAAGCGCGATCGTGTCACCCACCTCGGAGAACGTCGTTCGGTGCGTCAAGGCGGCGTGGTACCATTGCCCAGGCTGCAGGGCGACATGGGCCGACAAAGTGGTGCCGCCGCGCCAATTGCTCAAACCGGCATCATTGACGGCACGGGCGTGGAGCTTGTTGTCGGCAACGTAGAGTTTGTATCCAGCTTTCCCTGGGCTTTGCAGGAACACGTGTTCGCCGTCGGCCGACACGTCCCCCGTTCTGAACCAGCAGGCGATGGTGCACCCAAGCGGCGACTGGCCCGGCGATACAAATCCCCTGCCGTTCGAGGATATGACCACTTGGTTGGTTCCGTCAAACCGGGCCGCGGAACTGCCGTCCGGACCGTCGGTCCACATGGCAGCCCCGGACCACGTACCATGGTGACCTTCACCCGATAGGTCGGTCAGCAACTCCCCCTCAAAGGACAGATGCGCAATCGGCTCCAGGGCCAAAGGAAGCGCGGCCGATACGGTGGCCTCATACCTGCCCAGTTCGCCATAGTCGCCATCGCTGGAGACTTCGAGGTAATACGTCCCCGCGGGCAGGTCATCGACGCGCATGGCCGCCTGCATCGATTCGGCCGGGTCCGCGGCCGCGACGATCGCACCTTTGGCATTGGTGAGCGTGGCCCGAACATCCAGCAACGGCACCGGAACGTTCGTCTGCACAGCGATCCACGCTGGCCCGCCGCTCCATTCAAACTCCAGAACATCTTTGTCCGTGTAACGCTCGATGATACCAGCGCCCGCCCAGAGGCCGGGTACTGGTCCGCGGACCATTTTGGTCGCATGCCCGATGTCGTTGCCGTGATCATCGGGACGAAAGCCGTCGCCCGCATAATTTGGATCGGTGTAGGTCTTGGCACCCCGGACGACTTCACCGGTGATCCGCTCGATATCGTTGACCACCCAGAAAAGCCCCGCGGGATTCTTCTGCGGTTTGCCCCATTCCGACAGCCACACATGCCACGCACCGATGGGCCCCACCGACCGGGTAAACGGCCCTCGCTCGATCCCGGCATTCTGTATGCCGATGTAGTTTCCCTCCTCGTCGTAAGCCTCATGTCCCGAAATGCCCTGGGCATGACCCGCCTCGTGCACGATCACCCCGGCCAATACAGTGCGGCCTCCGCACCGGGCGCACCACCGGTAGCCGTCGGCCCGCTGGCTGCCGTTGGTGGCTTTCTTCTGGCCGGCGAGCGGCACGTACCCCGTCGTGCCGGCACTACCGCCGCCTCCCTGTCTCAGGATAGCCTCCCAGATGTACGGATGTGCAGGATCCGGTTCAACGGTGGTCACATCCACGTGGAACGGCGCAAAGGCACTGGCGGCCTTGGCCCATGCCATGCGGATCACCTCCTGCTCCTCCTCACTGAACGTCTCCAGATCGCCATCCTGGCTGAATACCGTTGTCGGATCGCTGACCGATTTGAATTGGAAGTCGAGAAAGATAGAGACCGGAGCGCCGGGACAACTGTGCAGGATCGGCAACCCGTTGGGCTGCGTTTGCACGGGTGCTCGATCCCACAACATCGTCTGTCGCTGATGAATCCCTGCCTGCGCTGCGGTACGGACGCGCTCGGCAGCGGACGTGGCGGCACGTGCCAGCGGATCTGCCGAAGCCCTGCCGGCCAGAACAAGCATTGCGGCAGAAAAGGTTAAAACAGCAAAACAGGTTCCTGATTGTCTTGGCATAATGATTCTCCTTCTCTCAGGAAACAAAACTGATTTGTTTTGACTCGACTAACAGGGTCAGGCCTGAACTTAGCACTTAGGACGTGCTCAATCTCGATTTATCGAGATGGTGCTCGTCATCGTCATCGAAACGACTATATTCACGCTATCGATTACGATGACGAGCACCGCTGCGCTGAGCACGAGCAACACACAACAACCAGTCGTATGTTGCGCTGTAGCATTAGTAAGTTTTAAGTTTAAGCCTGACCCTGCTAGACACTCAAAACTGAAAACTGAACACCACAGGGCTTCTTCAAAAGCCCTGTCAGTCATTCCAATGCGCGGCGATGATGGCCCGGATCTCGGGATTGTCTTCGTCCGTGTCCCCGAGCACGGTGCGCTGGCGCAGGATCTCGGCCTTCATCTGCTGGATGATGTCTCGATATGAGGGGTCGTTGTACGCATTGTGCAATTGATGCGGGTCCTTCTGCAAATCAAAGAAATCCCAATATCGGGTGGGCTGCTCGCCGGCTTTGTAGTTGTTCCTCTTGAGGCCATTGCCGTAATAAAACGCCAGTGTGTAGCGCTGCCCCCGAATACCAAAATGACCGGGACGGTCTTTGGAGTGCTCCCAGTAACGGTAGTACCCGTACTCGCGCCAGTCCTTGGGCGTCAGGCCCTTCAGGTTGGCACGAAAACTTCGGCCCTGCATGGAGTTGGGATAGTCCGCCCCTGCATAGTCTGCAAACAGGGCGGAGAAATCGACGTTTTCAATGATGTCACGGTTGCGTGTGCCGGCTGGAATCTCCCTGGGGTAACGTATGACAAAGGGCATGTGTATGGATTCTTCGTAGATCATGCGCTTGTCAAACCAACCATGCTCACCCAGGAAATAGCCCTGATCCGCCGTGTAGATCACGATCGTGTTTTCGGCCAACCCGGCCTTGTCGAGATACTTGAGCAGTTTCCCCAGGTTGTCGTCAATGGCAGCGCCGCATCGCATGAAGTCCTTGACAAATTTCTGGTAGGTCTTCATGCGCGCTGCCTTGTTGTCCAGGCCCTCCACGGAAAAGGGCAGCCCGGGATACTGCATGAAGCCGGGCTGATCCTTGAGCCTCTCCGTGGCAGCGAGGTACCGCTTTTTCAGGTTGTCCATGGATTGCCCCACAAAGGAACGGCCTGTGGTCTCAGGGCCCTGATCGAACAACGAATCCGGCGCAGGGATATCCACGTCCTTGTACAGGTCTTTAAATCGTTCGGGATAGTCAAAGGGTTCGTGTGTGGCCTTGAAATGGCACATGGCGAAAAACGGCTTTGTCTTGTCTCGCTTTTCTATCCAGTCGATGGTCATGTCGGCAATCACATCGGTACTGAAGCCGGGATATGCCTTTCCGCCTCTGTTGTTGTCCTGCCAGTTGTCCCGGGTCTTCATCACCGGATTCCAATATCGACCCTGGCCGGGCAGCACACAATAATGGTCGAAACCCGACGGCTCTTTTTTCAGGTGCCATTTCCCGACCATTGAAGTCTGATACCCGTTCCTCTGCAGGACCTTGGCAATGTTCTCTCTTTCCGGAGGCAGGTGGCCGCCCAGTGTCTTGACCCCGTTCACATGACTGTACTGACCGGACAGGATCGCCGCCCTGCTGGGCACACAGATCGAATTGGACACCAGGCAGTTGTCCAGGACACATCCCTCTTGTGCCAGTCGGCTGATGTTCGGGGCATGCACATAGTTTTTCAAGATGCCGCCGTAAATCCCCCACGCCTGAGACGTGTGGTCATCCCCCATGATATACAGAATATTGGGAGGGGATTCGGACCCAGCTTGCTGGACTGCCCAAACGCGGGCAGAGACCGACATCATCAGGAACACGACGGTCCACAGTAAGTAATGAAACCTGCCTGTAGGGTTATGACCAGTCTTGGCCGACAGCATGTCGTGATGCTTTTTCATGTCACGATCCTTCATTCAAACAGCGCCGCGTCGTAGTCTTTTCTTCCAGTAGTTTTGAGGACTTCAAGTGTTCAGTCCACAGAATATCGTTCAGAGTATCAATCACTCCATATTGCTGCACACTGCATACTGAAAACTGAAAACCACAGGACTTTTTTCAAAAGTCCTGTTTAACCCCTACTGATCCGGATATCCGGCAAGCCAGTCAGGCCAGTGACCTATGAAGCCCTTGCCGGCCTCGTACCTCTTGTGCCACTTCAGATTCCAGAGCCCCTTGATACCGACATGCCGCACTGAGCCGTCCAGAAAGGCCGAATTCACCCCTCGGCTGTGTCGGTCTATGGCAAAATGCATCATCTCATTGTTGTAACCGATCCACTGTCCATTAAAATCCGGAGGCCGGATACCGGCATAACTCGGGCTGACCGAGCGTCCTGCTTCGTCGCCGTACCACGGGCCGCCGCCTCGCCACATACTGTCCAGAAACAGGGGCACATTGGCCATATTCTTGCTGAAGATCGAGTTAAAATGCAGAGACCTGGGCCGACCCTGCAGGGCCGACACACCCGGGGGCAGGCTGAACAGCCACAGATTGTACCCGTAACTGCACTCCTCGGGCGGTTGATTATTATAGCCGCCCTGCACATAGGAATTCTCGTGGCTGCCATAGTCGACGACACTGCCGCTGTTGTTCATGAGGCGTTTGGTGGCGCTGGGGCACAGCAGAATCTGGTCCTTGTCTTTCCAGTACTTGCGAAGAGACAGGACCCAGTCGCCCCGCGCCCAGCCCACGCGGTTGCCAGGCGCAAATTTTCCGTCATTCTCGTCTGCGTACATACGCCAGATCAGACCCCACGAGTGCAGATTGGCCTTGCAGGCCGTGGAACGTCCCTGGGCACGAACCTTCTGCAGGGCGGGCATTAGAATCCCCATTAACACGGCGATGATCGCTATGACGACCAGAAGTTCGATCAGTGTAAATCCATGTTGTTGTTTTGCTCTGTTCATGCGCTCCTCATTTCAGTGTCTTAATCTGTGTTTTTAATTCATGGGTTTTCTGTGTCAGCGTGACTGCCTGTCAAGCCAGTCCGGCCAATTCATATTGGCACTGTGATGAATGTCAAACTCTCTATTCCATTTCAGGGTCCAGAGTTCTTTGAGACCCAATTTTCTCACTGTAAAATCGATAAAAACAGCATTGATATGACCTTCGTGCCGGTTGATACAGTAGCGGTTCATCATGCCCCCTGTGCCAAAACCCGCTTCGTTCTCAGTGGGAGAAGGCGTATCCGTATGTTGCGGCATACCGCCCAGCCACACCGCGTCCAGAAACAGGGGGATATTGTTTGCCTGCTTGACATCGGGCCGGACCCAGTACATGGTGCGACTGCCAATGATACCGCTGGGATTCAGGGCATCTGCAGGATTGCCGACCCAGTCATTGATGCCATAACTGCCTGCCAGCCCTGCGTAGCCAATGCGTGAATCTGTCTCAGGGAAAATACCATAGGCCTCAAATACGCCGCCCTGCTCTGCATTGTCCAGTCCAATCTTTCGAGCCGCAGGGCAAAAATTAATGTGTTTGTCCTGGTACAGACGGCGCAAGGCCCCGATCCACACATGACCCTGCTGGCCTGTGGACCAGGCCCCGTAAAACCTGCCGTCATTGTCATCCGTGTACATCTTGAAGATGAGGCCCCAGTGCTTGAGATTTGCCTGACAGGCCACGGCCCGGGCCTGTTTGCGAACACGGCCCAGGGCTGGCATGAGAATCCCCATGAGTACCGCGATGATCGCGATGACAACCAGTAACTCAATGAGCGTGAAACCACGCTTGCGCGACGTCATGATTACGTCTTTCCCTTTATGTTCTTTTATGTACACGAAACCCAAGATTCTCTGGCCTCCAAGATGAGCAGACAAACAGGCGCCGCCATCCAGGAAGTCAGTATAAGAGCGTCCCACGCAGATCTGTGGGACGCTCCAAGGAGGAACGACCCATCCCTTAAGTTGATGGGTCTTCTCCATACTGTCACACTATAAATCAAACCATCCTATCCACTAAAATGGTTTGTCAACCGGCGATGTCCTGCCTGCCAGGCTCAGCACCTCGCCATCCGACAGGGCTCGATCATAGAGACGCACCTCGTCGATCAGGCCAATGAAGCCCACGGTATCGTAGGTGGCCATACCGATTCTAAACACGCCGGTCGGATCCGTATCAATCGCTGTACTCGTGATGGCCGCGGTGGTTTCCGGCAGACCGTCCACATAGAGCCGCGTCTCCGAACAATCCGGTGTGCCGTCATCTTCCAGCACCACGGCTGTGTGATGCCATTCGTCGTCGGCCAGATACGTCCTGCCATAGTGATAGGCACCGTTGATCTCGATACGCAGACCGCCTGTGGCATCCAGACGTATTCTCCACTTTTTACCGACAGTATTGAGACCCCACGACACAAAGGTGCGGTTGGCTTCTGTGGTCTTGATCCAGGCGGTACTGGTTCGTGACGCAGTCCCTGTGATACCGGCAAATC